>JBGPQJ010000016.1:0-33435 GCA_041488995.1 Anaerolineae bacterium
AAAGGGGCTGTCCAAAAAGTAACGGACAGCCCTTCACTTTTTTAAAGAACCGTGATTCAATAGGGGCATGAGAAGAAAACCTGCTGCGCCCGTATTCAAGCCGTATGTGATGAACCAGGTGGCCTTGCTGCCACCCAGCTATGATGAAATGATCCCTGCCAACCACCTGGTGCGGGTGGTGAATGAGGCCGTGGAGAAGATCGATGTGAGTGCGCTGCTGGCGCAGTATAAGGGCGACGGGACATCCAGCTATCATCCGAAGATGCTGTTGAAGGTGCTGGTATACGCGTATGCGGAGAAGATCTATTCGTCGCGGCGGATCGCCAAGGCGCTGCAGGAGAACATTTACTTTATGTGGATCAGCGGAGAAAACCAGCCGGACTTTCGCACGATCAATGACTTTCGGGGCAACCGGATGAAGTTGGTGATCGAAGAGGTATTCAGTGCGGTGCTGGAGCATCTGGTGGCAGCGGGTCATGTGAAGCTGGAGCACTATTTTTGGACGGGACCAAGATCGAAGCAGACGCCAACCAGCACAAGGTGGTGTGGGCTAAGAAGCGGGACAACTATCACCAACGGGTGCAGGAACAGATCAAAGAGTTGCTCAAGCATATCGAGCAGGTGAACGAAGAAGAGCAGGACGAGTATGGGGAGGATGACCTGGAGGAACTGGGTGGTAACGGACAGGCGGATGTGAACAGCGAGCTGCTGAAGAAGACGATCGATGAACTCAACCAGAAGCTGCGCGATCAGATCCGGAACAAGAAAGACACCCGTTCCGCCCGCAATGCATTGAAGAAACTTGAAGGAGACTGCCTGGTGCGGCTGGAGAAGTACGAACAACAGGCAGAGACCCTGGCCGGACGCAGCAGCTACACAAAAACCGACCCGGATGCCAGCAGCATGCGCATGAAGGAAGACCGGGGCGCCGAAAAGCCGTGGCCGAAACCGGCCTACAATGTGCAGATCGGCACGGAAGGCCAGTTCGTGGTGGGGTTCAGTGTGCACGGACGGGCAGGCGACACAGCCTGCCTGATCCCCCATCTGGAGAAAATGCGGACCTATCTGAAACGCTTGCCCAGAGATATTGTCACGGACGCAGGCTATGGCAGTGAAGAGAATTATGCTTATCTGGAACAGCACGGTCTGGGGAACTACGTCAAGTACAACACCTTCTACCAGGATACGCACCCTTATCGCAAAGCAGAGCTCATCCGCAAACACCAGTTTCGAGCCGAGCACTTTGGCTATGACCCGGACCAAGACGAATTCATCTGCCCGGCCCACCAGCGGCTGCACTACCAGTATGCTTCCAGTTACACCACAGAAAATGGGTATCGAACCGACCGGCGCCATTACGAATGCGACCAGTGCAGCCAGTGTCCGCTTAAAGCGCAGTGTACCAAAGCAAAAGGCAACCGCAAGATCAGGATCAGTTTTCGCTTACTGGAATATCGCCGCCAGGCTAGAGCCAACCTCACTAGCCAGGATGGACAGCGATTGCGTGCGAAACGTTCCACCGAAGTCGAGACGGTATTTGGGATCGTTAAACACAATATGGGCTTCCGCAGATTCCACCTGCGAGGTCTGGAGAAGGTAAATACCGAGTGGGGGTTGGTGAGTATTGCCCATAATATGAAAAAAATGGCAGCCTTGTAGCTGCCATTTTTTTGTCTTGCCTGTTTTTGTATCTTTTTCACTTCTTAGGGGCTGCCTGAACGTTCTTTCCAGACAGCCCCCCTGGTGTTATCACTAATTCTTAGCCTGTACCCCACCCCTGGCTCGGTGACAATGTAAGTTGGCCGCGCCAAGTCTGGCTCTATTTTCCGGCGCAAGTTGCTGACATTGACCCTCAGAATATGTGTTTCAGTTTCATAGGCAGTTCCCCAGACGGCACGCAGCAACTGGCGATGGGTAAGCACCTTCCCGGCATGCTGCACCAATGTGCGCAGGATGTCGTATTCGGTGGGAGTCAGGGTCACCGGCTCGCCGCGCACGGTCACAAGCCGGCGCGCCAGGTCCACCGTCAAATCGCCAATCTGAAAGACGGGTTCATTATCAGGCCGTGTTGAGCGGCGCACAGCCACTCGGATGCGAGCCAGCAATTCGCCGACACTGAAGGGTTTGGTCAGATAATCATCGGCACCTGCATCGAGCGCAGCAATTTTGTCATCTTCGCGCTCACGAACGGACACCACAATGATGGGAATGGTTGTCCACTCGCGCAGACGACGGGTGACCTCCACACCGTCCATGTCAGGGAGTCCAAGGTCGAGAATAACCAGGTCGGGGTGTTCGGCTGCAACGGCTCGCAGGGTTCCCTCGCCATTCACCGCTTCCAATACTTCATACTGGTTTCCCAGCGAGACCTTGAGAAAACGCCGGATGGCGCGCTCGTCATCCACCACCAGAATTCGCAGGGATGATTCGCTCATACGGACACCTCCAGCGGTAGAGCAAAAGTGATGATAGCCCCGCCGCCTTCGCGTTCACTCGCCCAGATCCGCCCACCGTGCGCTTCGATGATCCCTTTACTGATCGCCAACCCCAGCCCGGTGCCTGTCACCTGCTCGGGGCGCTGGACGCGATAAAATTTGTCGAAAACGCGGGGTAAATCCTCGGGCGGGATGCCGATACCGCGGTCCATCACCGCCACCTGGATTTCTCCATAATGCAGGCCGGCGTGGATGTCGAGTGGAGAATTGTCGAGGGAATACTTAAGGGCATTATCCAGAAGGTTGATTAAAACCTGGACGATGAGGACGAAGTCCATGCTGACAAGCGGTATGTCGTTCGACACATCCACCCGGATCTGGCGCTCCAAAAAACGGTCTTCCATCTGCCCAAGCGCCGCGCCAATTAAATCCTGCACATCGCACGGTTCATGCTTGACCTGCAGCGCGCCGGATTCGAGCCGGGTCATATCCAACAGGTTGCCGACAAGCCGGTTAAGTCTATCGGCTTCCTCGCGGGCGGTCTCAACCAGGCTGTGACGTGCGGATGCTTCGAGTGTAGTCTCATCCTCGAGTGCGCTTAACGCCCCGGTGATGGAGACCAGTGGCGTACGCAGGTCATGTGAGATGGAGTTGAGCAGGGCATTCTGTAATTTTTCGGCTGCCTTTAACAGCTCTATCTGACGAGCCTGCTCCGCCAATTGGACGCGTTCAATGGCCTGCGCAGATTGGCTGGCAAAGGCTTCGAGCAGGCGGCGCTGGTCGGGGCTGAGGATCGACTCAGATTCTTTTGGCTTGACGCCGAGTACCCCAACGGTGCGCCGGGCAGTTTTCAGCGGCATAAAACGGAATTCAGCGCCGGGGAGAGTGTTCGTCCCTCGTCCGGCCGTTTCTCCATTTTTAAACGCCCACTGTGCCACAGCAATTTCGGTCTCTCCAGGTTGGACATCTGCCGCAAGCGCATTGGGCTGGAGTTTTCCCCCATCCGCCAGGTAAACAACGACTTCACGACCGAAAGCCTGCTCAATTTGTGTTTGAAGAACCTTTAAGACAGCATCCATCCCATCCGCAGCTGCCAGGTCGCGACTGAGCGCATAGAGGGCGGCAGTATCGGCTTCGCGTCGCTCGGCTGCGTCCGCCTGTTCGCGGGCGCGGGCGGTAAGATAACTGATCACCCAACCGACAACCAAGAGTCCGGAAAAAGTCAGCAGGTACTCGGCATCAGAAACCGAAAAAGTTAATTGCGGAGGGACGATAAAGAAGTCAAAGGAAAGCACGCCCAGAATGGAGGCGAGGATAGCCGGACCGCGGCCCAGGTACACAGCAGAAATGACGACCACTAACAGGTAGACCATCACCAGATTGGTCGGTGAGATTTCACGGCCAAGCAATGCGCTTAGAAACGTGGCTGCGGCTACCAGCAAAATACTCCAGACATAGCGCAAGTACGGGCGGTGCGGCTGCCAGACTGCTTCTTCGGCAGGCAGTTTACCTGCATCAGTGCTGGAGATGACATGCAGGTCGATATTGCCACTGCGCCGGATGAGTTGTTCCACAATGGAACCGCGCAGCCATTCCTGCCAGACCGGACGCAGGGGTTTACCTGCGATAATTTTGGTGACGTTATGCTTTCGGGCGTACTGAAGAAGTGTTCCAGCCACGCCAGGAGCAGTCTGACTCAACGGCAGGATTTTCGAGCGGGCACCGAGTTCCTCAGCGAGGCGTAAGGTGTGGGCAACATGGTCGCGACCGGCTTGCGAGAGACGTTCATGTTCCGGAGTCTCCACATAAACGGCGAACCATTCGGCGTTGAGTTCGTCCGCCAGGCGGCGGGTGGAACGGACGAGGCGCTCGCCCAATGTGTTCGGGCTGATGCAAACCAGCAATCGCTCCGTGGCATGCCAGGGACCGGGGATGGCACGCGTCTGCATATAGGCGCGCATCTGGTCGTCCACGCGCTCGGCAGCACGACGCATCGCCATCTCGCGCAAGGCAGTGAGATTTCCCTTGCGAAAAAATTCCTCGATGGCGCGCGCAGCCTGCTCTGGGATGTAAACCTTGCCTTCACGCAGGCGGTTCAGCAGTTCATCAGGCGGCAGGTCAACCAATTCGATTTCGGTCGCGGAATCGATGACACTATCGGGGATCGTCTCGCGGACAAGCGTACCGGTAATCTGGGCGACAACGTCATTCAGGCTTTCAAGGTGCTGGATATTGAGGGTGGTGTAAACGTCGATGCCAGCGGTGAGCAGTTCTTCCACATCCTGGTAGCGCTTGGGATGGCGCGAACCGGGAGCATTGAAGTGCGCAAGCTCATCCACCAACACCAGGCGCGGATGACGGGCAAGGATGGTGTCCACATCCATTTCAGTCAATTCGACACCGTGATATTCAATCCTTTTACGAGGGATGATTTCCAACCCTGAAACCAGTTCCTCGGTCTCGATGCGTTTGTGGGTTTCGATATAACCGATGACCACATCCAGGCCTTCCTCACGGCGTTGGTGGGCGGCTTCGAGCATGGCGTAGGTCTTGCCGACCCCGGCGGCATAGCCGAGGAATATCTTGAGCTTGCCTCGTTTGGCGGCTTTTTCGTCCGCCTGAACGTGAGCAAGGAGTTGATCGGGATCGGGGCGGGAAATGTCAGAAGTCATGATTTTTACAACCTGGGGCAGCGAGACGGTCGTCCCAGCGATACACTAATTTATTGTATCCCATCCAGCGCCAGATTTAACCGGAGAACATTAACACGCGGCTCGCCGAGGAAGCCAAGCTGGCGTTCTTCCGTATACTGATCCACCAGGGCGCGAACAGCGTCATGACTCATTCCGCGCGCTTTCGCCACGCGTGAAACCTGATAAAGCGCGGCGGCTACGCTGATGTGGGGATCGAGGCCGCTGCCCGAAGCAGTTACCAGGTCAACGGGGACGGGAGCGGTATTAACAGGGTCGGCAGCTTTGAGCGCATCCACCCGCGCCTGAACGGCATCCAGAAGAGCCGGGTTCAGCGGTCCGTAGTTTGAGCCGGAAGAGCCGGTCAGGTTTTCGGCGTTGAATGCGTTGTAAGGGAAAGTGCCGGTCGCCGAAAGGCGTCCCCAAAAGTAGCGGGGATCGTCAAAGGGCTGACCAATTAGCTCTGAGCCGAGAATCCGCCCGCCGCGGGTGATTAACGAGCCATTTGCCTGGGCGGGGAAAACAGCCTGGGCAACGACGGTCACGGTTAAGGGGTAAACCAGACCGGTCAATACAGTAAAAAAAAGCAGCGCGACCAGAGCCGGTCGAATTTGTGATTTCATTTTTTCTCCTGCTCACTATCAAACAGAAAGCTGTGTGTGTTCAAACACGTTGGCAATCTGCATGGCAAAATTTTTAAGCAGGCGGCTGTCACCTGCCGGCAACGAGATGTCCTCGCTGCCCCAAATCTGGACTTCGCCAACCAGCCCCCAAGCGTTCAAGAGCGGCAGCTGCCGGTCGGGTTTGCCGATTTCAACTGCATTATTGGGTTCACTGACAACGATATCTGGCGCATCTTTCTGGGGACGGTAGATGACCTTGACCAGGGATGCCAGGAAAAGCTGCTGGAGGTGTTTGGCGGCGACATGCGCCACTGCATCCTGAGTGTGCAAGCCAGTCAGAACGGCACTCAGATCATACATCCAGACGGCTTCGCGGGCTGTGGACAGGCTGGCCTGAATGCGTCCCACCACCACGATGGCAACCGTCAGAAAGATGGCCAGCACCAGCCAGCCTTCCAGCCGGGCCACCGCAAAGGTGTAAAATGGCGGAATAAAAAAGAAATCGAACAACAAGGCTGCCACCAGTGCGGCGTTGATGCTCGCCAGTTGTCCCCAGCGGTTGGCGCTCCAGGCAATCGGGACAAGATACAGCAAAGCAATCACCGCCTCGCCGAGCGTATTGCGCCCGATCACCAACATGACCGCGGTAGTCGCGAAAATAAGCAAGACGGCCAGCACGGATTCAGAAATTAACTTGGGTGAAAAGTGAAGTTTTTTCATTGAAATCATCCTTCCAAAGTTAGACCAGTTTTAGCACGATCAGCAGCATATCAATCAACTTGATGCCAACAAAGGGCGCCACCAGTCCGCCCAGCCCGTAAATCAACAGGTTGTTGCGCAGTAATTTTTCTGCAGGGACAGGGCGATAAGGCACGCCGCGCAGCGCCAGCGGGATGAGCGCGATGATGATCAGCGCGTTGAAAATCACCGCCGAAAGGATGGCGCTCTGCGGTGTGGCGAGCTGCATGAAATTCAGCGCACCCAGCACCGGGTAGGTGGATACAAACGCGGCCGGGATGATGGCAAAATATTTCGCCACATCGTTGGCGATACTGAAGGTGGTCAACGCGCCGCGCGTCATCAGCAGTTGCTTTCCGATTTCCACCACCTCAATCAGTTTGGTGGGGTTGCTGTCCAGGTCGATCATGTTGGCGGCTTCGCGCGCGGGTTGTGTACCGGTATTCATCGCCACTGCCACATCCGCTTGAGCCAGCGCCGGGGCATCGTTAGTACCATCGCCGGTCATCGCCACCAATCGTCCACCCGCCTGATATTCACGGATGAGTTTCAACTTGGCTTCGGGTGTCGCCTGCGCCAGAAAATCGTCCACACCGGCTTCAGCGGCAATTGCGCCCGCTGTCAGCGGGTTATCGCCGGTAATCATCACTGTCTTGATGCCAATCGCGCGCAGTTGCGCAAAACGCTCCTTGATACCGCCCTTGACGATGTCTTTGAGATGCACAACGCCAATCGCCTGCCCGTCACGCGTCACCACCAGCGGTGTGCCGCCAGAGCGGGCAATCGAATCCACAATCGGGCTCAGGTCGGCGGGAAGCGGGTTGCCGCTGTTGAGGACGAGTTTCATCATCGTGTCGGGCGCGCCTTTGCGGATGCTGGTACCGTTCACATCCACTCCGCTCATGCGGGTTTGCGCGGTAAAAGGGATGAAACGCGCGCCCTGCTGGGTTTGTAGTGAATTTCCATCCAGTGATAACGGCCCGGTGCCGACTCTCCGCCCGCGCAGTCCGAATTTTTCCTTGGCAAGGACGACAATCGAGCGACCCTCGGGCGTCTCATCCGCTAAACTGGCCAGTTGCGCTGCCTCAGCCAGTTCCACTGCCCCCACCCCTCCGACCGGGATTAAATCCACCGCCTGGCGGTTACCGAGCGTGATGGTGCCGGTCTTATCGAGCAGCAGCACATCCACATCCCCGGCGGCTTCAACGGCACGGCCAGACATGGCAATGACCTTGTGCTGAATGAGCCTGTCCATGCCCGCGATGCCAATAGCCGAGAGCAGCCCGCCGATGGTGGTCGGAATCAGGCAGACGAGCAAGGCTACGAGCACGGTAATGGTAATCGGAATCCCCTTCCCGACGGCTGTCACACTATAAAGGGAATATGGCAACAGTGTGGTACATACCACCAGAAAAATGATCGTGAAACCGGCCAGCAGAATGTTCAGGGCGATTTCATTGGGCGTCTTTTGGCGTTTCGCGCCCTCCACCAGGCTGATTATGCGGTCGAGGAAGCCCTCGCCCGGATCGGCGCTGACGCGGACGATCAACCAATCCGAGAGCACACGCGTGCCGCCGGTAACAGCGCTGCGGTCGCCGCCTGCTTCACGGATGACGGGAGCCGATTCACCCGTCACGGCGCTCTCGTCCACCGAGGCGATGCCCACGACGATCTCGCCGTCGGCTGGGATGATATCATTGACTTCGACGAGGAAATAATCGCCTTTGCGCAGCGAAATGGAGCCCACCATCTCGTATTTGGCGCCGTGTTTCAGCTGCTGCAGTTTCTTGGCCTGGGTCTCTTTTCGTGTTCGGCGCAAAGCTTCCGCCTGGGCCTTGCCACGGCCTTCGGCTACTGCCTCGGCAAAGTTGGCAAACAGCACGGTGAACCACAGCCAGATTGCCACCGCACCGATAAAACCGGCCGGGGCTTCGCCCTGCCCGAGGAGCGCCTGTATCCACAGGATGGTGGTCAGCACGCTGCCGACCTCGACCACAAACATGACCGGGTTGCGCACTTCGACGCGCGGGTCAAGTTTCAGGAAGGACTCCCAGATGGCGCGCTGATAAATCTCACGCCGGTAGGAGGGTTGTTTCTTGAGTTCAGTACTCATAAGATTAATGTCCTAACATCAGGTGTTCGACAATCGGTCCGAGCGACAGTGCCGGAATGAAACTCAACGCGCCGACAATCATGATGACGCCGATCAGCCAGGCAATAAACAATGGAGTATGGGTGGGGAGTGTGCCTGCGCCTGCCGGGACTTTCTTTTTCTGGACCAGCGATCCTGCAATAGCCAGAGCCGGGATGGCCAGCCAGTAACGGGCGAAGAACATGCAGATGCCCAGAGCCGTGTTATAGAACAGCGTGTTTGCGCCCAGCCCGGCAAAAGCGCTGCCGTTGTTGTTGGCCGCGGAGGAAAAGGCGTATAACACTTCGCTGAAGCCATGCGGGCCGCCAGTGTTCCAGATGGTAGCCAGCCCTGCCGGGGCGACCACGGCGAGAGCCGTCCCGACCTTTGCCAACACGATTGGAATCAAAATCATTAGCGACGCCATTTTCATCTCGTAGGCTTCGATCTTCTTGCCCAGATATTCGGGCGTACGCCCAACCATTAACCCGGCGATGAAGACTGCCACGATGACAAAGGCCAACATCCCGTATAACCCGGAGCCAACACCGCCGAAGATGATCTCACCCAACTGCATCATGAACAGAGGCACCAGGCCGCCCAGCGGCATGAACGAGTCATGCATCGCGTTGACCGAGCCATTGGAGGCAGATGTGGTAACTGTGGCCCACAGCGCCGAGTTGGCGATGCCGAAGCGCACCTCCTTGCCTTCCATATTCCCGCCCGGGTTGATATTACTCTGGATTTGATCCACACCCATGGCGGTAAAAGCCGGGTTGCCACCTTGTTCCGCCCAGACCGCCAGCGCCAGAAATGCCACCATGATAATGGTCATCGTCGCCAGGATGGCCCAGCCCTGGCGCGTGTCGCCCACCATCTTGCCGTAGGTGTAGCACAACGCGCCTGAGATCACGAGGATGGATAACGTCTCGACAAAATTCGAGAGCGGCGTGGCATTTTCAAACGGGTGCGCAGAGTTGACATTGAAAAAGCCGCCACCGTTAGTTCCCAGTTGCTTGATTGCGATCTGAGACGCCGCAGGGCCGACCGCCAGCACCTGTTGAGTCACAACATTCCCGTTCGCATCGGTCGTCGGTTGCAGCAGTGGCACGGTCTGGTATGGGCTGAACGTCTGCACCACACCCTGCGAGACGAGCAGCAACGCCACCACGAGTGACAATGGCAGCAGGATGTAGAGCGTGGAGCGGGTCAGATCGACCCAGAAGTTGCCGATTCCTTTGGTATTGTGCCGGATGATTCCGCGGATCAGGGCGATCATTACCGCCATACCCGTGGCCGCCGAGACGAAGTTCTGGACAGTCAGAGCCAGCATCTGGGTCAGGTAACTCATCGTCACCTCGCCGCCATAGCCCTGCCAGTTGGTATTGGTGGCAAAACTGACAGCGGTGTTCCAGGACGAATCGGGCGTGACCGCACCCAGCCCCTGCGGGTTGAGCAGCAATATGCCCTGGAGACGCTGCAAGCCGTAAACGGCGAGCAAGCCCAGGACATTGAAGAACAGCATCGCGATGGCATAAGTCTTCCAATCCATGTCGTCTTCAGCTTTAACGCCCGAAAGGCGGTAGATGAATCTTTCGACAGGGTGCAACAGCGAGTCGAGGAATGTGCGCTCGCCCTGGTAGACCTTTGCCATAAAGGTCCCCAACGGTTTTGCAAGCAGGAGCAAAACCACAATATAAAAAATGATTTGGATCCAACTGTAGATGTTCATCCGAACCACTCCGGTTTGAGAAGTGCCAGCACTAAATAAATAAACAGTGCCACCGTAATCAGCCCGGTGATGAGATAGAGCCAGTTCATACCTTATCTTCCATCAATCGGTCGCAGACCACAATGAAACCCCAACTCAAAACTAGCAAGATAAGCGTCAGGGCAATATAGAGAAGATCAGCCATCGTTTGCCTCCATAAAATTCTGAATCCATCAAGTTCTGGCAGAGGGCCAGTAGCCCCCAGCAGGTGAACACAAAGAGCAGGATGATCGTTAGAGCAAAAAAATCCATGGGGTTCTCCTTTGAGACAATGGAAATTGTACGTCGTGGGGTATTAAAGAAAAAGAAAAAAAGGGGGTAAAAGCGTCAAGAATGTATCAAAATCGCAGCTGGATTCACCAGCAGTTTCTTTCAGGGAGCAGGCATAAAGATTTCTTGACACTTTCTTGACCCCCATACCCTATTCTGACGCCTTAGAATGTGAATGAATTCATGGTGGGCAGTCAGAGATAACAGGCATGGTCCGCATCCCAGCTGATCCTCCCGGCAGAAAAGTAAAACGTACCCTAAAATGGGTATGCGCTGGGCTACCGTTGGGCGGTATTATCTGGGCGTCTTTCTTGCCTTTACAGGCGTGGATGCAGCAGGCACTTGTCCTGGTGACGCTCATCTGGTTTTATGTTTTCTTCCTGCTGGATTGTTTTTTTCTGGGAGGGTGATGCCCTAGACCTTGCCGTGATCCCAAACGGGTATATAACCCGCTTTGGGATCACGGGTGAATGTTAAAATGATGACCGACATTTCCATAGCAAATCCGGTGGTTCACCTCCGGGATGAATACGAGCGCCAGCGGGCGCTTTTTCTTGCCCAGCCAATCATTGTCCAGCGGTTTATTGAATCGCAGGCACAGCGCCTGGCAGAGGCGGTGACGAATAACGCGCGCCATGTGCGTTTAACGCTGCCCGACCGGGTGACCGCTAAAGTACCGCAGTCGGGCGAACTGGCGGCGATGCTGGTGCCCGTTCAAATGCGCGAACAGACTCTGGGCAGGTGGCAAATCCGATATACCCAACAATACTTGCGTGATGAATTGCGCCTGAAACTGAGTGAGTTGGAACAGTCACCTGATCAATCGATTAATGCGAGCGCGTCCCTGCTGCGGTATGTCACCGCGATCCACATGGTCCACAACATGCTACCAGCCGGGCGCTCGGTAACCTATCGCGCGGAATTGGATGAACAAATCCCCTCGATACCAGAGCAAAAGGATGGGGAATTGGAGTCCGCACTGACCTCAGCAGGAGACGCCATCGTCGAGCAGGGCCCAGCCGAAAGCGGTCGCGGCGAACTCCCGGTTCCTTTCGTCCCTGCGGCACGGCGCTTTTATCTGCCCCAGTGGGTGGCGTTTGACGACCGGGGGAAGCTGCTGGTTAATTCGATCAATGAGGCAGAGGCGAATCAAGCCTCCATGGAACGCTATGTCGCCATCTTGCACATGGCCTCCTCACTGGCAACCTATATCGTTGCGGATGAGACTTACCAGCACAAACGCTACGGGATGCTGGGACAAACCATCAATCAGGGGCGGGCGCTGGCGCTCTATAAGACAGAACAAATCATTAAAACTGTCCTGGAACGTGCCCAAAATGGGACGCTGAACCGCGGCCTGAGCATTTCCCTGCCTTATTATGACGACCAGGAACTGCGCATGGCGGAGGTCATGCTGGAAGTCATCCCTGCAGGGCGAATCATGTTCAAACCTATTTTTGTAGTACGCGCGGCCAGATTGGAACATGCCAAGGTCTCACAGGATACTCGTTTTAACCCCTCCACCCGAATGTATTTGTTTCGGGAGCTGGACATGCTGGAGACGGCTTTTATCAAATTCCATGAACAGGTGAAAAGGTAAGAATGATTTTTGCAATATTATTTTTGATGGCAGTTGTCTATATCTCGTTCCGACTTGCGCCTGTCGAGAAAGAGGAACATGCGCATGTCCACGGTGCGGGGCAGATTGGCCTGCTTGCAGCATTGGCACTGTTTGGCGTGGATTATTTCACATCATATTACTACGCCACCGGCGAACTGATGAGCGCACTGCATCCCTACGGGTTGCAGAAATATGCCTGGATCGCCGTGCTGGTGATTGCTTTCGCCAATGCGGTGTTTGGCTTGCTTTATATGTTTTCGCTGGGGATCTTCAACGAGGGGGGTGGCTCGTATACGGCGTCAATGCGATATCTTTCGCCGGGGTTGAGCCTGGTTGTAGCGGTTGTTCTTCTCCAGGATTACATTTTTACGATTGTCGTCTCGAGTCTTTCGGGTGTTGACCAGTTGCTATCGATTTTTAACCTTTACCACATCGACTGGTTGATCCGGGTCGGTCTGGGAGTCGGGTTAATGACCATCACATGGTATCTGACCATCCGCGGGCGGGGCGAATCGGCGCGCATTGTGTTCACGATGCTGGGGGTATTCGTCCTGCTGACCATTGCCATGACCGTCGGGTTGTTCATCGCCAAGACACGTGCCGTCCCACCGGTGGTTTACCACGAAGAGCTCAAGTCGGCATCCTTCTGGCAAGCCATGTATCACATGCTGACGGCATCCATGAAAGGGCTGGTGGCGCTTTCCGGTCTGGAGGCGATGTCGAACGGCATTCAGTTTGTCATCAATGAGGATGCTGGATTGGTGAAATGGGGTAAGAAGCACCTGTCAAAACTACGCGGGCTGTGGCAGTTCTACAGCGGGAAGTCAGGTATTGGACGCCTCGTTCAAACATCATTCCTGTTCTATGGCGGCCTGACCACAGCCATGCTGGCATATTTCTCCTATCACTTCAATGTGTTTGACGGAACGCTGGGACGTTCGCTGGTCGCAAATCTGTCCTTCATTGGCTTTGATCAGTTTCCGGGCGGGAGCATTCTGTACTGGGCATACCAAATCCTTGCCGTGGCGTTGCTGGCTGCCGCATCCATGACTGCTTTCCAGGACCTGCAAGCGACCGAATGGCGCGACGTGGCGATCGGCGAAATCCCGGAAATTATCGTTTACCGCGATCCTCGCGGGACTTTCACCCGCTCCGTGACGATCGCCTACATCCTGACCATCATCATCACCTTCTTTATCAGAGGAGAGACATCAGCTGGTATTCCTTACTACGGCATTGGCGTGTTCATGCCGATCATGGTCATGGGGTTTGCCATCCGCAAACATATCCTCAAGCACTACACCGGCAGGGCTCGCCGCTGGGGCAGTTTCGCCGCTGGGTTTGCCGGTATACTCTCCGGATCTGTCTTCATCGGGCAGATTGTCGGCAAGTGGCAGGAAGGCGGCTGGGTGGTGCTCATCTCGTTCAGCGTGCTGGTGATTATTTCCAATCTTGTGTTGATCTCCCCCATCGGTGCACGCGACCCGGTCACGATTCACCGCATTGTGCGGGACAAGGCGCGTGTCCAGGGTGCGATGGCGTCCATCGTGGAATGGCAGTCGCTGCGCATGCAGGAATATCGCTATTCGCTGCGCAACCGGATCTTACTGACCATCGCGGATTTCATGGATCTATTTGGGGTCCGACGACCGGTTCGTTACGACCCGCAGCCTGCCGTCGCGGGTGACTACGACCACGCCCTGCACGTGGATCATCCCGATGCACCATCGCTTCTGGAACAGTACCTCGACAAACCGGAACCAAGGCTGGGTGGTGCGCCAAAAGAGACGGAAAAGGATCAAGATAAAGATTGAACCAACGAAAACGCCGGAGATAAAACAACCCGGCGTTTTTCTTTTCCCACTCAATATTACCTTGGCATGCTGTACCAGCGTGCGCAGGATGTCGTATTCGGTGGACAGTCAGGGTCACCGGTTCGCCGCGCACGGTCACGATCCGGTGCACCAGGACCACCGTCAGATCACCAATTTGAAAGACTGGTTCATTATCAGGTTGTGCTGAGCGCCGCACAGCCACCCGGATGCGAGCGATCAATTCGCCGACACCAAATTTCCCCAAATCTTAGCGCACCATAATCTATCAAATTCCAGGTTTGACCAGTACATCACAGGCTATTTTAATGAGAGTCGATGTAATGGTTTTTTCAACATCTATTACATAATATATTAGTACAAAGTATTGCTATTTTTCAAAAAATAACTATAATATTAGTTGAAAAGCTGCTTTACAGGAGACACAAGTATGGCTGAAGTAATTCCACCCAGAGCACGACGCAAACGCGGGAACGGTACAACAGGGAAATCCCCATTCGGCAAGACAGTAGGCGGGGAGATACGGGTTGGTGACCGCTTGCGCGAGATTCGCTCCGAATTGGGGCTTTCCATCCGCGCTCTAGCAGAAGTCAGCGGGTTAAACGTCAACACCTTGAGCCTGATCGAGAACGGGCGAACCTCACCCAGCGTGGGCACGCTCCAGCAGTTGGCGCAAAGCCTGCAAGTGCCCATTACCACCTTTTTTGAAACAGATCACGGTGAAAAGAAAGTTGTCTTCCAAAAGAATGGAGTACGCCCGCGTGCCGCTTTCGCTCACGGGTTGATGGAAGATTTGGGCGCCGGAATGCCACGCTTCGGCGCCGAGCCGCTTATCGTCACCCTCAACCCCGAAGCCGACAGCGGCAAGAACCCTATCGTGCACACCGGGCGCGAGTTTATGTATTGCATCGAAGGGCATATCGCTTACACGGTGGACGGCGAGACGTACAGTCTTGAGCCTGGTGACAGTCTGCTTTTTGAAGCTTACCTGTCACATCGCTGGCGTAACCTGGATAAAACTCCTTCGCGCGCATTGATGGTGCTGTGCCCGATGGACAGCCGCGAGAACGCCACTGAACGTCATTTCATGAAGTAAGCGCAGGACACTCTGAAAGGAGATGTGCCATGTGTGCAAAAGACCGATCACGTTTGAACTTTTTTACCATTTTAGCAGGAACGTTCATCGTGTTAGCGGCGCTTGCCACCCCCGGCGTTGCTTTCGCGGACCAGCCAGCACCAACACCAGACAATGGAACTTGCATCAACTGCCATGAAGACCTGTACTACCTGCACGACACAGGCAAATACTTTTGCCTTAATGAATCACCGATGTCTTGCGTGGATTGCCATGGCGGCAACCCCAAAGCAATTACTCAGGAAGAAGCCCATACCCTGCGCACCGCGTACCCGGTCATCGACGATGATATCAGCAAGTGCCAGGAATGCCACCCTGACCAGTGTAGTGAGCGTATGGCCAAATTTGATCGGGTGGCAGGTTTCAGCGACATACTGGTGGCAGGACCTTACCTGCCTCAGCTATCCACCGAGAAGGACACTCCATCCACGCATGTGACAGATAAACCGGATAAAAGTTGGATGTTCCTGGGCATGGAAGCCCTGGTACTGATCATTGTTGCTGGCCTGACAGTTGTGCTGTACTTTATCCACAAAGCGCGCAAGACATAAATTTACTTCAACGGAGCCCCATTATGAAAATTGCAGTCGTGACAGATGATATGGAAACCATCAGCTCGCACTTTGGGCGAGCACAGTATTACCTTGTTTACACCATCAATAATGGCAAAATCACCGACCGGGAAACACGCTCCAAGCCCGGTCATAACCAGTTCATGGGTGACCATCATGAGCATCAAGGCGAGGCGCACGGCACCGACCCGCATTCTGAAGCCCGTCATGGAACGATGATGGATGCCATCTCCGATTGCCAGGTGCTCATTGCGTGTGGTATGGGTATGGGCGCACATAACAGTCTTAAGGCGCGCAACATTCAGCCCTTCATTACCGACATCCGCGAGGCACAAGCGGCAGTGAATGCATACCTGGCGGGAACGCTGCAAGACCACCCCGAACGCCTGCATTGACCAGAAAAGCGTATGGACAATTCCATCTTTGAATTCCAGGCAGATTTTTGCAGAGCAATGGGCAACGCCATTCGCCTGAAAGTTTTACACACCCTGCGTGACCGTGCTAAAACGGTGACGGAAATCATGCAGGAGACCGGCTACAGCCAGGCGAGCATATCACGCCATTTGTCCGTGTTGCGCAGCGTGGGTGTGGTCAGCTCCGAACGGCACGATACCGCAATATTTTACAACCTGACCGATCCCAAAGTGGGCGAAGTATGCGACCTGGTGCGCAGTGTACTTGTGGAGCACATGCATCGCCGCTCTCAAATTTTTAAGTAAGCACATTCTCATTTGGAAAGCGGCGCTTCTGCTTGGGTAACCGGAGCGCCGCAAATAAGAGATGTTTGACTTTACAGCATGTAAAATGATGTGTGACACACCATGCAATTACATAAGGAGGCACGATGGCAGACCAACCACAAGGATGCGCCCGTGTTACAGGGACGGTCTCTGGCGAAAAGCCCGGCGAGTCCCAACCTGCTCAAACAACCGTAGAAAAAATGTAAATGTAGCAATGTGTTTGTTTGAAGGAGCAGGCATTCATCTACTCCTTTTTTCTTTGGCTTAGGATAATCCGATTTGACTTTAGAGGAAAAACAACTATAATAAATAACAACAATTTATAAAGAATAATTATCCAATGAGAATAAACAAGGTTGATCGACAAGCCAGATTTGAGCAATTGCTCGTCAAATTACGAGAGCGAGATTATCGCCTTACTCCACAGCGAGTGGAGTTGATTCGTTTAATTGTTACAAGCGATAGTCATCCAAGCGCCTCCCAGCTTTATGACCAGATAAAAACTCAGTTTCCCACAATGAGTTTGGCTACCGTTTATAAGACACTTGACCTTTTGAAAGAATTGAACGAAGTACTTGAAATAGACTTGCGTGATGACAGCCACTATGATGGCAATAAGCCTTATCCGCATCCCCATTTGATCTGCACGAAATGCCAGAAGATTATGGACGGGGAGCTTGACACAGCCGTCAGGAATATCGTTCAAGCAGTTGAACAAAACTTTGGTTTTCGAATTGCAAAGCACCAACTCGACTTTTATGGGTTGTGTCCAGATTGTCAGTAATACAGCCAATAAATATCCACTTCTCTTTTTTTTGCACCTTATTGATAATTATTATCTATAAACATTAATTACTATTAGGAATTTATAGAACGTTCAATATCTCTCGTTATCGAAACTATCCATAAGGAGGTGAAGTACTTAAAGCGATAGAGTAAGCACGATTTTATTAAAAGCGCTAGCAATCGACCGTCTAACGTTTATTCAAAAAAGGAGATTCAAATGAGCAAGAAAAAACAACTGACCACCGCCCACGGTAACCCGATTGGCGACAACCAAAACTCGCTGACCGCTGGCACACGCGGACCCCTGCTGATGCAGGATTATCAACTGCTCGAAAAGATGGCGACCTTCAACCGCGAACGCGTGCCCGAACGCGTGGTGCATGCTAAAGGCTCGGGGGCGTTTGGCACGTTTACCGTCACCAAAGACATCACCCGCTACTCCAAAGCCGCGATTTTCTCCAAAGTCGGCAAGCAGACCCCCTACCTGCATCGTTTCTCCACCGTCGCCGGGGAACGCGGCGCGGCGGACGCCGAGCGTGATGTGCGCGGCTTCGCCATCAAGTTCTACACCGAGGAAGGCAACTGGGATATGGTGGGCAACAACACCCCGGTCTTTTTCATCCGCGACGCCTACAAATTCAGCGACTTCATCCGCACCCAGAAGCGTGACCCCAAGACCAATATGCGCTCCGCCACCGCCATGTGGGATTTCTGGTCGCTGTCGCCTGAAAGCCTGCACCAGGTCACCATTCTGTTCAGTGACCGCGGCTTGCCGCAGGGCTTTCGCTTTATCAACGGCTTTGGCAGCCATACCTACAGCTTTATCAATAACAAGAACGAGCGCTTCTGGGTTAAGTTCCACTTCAAGGTGATGCAAGGCATCAAAAACTGGACAAATGCCGAAGCCGAAGCTGTTGTCGGCAAAGACCGCGAAAGCTCCCAGCGCGACTTGTTCGAGGCCATTGAGCGCGGCGAATTCCCAAAGTGGAAATTCAGCGTACAGGTCATGCCCGAAAAGGAAGCCGAGACTTATCACATCAATCCCTTTGACCTGACCAAAGTCTGGCCGCACGCCGACTATCCGTTGATTGAAGTCGGCATTATGGAACTGAACCGCAACGCCGAGAACTACTTTGCCGAAATAGAGCAGGCTGCCTTTGAGCCTTCGAACATCGTGCCCGGCATCAGCTTCTCGCCCGATAAGATGCTCCAGGCGCGGATCATGTCCTATGCGGACGCGCACCGCTATCGCGTGGGTGTGAACTACGCCGCCCTGCCGGTGAACAAACCGCACAACGAAGTCAACACCTATCACCGCGATGGCAACATGCGTTCGGATGGCAATTTCGGCGGAGCGGTGAACTACGAGCCAAACAGCTTTGGCGGCCCGGTGGAAGATAAGAAATATCTCGAATCGCCTCTCAAGATCTCGGGCGATGCCGACCGCTACGATCCCCGCGAGGGCGCGGACGATTTTATCCAACCCGGCAATCTGTTCCGCTTGATGAATGCCAGTCAGAAGGAACAGCTTTTCAGCAATCTGGCTGAAGCCATGCAGGGTGTGCCCGAGCGTATCGTTGCCCGCCAGTTGGTTCACTTCTACAAAGCTGACCCGGATTACGGTCGCGGCGTGGCCGCCAAGCTGGGCATGAAAATGGACAAGTATGCTGCATGGGCAAAGCTCTCCCTGCCAGAATTGATCGAAAAGACGGCTGAATAAGGATCCGCAGGCACAGAGTTTTCACTAACAGACCAATTAGAGATAACCACATCCCCTGCGATGTCATTCAGCAGGGGATGTTTTATTTGTTTTTCTAAGCAAATGCTTTGTGAAAAAATGATTCTATGGAACTCCAAAGTTTACTTAAACCCAAC
Source organism: Anaerolineae bacterium (assembly GCA_041488995.1). GTDB lineage: Bacteria > Chloroflexota > Anaerolineae > Anaerolineales > Villigracilaceae > JBGPQJ01. The sequence goes on from JBGPQJ010000016.1 coordinate 19,220, forward strand.
TCCTTGTGATAAAAACACAAAATTGACTTTGTTTCAGGTTATGGTTAATTTATTTTAGCAGGATTGCTAAAATAAATTCTTCTGGAGCCTGATGGGACGAAAAGACTTATCCGCAGAGAGGCAGATGCTCCCCTGACCGCCGCCACCACCGCTGACCTGGTGATCATTGGACCTGCTCCACCGGACTGTGGATTGCAATTTGGGCGAATGAGACTGAGCCTTCCCGTGATATTATTTAGCGCGAAGAGGATGTAACGGCGGTTTTATGGATGCCTCTTTGTCGCATGGTTTTATGAACTACCCATCATTCTTGCTTTAGGTCATGCAAACCTGGACTCCTTTCAAGAGATGGTAACTTGATTGTGGATCGACTAGACTTAATGGTCACTATCTTATTGGGTGAAACGTCCCATGTGTCCTCGCGTAGATCTCCGGGACTCACCACCATAATTTCCGCACCTGCCACACGACCACTTGTGGCCTATCCGTTTTGGACGCTGGAAAATGAGATTGAACCTATTTGACAATGAAATGGATAAGATTGCAATGATCCGAAGAATATCGATATCCGTCGCGCTCGTGGTCATCCCATTTTTGGTGTATGCCCTGATCTTGAGGCTGAGTATCCCCGATCAAATCGGCCAATTCTTCCTTGCCTATTCCTTTCCTCTTTTAATTTCGGTTTTTGCAATGTTTCTGGGTGGCTTTTCATTGAAGGGAAGTGCCGGTTGGCTGGCGACCACCTGCCTCGTCATGGCTTGCTTTGCGATTCCTCTATCTTATAGATGGACCTCCGGTTATTCCGACGCCGCCCTCATCGCAGGCATGATTCCCTATAAAGATGGTTTCTATTACCTGGCCGGCGCCCACTCTCTATTGGAGGGACATCGCATCTTGGCCGGTTTTTATCAGGCCGCTTGGCGGCCACTTTTTCCAGGCTTCCTATCGGCCATAATGCTCCTGCTGGGAGAAGACCTGCACTGGGTACTGGCATCCTTGGTTGCACTGGTTGGACTTTGTTCTATCTTATCTGCCTATTTGCTGCGCAAGTCTCTGGGAGCATTTGCAGCGGCTGTTTACTTGACCCTGCTCTTTCTCTTCTTCCAAAGTCAGATAGGTTACATGCTCACCGAGAGCCTGGGGTTGGCCTTTGGCTGTCTTGCTCTGATACTCCTGTGGAATGCAGCCAGATCGCTGGAGATCTGCTATCTTCTCTTTGGGGTTTCTGTCCTGATGATCGCGGTCAGTGTGCGCGCTGGGGCGTTCCTGGTTTTTCCATTAATAATTCTTTGGGCTGGATGGGCTTTTCATGGGAAGAAACGATTCTCGTTTCCCATCGCAGTATATACCGCCTTGACCGCTTTGGGCACATTTTTGGTTGTCAATGTGATTTTCCCGTGGCTGGTAGCAGCCAAGGGAACGACCACCTTCGAGAATTTTGGCGCTGCTATCTACGGGCAGGTCTTGGGGGGAGTCGGTTGGACCCAAGCGGGTAGAGATATCAGCAATGCAAATGCTTCTTCGATATATCAGGCTGCCCTTCAATATTTTCTTCACCATCCTGCGGGTTTGCTGATCGGTTCGCTCAAGGCATACCGGGATTTCTTTCTTCCCGGACCCACCGGTATTTTTAGCTTTATCTCGCCTGGCGGTCCAACCTGGTTGGATATTTCTCTGTGGGCGGGCTGTCTGATCTTATTGGCTCTCGGTCTTTTACGATCCTTTAGGCGAATCCAGTTGCCTATCCCATCTCTCATAGTGACCGTCTTTGTCGGGATCCTGATATCCATTCCTTTCCTGCCTCCCATTGATGGCGGTCGGCGTTTCTATGCAAGTACCATGCCTTTCTTTGCCATGCTGATCGTGATTGGCCTCTCAGGAATAACGAGCCGACTCACGAATCACGCGCATGAATTCGACCCTTTCTCAAGCTGGTATGTAAACTTATTGACCGGCTTGCTTATCTCCCTGACCGTTATCGTACCTGTTTTTATCCTTTTATTCAACCACTTTACACAAAAGGTCCAGTCAGCACCGGTATGCCCGTCAGGCCAGCTGCCCTTTATCATCACTGTGCCCCCCGGTTCTTATGTCGATCTTGTTCAGGATGGAAAAGCGGCTTGCGGATCCGCGTCTCAGGTTTGCCTGAGCGATTTCTGGCGCAACGGCACTGAACGGAGTATTGACGACTTCTATCAGAAGCTTTTTGAGATTGCGAATGGTGCAAATCCCATTACCAGGATTTCTCCTGCTTATGATCTAATCGATGGAGGGCTTCACTACTTTATCGGCACCCCCCAGCAACTTGGAGATTCGTTTCCAGGACATCGCGTGGCTGGCTGTGCAATAGCCATCGGGACGGCCACTCAGTCCATCTACCAGATCCAGACGGTTGATGATCTGGTGCGATAGAAAACCGACCGCGGACGATTGGCTGCAGACCGGGGATAGTTATCCCAGGTCTGCGTTTTCCAAAGCCCTCAGATACCCATCTCTTTGCGCCAGCGCAAAGAAGCAGTCCCCATATATCTGTTGAATAATACCAAATGAGCGCTCCCTTCACCAAAGACTGGACTGTTCAAAACATCCTGCAGGCTTGCCCCGAGGCTGCGCAAGTATTCATCCGCTTGAAGACGGATTGTGTGGGTTGCAGGCTGGAGCGTTTCTGCACGCCGGAAGAGGTTTCCACATCGTACACCCTCGAAATGGGGGATTTCCTGAAAGCCTTGCAAGAAGCCATCTGAGAATCCAACCGAAGGAGTAAGTCATTAAGATCGTAAAAAAGCTTTTGCTTATCCTGCTGACCACCCTACCCCCGGTCGCCTGCGGTGGTGCGAGCACTGAAAGCGACCGGGGCTACACGCTGACCAGGGTAAGGTCGCTCGACTGAAAAACGCTCCAGGCAGGAGGGCGAACTTACTATGGCTGTCCTACCAACAAGCCGATGATGGGGAAGGACATCAAAATCAAGAAAGCAATCCCCATCACCCAGTTGAGCCACTTTTTCTCGGGATGATTAACCCAGTAGAAGAGGATCATCGACAGGGACAGGGACTGCAGGAGAACCTCCGGAAGGCCTCTCAGGTGGACCCACAACGGGAACACTGTGTAGAGCATCCCCTCCAGGGAGCCGGGCGTTGGTCCGAAGGTGCCAATGATCCCCACCACCACCAAAACGATCCACATTACCAGCCAGCCCTTCTTCTTACCGAAGAAGGACTCTCGCAGCAGGTAGAAGACGATCCCGAACAGGATACCCCTGATGGGCTGGAACAACGGGCCCACCATCACCCACGGATCGTTGGTCTGCCGCATCATGAGATTGAGGCTGGACTCTGCAAAAAAACGGGTGTAATCAAGGAGTGTAGACGCCAGCAGACCCATGATGAAATACGTAACGGTATGAGTCACGATCGTCTTGACAATAACTTCGAGAAGAGTTGGTCTTGTTTTATCCATGGAAAATCTCCTTTCAGATGAGTTGGTATGTGCCGGGACGGACGGCGATCATGCCGCAGAGGGGGAAGTTGATGGGCTGTCGCTGGCGCGGATGCACCTAGCATCAGCGCCCCAAGATGGCTGTTGCAAGAGCTTTAATCTGTTCCGTGTCAGGATCGAGGCAAACGGTCGTGTTTTGAGGCTGATCCGTGATCACCGTTCGACCCTGGTCTGGTCCTGGTGCGACGAGGATGTCCACTGAGAGTGAGCCCTCGGGGCAGAGTGCCGGGTCGGTCGCGTTGACCGCTGCCACCAGGTCCCAGACATAGACACCTGTCGAAGACCACGAATCCAACATCCATTGCAAGACCTGGTCCCAATTTCCACATGCCAGATTTATTTCTGCTTCCATTATTTCAGAGATTTCCAGAAACCAGTCCGACACTTTGCTAGCAATCCATTTTGACCTCTCCATGGCGCTCCTGGCAGCGCTCAAATCGCCCAGAGCAAGATAAGCATCCACCAGACAGGTCAACGAATAATGGAGGGTGTCCACCTGCCTCCACTGCTCTGCCAATGAAACCGCCTGTTGCGCAGCCGCCAATGCCCCATTCAAATCATTCCATTCCCGCAACACTTCGCTCTTAGTGGCATAACCAATGCCTAATACGAATAATCCGCTGCCTGTCGTTTGGTCCTGCTCAACGATCTTGATGGTTTCCTCACAGACCTTAAAGGACTGACGCAGCTCCCCGCGATTAAGAGCACAAAGGCCAAACAGGATGAAGCATAGATCAGCAGATAATGGTTCCCGGATTCCCGGCTGATGGCAATAGAGTCCCGGAAAGCCTGGATGGCTCCAGAAATATCCCTTTGACGCTGTAATGCCAGGCCTAATGTGATCAATATATTGGCTTTTGCCAGCGTATCCTCAGCGGGTATTCTGGCTAACGCCTCGCGTGAAATATCTATGGCTTGATCTGCGTGACCTTTGATCCACTGCGCATATGCCCGGATCGCCATCCCATGTCCGGTCAGGTGCGCGCGTTCACTCTCGGAGGCTGTCCCGGCTAATGTGGTCTCCATATCATTGATTAATGCTTCCGCGTCATTCAACTGTCCCGCATAGGCTTTGACCCAGGCGACTGATACGCATAACCGGGGTCGTGAGTGAATATCCTCTGGCGGCAATGAATGGATATGATCAAGCAACTCGGCCAGCGCTTGACCCTCTGTCAGGAGCAAAATATTTCCGGACACCAGGCGCGCAACCTGTTTCATGTCATCTGCATCCAGGGCATGCAGAATGGCATCTTGAAGAAAACCGTTTGCTTCATACCATTCGCTTGCGCGGATATGTAAATCTGGAATTTGCGCAGCATGGCTTATCGACAGACGTTTGCGTAACAAGTCGCTGAACAGGGGGTGATAACGATACCAGCTTTGCTCATCGTCCAGGGAAAACAGGAAAACGTTGGATCTTTCCAATTGTGCCAAAATATCCTGACTGCCTTTACCGCCCGTGACCGCGTCGCACAATGGCGCTGTGAGCCGGTCCAGGATGGAAGTCTTAAGGAGGAAATCCAGAACTTCGGGGGTCTGTTGGCTCAGCACCTCTTCGATTAAGTAATCCAGGACATAACGGTGGCTCCCCGAAAATCTATCCAGGAACGCTGGAATATCCTCTCGTTTTTGCATCGACAGGGCTGCCATTTGGAGACCGGCTATCCAGCCTTCGGTTCGTTGTTCCAATCGTGTAACGTCGTTGGCGGAAAGCTTCAGCCCCATAAGCTTATTAAGAAAAACGGTGGTTTCATCCGGGTTAAACCGCAGATCCCTGGTCCGTATTTCGGTGGTTTCAGCGCGCGCTCGCATACGAGCCAGCGGCCAGGGAGGATCCATGCGGCTGGATATCACCAGGTGCATCCCGCCCGGGGGCGGTGGCAGATGTTCCAATAGAAAAGTAAGCCCCTCGTGGATTTTGGACTCGGTGATTAGATGCAGGTCATCTAAAACCAGGACAAAACGATCCGGAACCCCGGAAATCTCAGCGACCAGGCTTGTGAGGGTATCCTCCAGTGATAAAGGCCACGAAACGCGTTCCAATTCCAACAGATTTTCTCCAACGTGTGCATCATGCAAGCGGGGGATCGTCTGCAAAGCTGCTGCAAAATACGCCCAAAAACGGGATGGGGTGTTATCCCCTTTCTCCAATGAAAGCCAGGCGACCGGCATTGGAGCCTGGTGAGCCCATTCGTTGAGCAGCGTGCTTTTACCATAGCCGGCAGGAGCTGATACCAAAATCAGTTTTTGGTCAAGTCCAGCGTTCAACTGGGCAATCAGATGCGGTCGTGGCACCCATATCGGTCGAACTGGAGGAATAAGAATTTTCGTCAGGAGTAGATTCGATTGCATCTTATGTTTACAATTTGAGATCGATTCGTCCAAGACAATTTTACAGCCAATTGAACAACCACTCAACCAACATCGACTCAATTCAATGTTTAGCAGCAGGTTTGTTCATAGGTTAATATACAAAATCATCATACACCACCCAGTCTTGTTTTGTTCCACGCAATCTTATCCAAAGGTCCAACCGTGAAAACTAAAATCAGAACATATGTGTATATATGGTCACGTGCGGCGATGAAAGGCAATGAACTTATAGTGTACTGCGTAAATATTTGAACCCAAATCGTCGTTTTTCCCTACTTTTTAGCTGCTTCAGTTCAGAAATTAATGCTAGGAGCAGTAATGCTGATTTTCTGGGCGAAGCATCATATTTCTGTAGAAACATTACAAAATCGTGACCTTACGCGCATTGTGTATTTGGTCACAATCGGTACAATTAAGTACCAGAGATTAATTCATTGACCAGGGCGATTCTTCCTGAACAGCCCTCCTCTTCACCCAATCTGTTGATAAGGGCATCGCTCAAGTTTCCCTTCTAGCACTATCATCTTGGACTGGGATTCAACTTTTGGAAATTTTCGAAAGAAACGAAAAAGTTGCCTCTACGTAAATACATATGATGAAAAACACAGAACCCGATCCCACCCTCGCCCCCTCCATTACCAAAGCCGCCAGCAAACAGACTTATTACACGATCCGTTTCCTGGCAGACCGGGAGTTGGTCGCGGATGCCTATCGCGCCTATGCCTACTTCCGTTGGGTGGACGATGTTCTCGACACAGAAGCAGGCACGAGCTCCAAAAGAATCGCTTTTATCAATCGCCAGAAGTGGCTTCTTGAAGGATGTTACCGGGGCGAGACGCAGCGAGATATTAATCCGGAAGAAAAGCTGCTTTTCGAGCTGGTTCAAGGAGACTCAGAAAAGAACAGTGGGCTGCAATCCTATCTGCGCAACATGATGGCAGTGATGGCTTTCGATGCTGACCGCCGCGGAAGAGTGATCTCGCAGGCTGAATTGAATGAGTACACGCGCTGCCTCGCGAGCGCAGTGACGGAGGCTATGCATTATTTCATTGGGCATCGCTGTTATTCGCCCCGCAACGAAGCGCGCTATCTGGCTGTGACCGCCGCACACATTACCCATATGTTGAGGGACACATTTGACGATATTCCGGCCGGGTATTTTAACATCCCCCGCGAGGTTCTGGAAGCAAACCATATTTCGCCTCAGGACGTAACCAGTGTCGCATATCGGACATGGGTGCGGGGCAGGGTACAACTGGCACGGGAATATTTTAAGAATGGCAAAGAATACCTGGGACAGGTGGAGAACCTGCGTTGCAGACTGGCAGGCTATGCCTATGTTGCGCGATTCGAGGGCGTGCTTGACTCCATTGAGCGGGAAGGATATGTGTTGCGCCCCTCATATCCAGAGCGCAAGGGATTGGGCGCCATCTTGCGGGCAAGTGGGTCAATATTGACACCGCTCACCTTTCATCATACAGACCAGATGGCGTCACCGAGCATCCCGGCACATCCACACACTCAAAGAGAACCATGAAATCAAAAACCATCATTGTCATTGGCGCGGGGATTGGGGGGATTGTCGCCGCAACGCATCTTGCCCGGCATGGACTTAAAGTAAAGGTCATCGAGAAAAATACTCATGCGGGTGGTCGTTGTGATCGTTTCAGCCGCGAGGGGCATCACTTCGATACCGGACCGACCCTGCTGGTCATGCCATTATTGTATGAAGCAGAGTTTACCGCGCTGGGCACATCCATGCGTGAACGCCTGCAGCTGCAACGTGTCGATCCAACTTATCACCTGGTCTTCGATGACGGCAGTCGGCTGGCGCTGACCTCCGACATGAAATCCATGCGGGAGCAGCTGGAGATTTTCGAGCCGGGTAGTTTTCAGGGCTTGTTGCGCTACATGGACGAGGGCCACCGTCACTACCAGCTGGGCATGGAGAAACTGGTCAACCGGGATTTCCGCAGAGCCTCAGAGTTCTTCTCAATCAAGAACCTTCCCCTTCTGATCCAATTGAAGCCGCTTGTCAATCACTATCGAAACATGTCGGCTTACTTTGATGACCCGCGGTTGAAGGCGGCTTTCACATTCCAGGATGTCTACATGGGGCTGAGCCCGTTTGAAGCGCCTGCCACTTTCTCGATGATGTCCTACACGGAATTGGCTCACGGGGTCTATTATCCGCGCGGAGGCATGTACAGCGTGGTGCAGGCGCTCATGGATCTTGCCGGCGAGGCGGGCGTGGAATTTCTCTTCAGCTCATCCGTTGCACGGATTGATTTGAACGAAACGCATGTGCGCGGCGTCACACTGGCAGATGGGCAACAGTTTGAATCAGATGCAGTCCTCGCCAATGCTGACCTGCCGTATGTCTATAAGGATTTGCTGCCCGATGACGACCTTGCTGAATCCCTCGTCCGCAAGCGTTTTTCCTGCTCGGTCATCAGCTTCTTCTGGGGAATCGACAAGACCTACGAGACGTTGGGACCCCACACCCTCTTTCTTGCCGACGATTACCGGGAGAATTTCCAAAGCATCATCCGGGACCTGGACCTGCCCGCCAATCCCTGTCTTTATCTCCACGCCCCGGCGCGACTCGACCCTACCATGTCCCCGCAGGGACAGGACACCTTGATCGCGATTGTCCCAGTCGGACACATACGCGAGAATGGAGATCAGGATTGGATTGGAATTCGCGACAAGGCGCGCCAGCATGTCTTCCGCCGACTGGCAGCTTTAGGAATCAATGATCTGGAAGCACATATAAAATTTGAGACTGCCTTCACGCCTCTATCCTGGTTGAAGCATTACAACCTGATGAAGGGTTCCACGCATGGGCTCTGTCACAACCTGACCCAACTGGGGTATTTCCGCCCGCGCAACCGGCACCCGCGGTACCACAACCTGTATTTCACCGGCGCCAGCACACATCCTGGCACGGGGATGCCGACTGCCATGGTCTCTGGTCGCTTGTCTGCCCGACGCATCCTGGATGACTTTTCGCTCTCTGCCTGACCCCACACTTATTATTTCTTGAGGGAAAGGACCTACATGGACACGAAGAAAATATTGGTAACCTACACAACCAATGCTGGAACAACGGCAGAAGTGGCGCAAGTAGTTGGAGAGGAACTGGCAAGGGACGCCTGTCTCTCAGTTGATATCAAACGACTCGAGGAAGTTGACAGTATCGAGCCATACGCCGCGGTTGTGATTGGCGCGCCGATGATTTTTGGCTGGCACCGGGAGGCGGTCCGGTTCGTCAAAAAGCATCAAGAGATCCTCAGCCGCCTGCCTGTAGCGTATTTTATTACAGCCATGAACCTGACCCAGGCAAAAGAAGCCAGCCTGGATGGCATCCCCCTATCGGTGGATCCCGTTGTGGCCAGGCCGGCCAAAAACGCAGACCGTTTGACCTTTAAGGAACGTTACTCCCTCCCAGCCAATTATCTCCGCCCTGTCCTCAAAGCCGCACCACGCATTCGACCAGTGACCGTGGGCTTTTTTGGCGGAAAATTGGCGATGTACCGGATGAAATGGTGGCAAGTTCTGTTTGTTTTGGTCTTTATCCAGACGCAGCAGGGCGGGTCGCACAACCTGCCATTCATTCGGGAATGGGCGGCAAATCTTCGTGGTCGCTTGGCGCAAGTGGCTTGAGGTGAAGAACATCCATCCATTGCGCTTACCCTGCTGACTGCCATTACGAACCCTGTGCGCCGGGTTGGCGCGCCAGTATCAGGAATTACAGAAAGTTCCGCAAGCCAAATGAACGCTGTCAGGTTTCTGATATTCAAGGCAGGGCATAGGATGAGTAAAATAATTGAGGAGTTTATCAATGTCCACTCACTCTGCCACTGCCACCAGCTTTCCTAATATTGCCTTCATCAAATAGTCACGGAGTAAACACGATCACTTTGACGGCGCGGGTGGTTTGGGGGGATAAGAAAACTTTGGCGGATGCACTTTTCAGACAATTTCTTAAAATTGAGAGTGCATGAGACCCAGGCGAGGCTGGCTATAGCAGCTTGCCCCGCTCTTTATCATGGCGAAGTAATCACGACCGATAACAAAATGTGGTGACAGCACGGCTGGTACTCCCTCGATATGGGGATTTCGAGAATCAACAAATAAAAAACGCTCCTTTGAAGGAGCGTTTTTGGACATCAAACGTTCATTGTCGTTTCAAATCTGATCAGTCTGCTCTGCGGAGTAATTATAATCTCATAGAAAGCTTCCGTATATCAGAACTCAATATCAGAACTCTATATTGACAAAGCATTCGGATTCAGTCAAAATACTAAATGAACTTATTATATCTGGAATATAGGATTTCCTTTGGATATGGGGTATCGGGAAAAGACTTCAGACGAGTACAGTCAGGGCGAATCACAGTCACCAAGGCCAGTAAATCGCGGCAATTCTAATATTCTTCACGCCACTAACGATTTAATACGGGTCAAGGGACGGTATTCGCCGGGACGTATTCTGGCAATCACTATCTGCTCGATAGCACTTGCGGAAGTGATTGCCATGATTGTTGTATATTACTTCATATTTTGGCCTTATTATCTGCAAGTTTTATTAGATGCCACCGTTATGGTGGTGATCATCTTCCCTGTGCTCTATTTTTTATCCTTTAGACCACTTCTCGTGCATATCCAACAGAGATATCAGGCCGAAAATATCACTCAAGCGCGTCTGCGACTGATGCAATTTGCCAATACACATACGTTGGACGAATTGCTCCAGGTTACTCTGGATGAAATTGAATCCTTGACCGGCAGTACGATCGGTTTCTTCCATTTCCTCGAATCTGACCAAAAGACGTTATGGCTCCAGGCATGGTCAACGAACACACTTCAAAATATGTGCAAGGCTGAGGGCAAAGACAGCCATTATGACGTGGAGCAAGCCGGTGTCTGGGCAGATTGTATTCGTCAACGCCAACCGGTCATTCACAATGACTATGCCTCGCTGCCGCACCGCAAGGGAATGCCTGAGGGACACGCCCTCGTCATCCGTGAAATGGCTGTTCCAATAATGCGGGATAAAAAAATTATGGCAATTCTCGGTTTGGGTAATAAACCGCAGGCTTACACTGCCAATGACGTGGAGGTTGTCTCCACCTTCGCCGATTTTGCTTGGGATATCGTAGACCACAAGCGAACCGAAAATGCGCTACGCAAAAGCGAGGAGAAATTCCGCACACTTGTAGATTGGACGTATGACTGGGAAAAATGGTTGGATCCGCGAGGCAATATCGTATACACATCCCCATCGTGCGAGCGCATTACCGGTTACAGCCCCGAGGAATTCATTGAAGACCCTGATTTGCTAACACGCATTGTTCATCCTGATGACCGGCAATCCTACGAGGAGCATCATCGAGTGGTTCATGATGAGTCGGTAGGCCCGATGAATATTGAATACCGCATCATTGCCCGTGACGGAAGTGAACACTGGATCGAACATGTCTGCCGGCCCCTCTTCGGCCTAGACAGCCGTTATCTGGGGCGTCGCGTGAGCAACCGCGATATTACCGAACGGAAACGGATCGAAGAGGATATCCGGGAACGCAACCAGAAAGAGAAAACACTTACCCAAATGATCCATAACATGCAGATGGAAATTGCTCGCGACTTGCACGACACGCTTGGGCAAAACATTAGTTTCCTGCTCATGAACCTTGAACATTTATCGGAAACCAAATTGAGCGACCAAACAGCCATGCAAATCCAAATCCAAACCATGACAAAAGCGGCAAAAGAGTCGTATGAGCTGATAAGAGGAATGCTAGCCGTTCTCCAGTCCGGAAATTCAGCCGATCCACTAAACCTGTTTACCCGGTACGCAGAACAAGTTGCAGAAAGGTCTTCTTCTCAGATTGACATAACCAGTCAGGGAAATCCAAAGCAGTTATCGCCTCATCAAATGCTTCAGCTATTCTACATTTTTCGAGAGGCACTAAGCAATATTGAAAAGTATGCGAATCCTAGTCGGGTTTCTGGTGAATTTACTTGGGATGAAAATGCCCTGGCAGTAGTAATATCCGATAATGGTCGCGGATTCGACCCCAATCATATTCAATCCGGCGACCATTATGGAATAAAATTCATGCGCGAGAGAGCCGAACTATTGAATGGTTCCTTGTCCATCCAATCTTCGCCGGGCATGGGCACGAAAATCACGGTCCACATTCCATACAAAGAAGGATCGTTCACCAAATCTCAATAGTGATTTTACATGATGAAAATTATTATCGTAGACGATCATGTTCTTTTCCGCGAAGGCTTAGCCTCCATCATCCGTTCAGAGCTGGATATCGAGATTGCCGGTATGGCAGGAACGGTTCGAGAGGCGGTTGAAATGGCTCGAACCATAAAGCCGGACCTTATCCTGATGGATTTTGGCCTGCCAGATGGCACGGGAGCTGAGGCGACGCGGTTGATCCTTGGCGAACATCCTGAATGCAAGATTGTTTTCCTGACCATGTCCGAGGAAGATGAGGATCTGTTTGCCGCCATTCGCAGCGGCGCAAAGGGGTATCTTTTGAAAAATATGCGCCCACAGAAACTGGTTGCGGCATTAAGATCCGTTCAACAGGGGGAAAGCGCACTGTCCCGATCAATGACGCTTCGCTTGATGGAGGAATTGTCACGCACGAAGAAGCTCGATTACGCAGCAGATATTACCCTTACTCGTAGGGAAATTGATGTGTTGCGTGCAATAGCTGCCGGTCTGTCCAACCTGGAGATTTCCAAACACCTTTTCATTTCCGAAAATACAGTCAAAAGTCATGTGCATTCAATCCTCGAAAAGCTCAACTTATCAGACCGAAAAGAGGCGGCAGATTATGCTCGTAAACATGGACTAATCAAATAGGGTTAACTCGGGGAATTAATCTCCCGATCAAAAAGATCATCCTTAGGATGGTCTTTTTTAATTCCCCGATGTTGATTGTGATGGATGCAACCATGTACAGGTTCTGCTATTATGAAAAAATAGCATTGTTATATTCTTGGGGAGCAGTTTGATATGGATTTTACGAAATTGAATGTGGAATTTATGGATAAAAAATGACGAATTGTAAAACTGCCCTCCTTTTAGGCCCAGATGACATGCTTAGGCAAGCAGTTGAACACCTGATAACAGAGTCGAAAGATTGGAAGGTAATCGGAATTTGGGATGAGTATGAAGTTGATGTTCTGATAAAGGAAATTGGAAGAAAGAAACCAGATGTTGTCATAGTTAATCAAGGTGATTTTGCTGGCGAGTTGGATTTGCCAGTACAGTTACTGGAAAAGTACCCTCACCTAAAGATCATCACAGTCAGCCTGAAAAGTAACTTAATTGAGATTTACAACAAGCAAATGGTTTCGGTTAAAGAAGCATCTGATCTATTGTCAATTATCGATCAATGTCTCGATCAATTCCAAACCAGGAAGGAGATGATAAATAAACCATAATAATTAAAGTAAATCAATCTTCCACCGGCCTTAAACATAGAAAAAATCCACAGTGAAAATAAGAGGAGATATAAAATGACTAGTCGCAAGTTTCTAAATATTCTAATTTCAATCCTGGTTCTCGTTTCCCTAATTTTTGCAGGGAACGGCCAGGTTATTGCGCAGGGCACAAGCCCGGATGGCAAGAATCCACCTCCACCCCACTTAAAACACGGGAAAATAACGAAGGCTGACCGGCAGGCTGCAGCAAATAACCGCTCTGCTATGCAAACCGCAGGTGGGATGACCACCGCGATGGCCATGACTACTCCTGGCGGGACGCCTGACTATTTCGGGTTTGTCCCCAACTACGCCAACAGCCCCCTGCCGACGAGCAGCAGTGCAACGGTTGTCTTCACAGGTGGAGGCGGTGGCACAGGTGCCGCTGCTTCCGCGACTGTTACGAATGGCGTCGTGACTGGGCTCACGCTTGACAACGGAGGTACTGGCTACACATCTGCTCCAACCGTCGCCATCACAGGAAATGGTACTGGCGCTGCAGCGACAGCCAGTTTCAATGGCGCCGTTACAAACATTGCGGTCACAGCCCCAGGCGCTGGTTATACAGCTGCACCCGTTGTTTCTGTTACGGGTGATGGTACTGGCGCTATGGCAACAGCCTCCGTCAGCGGTGGCGTTACCGGGGCTGTTGTTTCATCCCCCGGCAGCGGCTATACCTCCGCCCCAGCCGTCACCATCACAGGTGATGGTTCCGGTGCTACGGCAACCGCCGCTGTCAGTGGTGGTGTGAGCAGTTTCGCTGTTACCAATCCAGGCTCCGGCTATTCCATTGCCGATGTTGCTATCTCTGGTGATGGCACTGGCGCT
>JBGPQJ010000017.1:0-33073 GCA_041488995.1 Anaerolineae bacterium
CTCGGGCCAGTAGAACGAGGTGCTGCCGGGGGAATGCCCCGGGGTGCGGATGGTGATCAGCGGACCAATATGCTCATCGTCCTGCTCAAACGGATCATCGACCACCACCGGCGGGATGTTGATCAGCTCTGGCCGGACGCCGATTCTCCACAGACTGTTTTGCAGGTTGAGCAGATACTGCTGCGGCAGGACGCGGAACGGGCGGCGTGGGATCCAGGTGGTGTGGTTGGATGGGCGCCGCCCCTCAACAATAGCCTGTTCTTCGGCCGGCGCAAATACCCGCGCCCCGCTTGCCCGTTTCAGCACCGCTGCCCCTTTGACGTGGGTGGGATGAGCGTGCGTCAGCACGATACGACGCAGCTCGGAGGGCTGGTGGCCCAGGCGTTCCAGGGCAGCGAAAATGGTGCGCCCGTCGTCCTTGCCCAGGGCATCCACCAGGGTCAGCTCGTCGCCGTCGTCGATCAGGTAGGCATGCACCCGGCCAAACTTTTCCATCAGTGGCGTAAAAGCGATTTCGCCCATCTCATTGCCCCCACGGGTTGAAAGCGTTGCTCACGTTTTGCAGCACAGGCGCCAGCTCGGGGACGTTACGGCGCAGGACATCCACCATGCTGTTCTCCTCGATCCAGCGGATACCCTCGGCGGTGTAAATCTCCGGGCGGTAATCATCGGTCAGGAAGCGGTCGCTCTTCAAACGCCGGGACGCCATGAGGGTGAAGAGGTAGAAAGCCGTCTCGCTGAACCCAAGTCCCTTAACTAACGGTTCGGATTGCAGTCCGATCTGCAGGTCCAGGCGATCGATGTCGTTCTGATACAATGCCTTGAGGCGCGGCAGGTATTTTTCATAGCGCAGCCGGGCAGCTTCGTCGCCGGGAGAGGGCGAGCCGCCCAGCAGCTCTTCGAAGGTTTTGATGCGCGGCCGGCCTAGAAACTCACGGAAGTCATTGTAGCGCGGGATGCCGCGCTCTCGGTCCCGCAGCAGGTCGATGGCAGCCAGGTCGATGTGGTTACCGTTGGGACGGATGAAATTGCGCAGCGAGTCCGGGAAATTGCCCAGTGTCACCAGGCCGGGATGCTCGCAGGCAAAGCTGTAGACCGCGTTGGGAAAGCCGATTTGTTCCACTACCGGGCGCACAAACTGCTCGGAGAGCTGCAACAGCCCGTAGCTGCCCAGCTCGTGGTCGTCGCCCAGGCGGTGGAAGGTGATCCGGTCGGGCAGCAGGCCGTGCATGCGGTACACAGCCACGAAGTCCTCGGTGATGGCGTACGGCGCGGTATGGTGCTCGTGGCGCGAACCCGGGATGCCCGCCAGCACATCCGAGCGGGTGAAGCGGCGGAAGAAGTGCGAGCCGCGTTTGCCGAATATCCCCCACCAGTTGCTGTTGAGGACGTAAGCTGTGGTGGGGTGCGGGAGGATGGCGGGCGTCCAATCCACGGTGTGGATTTTTGCCAGCAACGCCGCATTGACCAGACGCGCCTGGTCGAACAGGCGGTCATCGTCCCAGCCCTGCCGCTTCGCCTGGTCTGTGCGCTTGAGCATCTCGCAGATCTGGTTATGCTCGCGGGCGAACAGGGTGTGCATGATCGACAGGCCGATCCACCAGTTATCGTTGGAGCCGGTCCGGTCGACTTTCCCTTGAGGTTTATCC
Organism: Anaerolineae bacterium; assembly: GCA_041488995.1. Taxonomy (GTDB): domain Bacteria; phylum Chloroflexota; class Anaerolineae; order Anaerolineales; family Villigracilaceae; genus JBGPQJ01. The sequence goes on from JBGPQJ010000017.1 coordinate 1,650, forward strand.
TGCAGCGGCAGCAATCCGTTTTCATCCAGGCGCAGTTTGCCATCCACTCCCAGGCGCAGCTCTTTTTCGCTCTCGTTGGAGCTGCCGTAGACCTGGGAGGCGTCCCACCAATGGGTGACGAAATTGCGGTAAGCGGGCGGGCCGCCGTCATTCAAGCGGGTCGGGTCGGGTTTGGTGCGGCGCACGAGCATGCTTGGCTCGCCCCAGTCGCTGTCCGGCGCCACAGGCACCTCGATTGGGTTGTCACTCTGGTTGTCATGACTGAACCAATCGTGCACCATAAACTGCAGCCAGGCAGCCGCCAGCAAGTTGAGGAACGGCACCGCGTGAAACTCGCCGTTGCGCGCCATGAGCTGCTCGCTTACATCGCGGGGATTAGGCTCGAGCAGGTCCGCCGGCGGGATGGAACGTTGAAAGGGCAGGTTGCGTCCAAGCCGGGCGCCGGCCCTGCCCATGTCCGGGTATTGCAGGTCGTTGAAGCTGCCATCGCTGCTGCGCGCCCGGCGCTGGCGCTCGTCAGGGTTTACTCCCGCCGAGGGGCTTCGCTCAGCCATAGGTTGTAGCACAGCTACGGGCAGCAGGTTGGTATCCCAAAGGTTCCAGGTACGCAGGCGCAACCGTATGGCATAGATGCTGATCCCACCCAGGACCTTTCCCCGCTGGTGCCAGGGTTTGCGTCGGTCCAGATAGCGGGCGAATGCCAGGATCAAGCGTTGCGAAAAAGAAAATGTCATACCTTATTATATAACTTTTTCTACCTTTTTTATCCATTAATAACAATCTCATAATCAAGTGAGGAGCGTTTGTTACGCAGTAAAAATTAGAATAACCAGCCTGTTTCGATGGAGTGATGCGAGACGGGACTCTCCCCCCAAAGAAAAATAAAAGTTTCATAAACCAAAACCCCATCCCCTATAGTGAAATTAGGATGGGGTTGGATTGTTCGGTAAGGTTGACGTTTGCAGCAGTTGTAGAACCTCAGCCTGCTGAAGGAGATGTTAGGCCGCTTCCGATCTTTCGATGATTTTTTTTACTTGCGATCTTCGAAAATCTTCAAGTGTCAACTGAATTACCTTCCGTCTTCTCAAAACGTTATCTTTCCCCCAGCTATTGAAAGATCCTGTCAACCTAATAAAATCATGACTTGTGTCAATTACGCCATTTAGAAAGCAGTTTGTATCTCCCTTGTGTTCAAACCCCATCTTTTCCAATTCGATAAGTATAGTCGCGCGAATTAACCGGTTATCTACAGGTTCAGTTGGCCTTGCTTCAATATGAAAACCTTTCATTCCAGAGAAAACGACTCTGAGATGATCTGGAGCGTGAAATGGATTAATGCCCTGAAGCAAGTCAAGACAATCTCGAGTCAAAGTGTATGCGTCTTCAAGATTATGCTCTACGTTGTCTATATCGAGGATGAGTGGAACATAACTCACAGCGTTTGAACACAAGTCGTCTGAGAATAGCTGCCACGATCTCCAAATATTCTCTTGAGTGTGCTCGAGGAGCACCCGGCTCAAATCACTGACTCGAATTGATTCTTGAACTGAGTGTATTCTTGTATCGGGAGTTTCCTCGCATGGAAATCCTATTCCAGCAGGATTCCGGATAAGTTGCACATATAGATTTGTGCAATCTTCTAGCCAACTCGGAAGGTTTACGAATCGAGGTCCTAATAAACCTTTGGATTCAGCAGGTTTTTCCATATTCTAGTTGTTACGACTCCAGTTCTGAGAAGGCAAATGGTTTGCGTCCGCGCAGCGCCCATCTTCGTCCGCAGCAAGTGCTAGTTGGGCGCACTTATCCTTCTATTTTGCCACGCCATTTCTTGACCCACTCGGCATCCATCCGAACCAGCCGCGCTTTCTTCAAGTTCTCCTTCATGATCCAGCGTACATCTTTGTCCGACTTGACCAGCCACTTCTCCATCAACGCTTTGCCCTCCACTGGCAAGGTCACGACCGCTACACTCCAGCAATAGCCCAACCCTTTGCGCAGAATCAAGAAATCTTCACTTCGGTGATTGTCTGCTTGTTCAATGCCCGCAGTGATCTGATCTAAAATCCCCAAGACTGCGCGGGCATACTGGGATTGATCCAAAAGCCTGGGCTCACACAGGGCTGCTGCTGCCGCTCTTTGCTCCAGCGGCGTGCCTTGACTCCACTCGCGCATCGCCGCAATCAACCGCCCCATATTCACGTCGCCCAGTCGCTGGAGGGCCATCGCGACCCCCTCGCGAATGCGCCAGCGCGGATCTGACGCATACCAGCGCAAGGTTTTCAGGAGGTCGGTATCACCCTCGGACAACAAGCGTCCCAGGCCGACGATGCCACAGAAGGCGAGGAATTCATAGGGCGAGTTCACTGGCGCTTCATCGGCGGTGTAGGCGATATATCGCTGAAAGAGTTGTCGATTGCCTTCGTCCGCGACGACCTGGGCCAATTCGATGTTCCCGCGCGGCCCAGGTAGCCCCGATTCCTTCAACAAATACGAATCCCAATCGACAAGGGCACGCAGTTTCGTCCGGTAGTCATCTGCTTTAGTCATGCTGAGTCCCGAGCATCTTGTCGAAAATCAGTTGGAGTGCGCAATATGCGCCCAAAGATTTGCGTCCGCGCAGTATCCACCCGCTGGTGGGCAGCTGTGGATAATATTCATTATACAGAAAATGCTTAGGCGAAGCCTCCTGCGCGGCTATGCTGGATAGAACATCATTAGAAGAGTGCGGCAACAATGCCAGCCACGAGAACGCTTGCAACGACGGTAATCCCGATGCCGGTCACGAAACCCCGGAAATGAAACCTGTAATCTTTATAGCCGGCCAGACCTTCCGTCCCTGGCAGGATCATAAAGCTTGGGCGAATGGTGACCACGATGAGCCAATCGAGTACAAGCCAATCCAGGAGGTTGAAGGTGGAGAACATGACGAACAAATGAACAAAGGCATCAAGAAATGGAATATCGCCACCGGTGATTGTCCGCACCTCTCGAAACGATATGGCGACAATGCCCAGCAACACCGCTATGAAAAATATGGCGACCGGGAGCCGTTGACGTTTCGACCGCTCACTCATCGGCCCATACTTCGCCTGGACATCCGGGGGGTAGTCTTTGAGCATGATTTCCGGGTTAATCCTGGTAAGCCCCAGGACCAACGTGAACAGGACCCCGCCTAGAATAACACCATAGGCTAAAGCATGGTTAACGATCGGCCAGAGATTCATAACTTCCTTCACGACAATGAAGATCGGTTGCCTGAAGCAACCCAACGGTTTGCGTCCATTCAGCACCCGGTCACTGATTACTGGTATCTGCCAATGTATCCGTCTTCGCAGCCATGATGAAATCGTTGTTGTGCAGCCCGTGAATTTTATGCGTCCACCACTGGACCGTGACCTTCCCCCACTCCGTCACAATCAGCGGATGGTGCCCTTGCTCCTCGGCGATCGCGCCGATCCTGTTCGTGAACCTCAGCGCTTCGGCGAAGTTCTTGAGCTTGAAGACGCGTTCAAGCCGTTTGACCCCCTCCACTTCCTTGACCTTCCAGTTCATTACATGGGCCATCAAATCTTCAACCTCTGCGTCGGTCAGGGTCGGCTCGCTGCCCCGACAGGGAATACATTTTCCACCGGCTAAGCTAACCATCGTGCCCTTCCTTTCTTTTACCTGTAAATACAATCCTGGTCTTTACCTTACCCATTATTTCAGGGATTGATATTCGTGTCAACGATAATGGTGTCCGCGCCGCGGGTGGGCGCTGTTTTATTGAACAAGCATTACTTCGTTTGTTCCTGTACTACCCTAAACTGCGTGATGACATCTTGCCCGCTATAAAAAAGAGGAGACAACGCATGCTTTCCGCGTCCCAACTTGTTTTCATCAACATCTAATGTCAACACGCCTGAAAAAGTCAAAACATAAAACCTTACCCTGCCAACGGTAGGTAGCGGAAAGGATTCGGTGAGGTTCATTTGCCGGTGGTATTTTTCTGCGGCGGCTATGAAGAATTTGGTGGATTGAGCCACAGTTGCGTGTTCACCGCCGCCGATCATGCCTGCACCATTACTAAAATACAAACTTGTCGTTCCATCTGCCAATGACACCAAAGTTACAACTGCCTCGGGATAACCAGTTTCCATTAATATCCCCCAAACATTGGGAGTTTCCTTGTTTTGCAGGATGCCAACTTCTTTTGGATTTATTTTAAATACTTGATTTCTAAGGTTGGCATAAATGTCTGTGGGTTCAGCAGTGGGCTTTTTTTTGAATAAATTAGAAGACATAAAATTACATCCAAATAGAAATATGGGAACTACGAGTAGTATCGCAATTTTTTTCGATCTATGCAATAACTGACATCAATTGTGCAAGGAGTGGCCCAACGGTTTGCGTCCACGCGGCGCCCACCCGCAGATGGGCGGGGAGCCTCCTGACTACCCGTCTTGTTGGGGAGGCGTGCCAGTATCTGGGACGTCCGATTCGATCTCCAAATGGAAGCGATGCAGGAACCGATGGATGACGGGCGCAAAGAGCACGCCCGCGACAAGCAGAAAGATGACGCCAGAGTAAAGAGCGTAGAACGCCGCGAATAGTTTACCCGCAGTAGTGTGTAATTCGTTGACGGGTCCCATACCACCGAGCAGCATGGCGGCGTTGACCAGGGCATCAATCCAAGGGAGGCCTTCAAAGACATGATAGCCCAGGATACCGATGACCAGAGAACCAAGCACAATGCCGAAGGCGATCGCGGCGTGGAGGACTTGTCGGCGGAGAAATGCGCTACGGGGGATTAATGGTTGGCGATAATGCTCAAACATCTGATAGGCACCGTGTGAATGGAGTTGAAGAGTACACCCTCATTTGGAGCGCCCAACGGATTGCGTCCGCGCAGCGCCCTTTAGGGTATCCGCTGGTGGGCGGGGCTGGCGAGACTCAGCGCTATTGTCGCATCACTTCTTGAAACTCGCCTTCACGTGAGCGGCGGAGCCGCTGTCCGCTTGAGCCGGTGTTGGCACGCTTTTGGAATTAAGATTGTTCTTTGTTTGAAAGCGGTCTAAAGTTTTGAGGCAGATGCACCATGAAAGTTGTTCCTTGCCCTATTGTACTACGCGCTTCGATTGTTCCCCCGTGCGCGTGGGTAATTTCTTGCGCTATGGCTAAACCTAGTCCCGCCCCACGCATGGCTCGTGATTCGTCGACTCGATAAAAGCGGTCAAAGATATGTAGGAGGTGTTCAGGAGAAATTCCAATACCCGTATCTTCTATATTGACAGTAATATCTTTTTCATCCTTTTGGGCAGTTACGGTTATCTTTCCATATTCCGTATATTTAATGGCGTTATCCAGCAGATTGACAAACAGGCGAATCAGTTCATCGCTATCGCCCAACATCGTCAGGTTTTCGGGTATTTCGCAAGCCAGGGTTAGACTTTTTGTTTCGGCTAATGGGCGCAAAGAATCTGCAACATCTTTTATCAGCGTTGACAGGTTAATCATTTCATGCAGGTTATAACTGTATTTTTCCCCACGCGCCAGCCGCAATAAATTTTTAACCAGAGTTCGTAATCGGTCAGTCTCTTCAGTCAGGTCATCAAGGGCTTGTTCGTATTCTTCGGGTGTGCGCCGCTTCTCGCGTATCATTCCGAGAATGGCTTGCATGGCGGTTAACGGTGTGCGCAGTTCATGCGAGGCGTCATTTGTGAATTGACGTTCACGCTGGAACGAATCATCGAGACGACCAAGCATGTCATCCAATGTTTGTGTCAAGCGTCCTACTTCATCGTCGGTCACAGGTATGTTGAGCCGCGCCGAAAGGTCTTCGGCAGAGATACGTCGGGCAGTCAAAGTGATTTGGTCAATCGGGGCAAGGGCGCGAGCGGCGAGAAAGTATCCACTGACTCCCGCAACGGTCACGAGGATTGGTATGCTTACAAGCAGGGTGAAAAGCAAACGCTGGAGCGTATCCTGCATGTCATTCAGCGATTGTGCTACTTGAATTATCGCAACAAATTGATTGTTGTCGTAAACAGGCTGGTTATAGATTCGAACAGATGTGTTGCTGGCAGGGTCGGTATAAGTTGCGAAGGATTCATTCAAAGATACCGGCAAATTGTGATATGCCCCTAACTCTTGAAGTGGTTTTCCCTGTGATGTGAGAATGCGAATCGTGAATCCGAGTCCGCGCAAATCGGCGTTCTCTGGGGCTTCTATCAGACTGTCTGGAAGGATAAGTTTTCCGTTATCAATATTCAATCCAGCGGCAACCTGTGAAGCGTTGAGCGTGAGCGAGTTGTCAATCGCGGCGGAGAGTCCGCGCGACATGCTGGAGTAAACATAGACGCCAAATATAACCAGGATGACGAGGAACAGGCTCGATGTCCAGAGTGCAAAGCGGACTCGTAGAGTCTTAAGCCGATTCATCGTCGTTTTCCACTGAAAGGCGATAGCCCGCGCCACGTACGGTATGGATCAATTTAACTTCAAACCCCTCATCTATCTTACGCCGCAGATTTTTGATATACACATCCACCACATTCGATTGGTTGTAAACATCGTAATTCCAAACATGCTCGGCGATTTGGGTGCGAGTAAGGACTCGATCGGGTTCGCGCAAAAGACATTCCAGCACGGCGTATTCCTTCGAGGTGAGTCCGATGATTTTGCCGCCGCGTTTGACGCGTCGTGTCAGCGTATCCAATGTCAGGTCTGCAATTTCGAGAACGGGGCTTTTGGGAGAGTCTGCATTACGCCGGCCCATTGCGCGTAAACGCGCCAACAGTTCTTTTAGCGCAAAAGGTTTAACCAGATAGTCATCCGCGCCCGCGTCCAATCCATTGACACGGTCATCCACCGCATCGCGGGCAGTGAGCATAAGAATCGGTGTGCGGTTATCGCGCTTGCGCAGTTCGCGGCAAACGGTCAGTCCATCCATTTCTGGCAAGAGAATATCGAGGATAATCATGCCGTAAGGCGCGGCTTCCGCCCAATCCAATGCTTCCCGCCCTGTAAAGGCAGTATCTACGGCATAGCCTTGTTCTTCGAGACCACGCTTTAGATACGTTGATATTTTTCTTTCATCTTCGACAACCAGCACGCGCATATTTTGCTCCTCCATGAGTATAGCGGTAAAAGATGAAGTTGACATGAAATGCAATGCGCCCCGATAAAAATCGGGGCGCATTGGGTTCGAGAGGGTTGGGGGTTTAGTCTTCTCCAGATTCCGCTCCCAGCACAGAGCCGGTCATGGCGTCCACTTTGACGTCGGTGCCGTTAGCGAATTCGACGCTGTAAACCAACTGTCCATTCTCGTCGTCCAGTTCCACTTTTGTGGCTGTGCCAGCGTTGAGATACGCCTCGGCGGTTTTCTGCGCGGCTTCGGCAGTAATGGCGGGCGTGCCAGTGGGGGCGGCGTCCTGTCCATTGGCGGATTCGACTTCTGCAGAACCCGTGTCTGGGGCGTTCTGATCGCCGACCTGTTCCTCGACGTTGTCGATATCAGCCGCGCTGACGGTTTCTTTTCCATCGGCTTCATTCTGGTCACCGCATTGCAGGTCAACATTGTCGGTATCAGGCGCGCCCTGGACTTCGGCAGTATCGTCATCCTGCTGGTCGCAGGATTGCGCCTGCATAGCATGAGTGTTATTCGATTGAGCAAACACCTTCATGCTGAGCGCGCCCATCGCGCCCACCACGAGCAGGGCAATGGCGGCTAAAGCGATAAAACGGTTGATCTTCATAGTTCATCTCCTTTTTGAATTCAGCGGCACATTACCGCTATGGATGTTTGCATTGTAGCAAGCCAAGATGAAGTAGCCGTGAAGTGAGAATGAAAGGTAGTAACCAAAAGCCTGAAACATTTTTGCCCTGACTTCATCTGTACTTCATCTAGGGGGTTATATTGGTTGGTGCGATTACGTTCATAAACAAGGAGATGATTTATGTTTCAACGTATATCCAAAATTCTGTTTGCGCTGTTACTGATCCCGCTTCTGGTTGTCGCATGTGGAGGACAATCAGTACAACCCACTGGTGAAAATGGCGGTGAAGGAGGCGTGGAAGCCGCGCTCGTCACTTATTCAGATTCGGCGCAGGGATTTTCCATTGGTCATCCTGGTCCGTGGACTCAGGATACATCCTTCACCAACGGCGTGAAATTCGGCGGCGGCGAGGATTACATGACTCTGGAATTTGTCACGCTACCTGCTGGGACCGACGCCATGACCTACGCCCAAAGCGATGTGGCGGCTGTCACTGCGGCATTCCCAGGCTTCATGCAACTGAGTCTCGCACCATCCACCGAAGTGAAGGACGCCATTATCCTCGGCTTTACTGCGGATGGCAAATCTGCCGTCACTGGCAAAACCTTCATCGCTCATAACGAACGCTACTACATACCTATCGCTGATGGACGCATTGCCATCCTGATCGTCGTCGGCCCCGGAAACCACTATGACCGCGAAGGCGTGCGCGACATTGCCCTGACTTTCAAACTGACAAAGTAACCTAAAGTAGTGACAACTTCAGCCTGTCGCGAAGAAAGCAACTGAAGTTGTCATTGCATGAAAGGCGTTCATATGGAAGCATTACTTCTTACCAACCTCTACAAAATCTACAAAGAAGGCGTGATCGAAACTGTCGCGTTGCGCGGCGCAGAGTTGAAAGTGGACTCGGGCGAGTTTGTCGCCATCACGGGACGCTCTGGCGCGGGCAAAAGCACCCTGCTCAATCTCGTTGGCGGACTTGCGGCGCCCAGTGCGGGACACGTCATTATTGACGGCAATGACATCACGCACATGGATGAAAGTCAACGCGCCGCATTTCGCCGTGAACGCATCGGCATCGTTTATCAAATGGACAATTTGATTCCGTTTCTCAGCGCGTTGGAAAATGTCATGCTCCCAATGCAAGCCGCCACTTTCTTCTTGCGCGCCGCGCGCTGGGCGCTCGTCTTCGAGGTGCGTGCGGCCACGCCGATCTTCTCGAGCGGTTGAGGCTTGTCGCGCAAGGCGACGCGGACAATCTTGATGTATTGCGTCCGCGCAGCACCCTTAAAGGTATCCGCCGGTGGGCTGGGCGAGATATTGCTGATTTGACGGAAAATGCTTGGGCACAGAATCAACTCATTTTAGCCGTGCGAAGCCGCCGCGCGTCACGCTTGAATGATGGATTAGGCGATGTGCACATAAGTAGGCTGTGCATGTAGCCAGGTAATAGATCAAGAGTAAAGGCAGGCCGATGAGGTTGGTGACCATACAGCCTGCGAGAAACAAGCTGGTCATGGCCCATAACATTGCTCTTGGAAAAGAATGTTGACCAAAAAGTGGTGATTATCGCTTGCATGCGAAAGACCCTGACGATCTTGAATGCGATGCTGCGTGATCAATAGCCATAGAACGCGGTCTCTTGCCAGATAATTGTTTAACATTTATAATTTCCATAACATATGCACTTTAATTCATTTTCATCTTCAGCTAAAGCTTGATTGTCTGTGGTCTTTAAAAATCGCGATAATTTAATTTCTCTACAATGAGAAAGTTTGGTCGGGTTGATAGTCTTCCAATTTAACCGGCTTTGGGCTCGCACATCGTCAGTTTAAATAAATGACCCGAGATCGTGTGTTGTGTAGCGCCAATCGGGCACTACATCAAATAATTTTTACTTAGGAGGACGATCATGAAGAGAAGTGTGTTTAAGCTTTTGGTTAGCATTCTCGTATTGAGTATGGTGCTGACAGCTTGTGGTGGGCAACCGACTGCCGCCACAACAGTTCCGGGGGCATCAGGAGATACAATCAAGATCGGTGGTTCGTTGTGTCTGACAGGCATTCAGGCTCCCCTGGATGAGCCAGCCAATCGCGGCGCCCAACTGGCAGTGGATTACATCAACAGCCAGGGAGGAGTACTTGGCAAAAAGCTGGAGTTTATCAATCTGGATGGGAAGAGTGACCCAGTCACGGTGGGTAATAACGGAGTGCAATTAGTCCAGGAAGGTGTTGTAGCAATTATCGCTCCCAGCGATTTCGACTTTGGTGGTCCCGCCAGCCGGGAGGCGCAAAAGGCTGGCATCGTGGGTATTTCACCAGCTGCCTCTTCTCCGCTGTATGGATCCAAAACGCTGGGCGACAAACAGTTCACCATGTCCATGTGGAATACCACCATGGGCGCGGCTGCAGCTGAATACGCCTACAATGTCAAAGGCTACCGTTCGGTTTATGTTGTTACTGACACCTTCATTGATTACACCAAATCTCTCAGCCGCTATTTCATCGTAGCTTTTAAGAAATTAGGTGGCGATGTGATTTTCGAGGATAACTATACTCAGGGTGAGCAGGATTTCTCTGCTCAACTGGCCCGCATGAAAGCCTCGACGAAGAAACCTGACTTTGTATACATTTCATCCTATATGCCGGACCTGGCCACGATCATCCGCACAATTCGCGAAGCAGGTTTGAATTACCCGGTCATGGGCGGCGACTCCTATGACGATCCCGGCTTGTTCAGCGCCCTGGGTACCCAATACGGCAGCGATGTCTATTTTGTAACCCACAGCTTCGTTGCCCCCGGGATCTCACCCGACATGGATAAGTTCATGCAGCTCTATAAGGCCAAATACGGCAAGGACGTTGATACCCTGTGGGTAGCAACCGGATGGGACGTAATCATGATCCTGGCCCAGGCCATGCAGAAAGCCGGAAGCACAGACGGCGCGGCAATGGCTAAAGCGATGGAGGATACGCAGTTTAACCTGTTGACAGGCAAACTAAAATGGTCGTCAGCCGCAGATGGGCACACACCGGATATTGAGGCGCCTATTGTCGAGCTGGTAGGCGGCGTGCCGAAGTTCATCGGCTGGTTCCGCCCGGCCTATTTGCCACCTCCGTAAATCAGGCTGATCAAGTAGGGGAACTTTACAACTTTTACCCCCGCCTCTAAGGGGCGGGGGTAAAAATAATCTTGGGAGTTTTTCGGTCGGGAAGCGGCCGAAAAATCCCTATTATATTGAATCTAGCTGGTGGAGTATTGGCATGGCAATATATCCCGAGCCATCATCGAGTCATGAGAGCCTGATTGTCAAGGATGTCACCAAGCGTTTTGCAGGACTGGCCGCACTGCAGAACGTAAGCATGAGCCTCGAGAAGGGGGAGATCCTGGGATTGATCGGTCCTAATGGATCAGGCAAGACCACACTCATCAACGTTATTACCGGTCTGCTGCCTTCCGACGGTGGACAGATCAGGGTGGGACAAATCGATATCACCAACAGGCCATCTTACCAGGTGGCTCACACAGGAATCTCGCGAACTTTCCAGACCATCCGTCTCTTCCATGAGTTGACCGTCCTGGAAAACGTGGAAGTGGCGGCATTAAGTGTTGGATTTTCACGACGCCAGGCGCACGAAGAGGCAATTCAAGCGCTGGCCGAGATGGGCATCTCGCGCTGGGGTGACGCATGGGCAGGCGAGCTGCCTTACGGTTTGGAGCGCCGGGTCGAGGTCACCAGGGCTTTGGCAATGAAGCCTAGATTCCTTTTGCTCGACGAGCCGGCAGCTGGTCTTAATGAGGAGGAGAGCAACCAGCTGATGGACATTTTGAGACCAATCCCTCAGAAAAAGAACCTGGGCATGTTAATCGTGGAGCACGATATGCGCCTCATCATGCGCCTTTGCCACCGATTACATGTGCTGAATTATGGAAAAACGATCGGCGAGGGCTCACCTGAGGAAGTCCGCAAAATTCCCGAAGTGGTGCAGGCCTACCTAGGTAAGTCCCAAAAAGGAGGCTGAGCGTGCTATCACTAAGCAACGTGCATACGCGTTATGGCGCCATAAAGGCCCTGCGTGGGATTACTCTGGAAGTCCAGGAGGGTGAGATGGTGGCGCTGATCGGAGTCAACGGCGCCGGGAAAAGTACAACACTGGCCACCATCGCGGGTGTCTTACACCCGGTCGAGGGGACAATCACTTTTCTGGGTGAGTCGATCGTGGGAAAGCCACCTGAGACCATTGCCCGTAAAGGCATCTCGTTGGTGCCGGAAGGCAGGGAAATCTTAGCCAGCTTGACCGTGGAAGAAAATTTGCGCCTGGGCGCGTTCATCCGCCGCAACCACCAGGAATATCTGAAGGACCTGGAAGAGAATTTCGCGCTATTCCCGATTCTTAAGGAGCGTCTCCGCCAATTGGGGGGCACGCTTTCCGGCGGCGAGCAACAGCAACTGGCCATCGCCCGAGCCTTGATGTCTCATCCAAAGCTACTCATGCTGGATGAACCATCCCTCGGTCTGGCTCCGCTCATTGTTGATCAGATCTTTGATCTGATCAAAACTTTGCATAGTCGAGGAGTCACCATTTTACTGGTCGAACAAAACGTTGAACGCACCCTGGAGATCGTCGACCGAGCATATTTGCTGCACACCGGTATGATCCAGACTTCGGGTAGCGCCAAGCAGGTCCGCAGTCAAGTGGACATAGAGGGTGTCTACCTAGGCGATCTAAAACGAGAATAAAAAAAGAAGGAGAGTTGACCCTTGCTTACAATTGATTTCCTCATTAATACTATCAGCCTGGGCAGCCTGTATGCCATGATCGCCCTGGGGTTAGTGATCGTCTACGGCATCTTGAAGCTGGTCAATTTTGCCTACGGCGAGCTGATCATGATAGCCGGTTACTCCCTGTACGTGCTTGGCAGTCTGGGTGCCCTGCCATGGTTTGCGATGGCCATTCTGGCAGTCCTCGTAGCCGTGGTAACCAGCTATGCGACCGAGCTGGTTGCATTTCGACCGGTGCGCACTAAATCCCTGACAGCCATGCTGATCACCTCTTTTGCGGTGAGCACCTTGCTTCAGAACGCAGCCTTGCTGATCATCTCCCCGCGTGCCCGGGCAGTGCCCTTACCGGCAATCTTTTCACAAAGCCTCGCAATCGCGGGGTTGGATATCCCCATCCGCAATATCCTGACCATCGTGACCGCCCTGGCGTTACTGGGGGCTTTGACTCTGTTGCTCAAGTACACTGTGTTGGGGATCGCCCTGCGCGCCGCGGCCGACAACTTCAAGATGACCCGTCTGCTTGGTGTGCCGGCTAACCTGGTGATCTCAGTCGCCTTTATCATCAGCGGGTTTTTTGCGGGCGTGGTCGCATTATTCTGGACCGGTCGGACAGCCTCCGTCACGCCCACCATTGGTTTGGCCCCGCTTCTCATCGCCTTTGTGGCTTGTGTGATTGGCGGCATGACCAACCTGCTGGGCGCGGTGGTGGGCGGATACGTGTACGGGATCGTATATAGCTTGCTCAGCCTATGGTTACCTCAGTACCTGCTGGATTATCGGGAAGCATTTATGTTCCTGATCGTAATTCTAATCTTGCTATTCCGTCCCTCAGGTCTCATTCGGGGCAACACCACTTCGGAGCGAATCGGATGAACGCCAAACTTCGCCTTTCTGAATGGTTCTCATACAATTCGACATTGTTGTTGCTAATCGGACCGCTCATACTCCTGGCAATTCTAACCCAGCTCTTCGGCGGGACACTGATGAATCGTATCGTCACCGTGTTGTTCATCAATCTAATCCTGGTATTAGGCCTGCAGATCTTCATGGGTAATTCGGGCGTCCTTTCATTCTCTCATATCGGCTATATGGGGATCGGAGCATATTCATCCGTGTTGTTCTCGATGACACCGCAGGCCAAGGCGGCCGCATTGCCCATTCTATACCCATTTTTGCAGAACGTTCACCTGCCGTTCCTGATTTCTGTTCTGATCGGGGCGTGCATCGCGGCGGTGGTGGCGGCGGTGATAAGCTACCCACTCATGCGCCTTTCGGATGCTGCAGCAGTGATCACCATGTTTGCCTTACTGGTCATCATCCAAGTCGTCCTGGTGCATTGGAGCGTGGTGACTAACGGGCCGCGCACGCTTTTTGGAGTGGATTTCTACACCACCCTGCAGGTCAGTGTCGTTTTTGGATTATTATCGATCGTGATAGCATACTTTTTCAAAGAGTCCAGCCTCGGCCTAAAGTTGCGCGCCTCACGCGATGATCGTTATGCGGCCGGCTCGGTCGGGATCAATATCGTAACCGTGCGCTGGCTGGGCTTCATCCTGAGCGCATTCTTGGCCGGTTTCGCCGGAGGTTTGTGGGCACATTTCATCACTTCGTTTTCTCCTTATGCCTTTTACTTGAGTGAAACCTTCGCTATATTGGCCATGCTGGTGGTGGGCGGTCCAGGTGGCATATCCGGGGCAGTCATCGGCACGGTAGTAGTGACCTTTGTACACGAAGGACTGCGCATGATTGAAAACAGTGTCAACATCCACGGTGGAAACTTGGTGGGCTTTACAGAGGTCTTTTTGGCTAGCGCTTTGATTGCCCTCCTGATCTGGCGCCCGGGTGGGATCATGGGCGGACGAGAGTTGCGCTGGTTGCAAAAACCGACACAGGTTCAAGAGAAAGATAAGTCCACGAACTCAAAGAAATCATGAACTAATAGGTAGACGGAATGTGTGACACATTTGTAGCTTTATCCTCCGCGACTCGTGATAAAAACATTTTGTTTGCAAAGAGCGCTGACTGCGAGGTGAACGAGGCAAACGCAATTGCACGGATTCCCCGGAAGAAGCACGTTAGAGGGGAGGCTGTTCGAATTACACATTTAGTTATTCCACAGGTCGAAGAGACATATGAAATCTTCCTGACCAAAGCGTTTTGGACCTATGGATGTGAGATTGGTGTGAATGAATATGGCCTGGCCATGGGAGAGGAAGCCGTCTTTACCACGGAAATGACCGAGGAAAAAGACGGCATCATTGGCCCCGATCTTATGCGCCTGGGACTCGAGCGCGCCCGAGATTGCCGGGAAGCCATCGAAGTAATGACTGCTCTTCTGGAGAAGTATGGGCAGGGGGGTAGCGCCGAACTTAAAGGGAACTCACACTTCGATAGCAGCTTTCTCATGTCAGATACCCATGAGGCTTACATCTTGGAAACTGCTGGACGCAAATGGGCGGTGAAAAAAATCAAGGAGTTTGACTCGATTTCCAATATGCTGGGCATTTCAACGAATTGGATGCGTTGTTCTGTTTCATCTGGATCAGAGAAGATGGACTGGGCTGGATCTTTTGCTCTGCCTGATATTCCACCCAATCTTGGGTCTCCAGACCGCCAGTCCATCACGTACAATAGCCTTAACGCAGCCAAGAGCCAGATCACCGCTCAAACGATGTTCGAAATTATGCGTCACCACGGCAATGGATATCATCCTGCTACTGCAGATGCCCACCGAAATATCTGCATCCACGCAGGCCCACAGGAAAATCGCTGGTGGCAGGCAGATGGTGTTATGGTTACCGATGTGAGCGAAGATAGTGTGATGATTTGGGTCACTGGTACTTCCGGAAACTGTGTCTCAGTCTTCAAACCTGTATTTCCTGGTCTAGACTTGCCGGATACCGGCCCAATACCGACAGAGCACTTTGATCCGCGTTCGCTGTGGTGGAAACATGAACTGTTACACCGCCGCGCAATGGCAGATTTTGATCACTTGGTGCCGGAAATCCGTAAGGACTTTGATGCGTTGGAGAGCGAGTTTCTATCTGGTTCTGAGGCGGCCCGGAGGGGTACGATTGAGGAAAAACGCGACTTTATGGAGTACTGTTTCAATAAAGCCCTTCAAAACACTGAGACTTGGATTGCCCGCCTGCGGGCCCGCACCGACTTGAAATTTGAGGATCATGGGTACCGGGCTATGTGGCAGAAACTCAACGCCGAGGCCGGTATGACCGGAATGCCAGACGAGAAATTATAGTTGCTATCCAGTATTGTCTTGTTACCAAGGAAAATGAAATGATGATAACAGTGGCTCGTGAACAAGTATTCTTTGCGTTTGATCCAACCTTGAAACCCGTCGCACGTGTCCAGCAGGGTGAAGAGGTCGTGCTCGAAACGCATGATTGTTTCGAGGGGCAAATTCGGACCACCTTAGACTTGGTGGATAGTCTGGATTGGAATCATGTCAACCCGGCTACAGGTCCCATTTATATTAATGGAGCAAAACCCGGCGATATTCTGCGAGTCGACTTGTTGGAAGTGAAAGTTGGTCAGCAATCCAGCATGGTTACCATTCCGGGTGAGGGTGTACTTGGAGATGTAATTACCCAGATGGAAACAGCCATCCTGAAACTAGATGGTGACCATATTATTTTCAAAGATAAAATTCGCATTCCCAAACGGCCAATGATTGGTGTAATAGGCGTAGCTCCACAATCTGGGTCAGTGCCGAATGGCACACCTGGACCGCACGGTGGTAATATGGATTGCACTCTGATACGTGATGGGAATAGCGTTTACTTCACAGTGGGCGTGGAGGGCGCATTATTTGGAGCAGGTGATTTCCACGCCGCAATGGGTGATGGCGAAATTGTGGTATGTGGAGCGGAAACCTCAGGAGAGTTGCGTTTCAAAGCACAAGTAGTGGACCTGAAAGGTCTCCCTACCCCCTTTGTGGAAACGGAGGAGATCGTGGCTACAATCTATTCTGCCCAAACCATCGATGAAGCCTCTAATGGCGCGATCCATCGTATGGCAAAGTTCCTGACCGATTTTGCAAAAATTCCGCTCAATGATGCCGGAATGTTGATGAGTTTGGTAGGCCAGCTCAAGTTTTGCCAGGTTGTCGATCCGCTTAAGACTGTACGATTTGAGTTTCCTAAATGGGTTCTGGCTGAATATCGGTTTCAACTGCGATAATGTCAAGTTGGTTTTGATCGTGAAATAGGATAAGAGGTTGGCTTATTCTGACGCCTTGACATATCCGCAGGTTATTCTTGAGTTTAAACGACAAACATAATTACCCCCGAATCTTAGGGGTGGGGAAAATAGGCAAAAAACAGGCCTTCTGATACAGTTTTGTGCGAAGAGCACAAACGGTACAGGAGGTCTGTTCATGAACAAGGGTACAGGCAAAAGGGAGAAAAGCAAGAGGGTCGGGAATTGGAGAAACGGTGTTGAGAGTATCTGAAGCCAATTCTGGCGCAAGACAATCAACCCAATCACCCGCACCATGTATTTTTTGCCCGACATTTTCCAACATCGAAAGTATTGCCTGTGTACGTCTCACTCACCATGACCGTTCTCTCTCTGACGCTTTCGCACAATGCGGAACTTTCTTTGCACTTGCACGAAGCGCCGAACGGTGTGGCGGCAGTGCCCTTTAGGGTATCCGCGGGTGGGTGGGGCTGGCAAGACCCCCTTACATTATCGCGCCACTTCTGGCAAAGCGACTCAGTTGTGAGCCGCGGAAACGCTGTCCAACAGGAGCCGATGTTGAGCAGTTGAGGGCTACAACTGCTGATTTAGAACTTACGTCGCCAGAACTCTGTCATTGGTTTACTTTCGGAAACCTTGTTAAGCCATTCACAGAGCATTGTTATCTCTGCCTGAATCTGTTCGTCATTTAACTCGCTATTTCTCCATGTTTGCCAAGCGTATACCAATGCTCTGACGAAGACAGTGGGCGGATAAATTAAATCATTCTCAAGGATGCTCTCAAGAGGATGACCCTTCAATTCATCGGATCCAGACCAGGCTGGATCCCGATTCACAACCCAAGAACATACAGCATACGAAAGGCTACCAACCTTCTCAACCTTCATTTGCTTTCGCTTTAATTGAAACTCATAGGCATCTTGGGTTCCGTACCGAGGTGAGTACAGCATTACCTGAAAATTGACTCTAGCTGACATTATGTCCTCCTTGCAACAAGAATCTAGCCTATGCCAGCTAGCTTTAAGATGATTGCAATTACGGTACTGACGACAACACCTGCGCCAAAGAGAATGTAATCACGCTTTATGTCCGCGCAGCGCCCACCCACTGGTGGGCGGGTGTGGATAATGCTCATTATACAGAAAATGCTTGGGCGCGGAATCAGCTCCTTTTGGCGGGACGACGCCCCCGCGTGTCCGAGTGCACGCAGGGTTGGGCGGTGTGGAGGCCGGCTTCATCCATCAAGAATAGATCCTCTTCATATCCGGTAACTCCAAAGTATAGAAGTGCACCCATAGATAAGCGTGATTAAACAATGCGGAAACAAGAGCGGCTCTTGATGCAAAGATTAATGCTGGAATCCAGATCATCATCGCGGTAAATATATACATCGCGTTGGGGGTGTACTTGAAAATACCTTTACGGACAAGGCCCAGCTTTCTATAGATCGGATCGAAATGATCAATGCCCAGCCCCCGTTTGAAAGTGAAATACTTCTTTATGGAATAAAACGTATATATTGCCGGTATTAGAATGATCAAAGTCAACCCCCAGCCCACAACTGGGCTTATTCCCCACGTACCGCGGTTGGCGTAACCAAGTATAAAAACAAACACAAAGCGGAAGATGAGTAGTATGACAAAAAATATCGCCCAGATCAAAAACGCTTGCTTCCCAAACCACTTACTCATCAACTTGAGATGGAGTTCTGTTCGCCAGACAAACCATGCATAGAATTGATGAACAACAACGACGCCAATCGACAACCAAAGCCAAAACTTAGTGTCAGCACCCCACAACTCGCCAGTATATACTCCAGGCCAGGCCGTAAGATAAGTAATGATGGCCAATAGAATAAATAAGCCAAGATAATTATAAATTTGTTTTTCAAATAGCAGTTCAAGAGTTTTCATTTTTATATTGCCGCCCTTCGTAGTTTTCACGGAAGCATTTTCTGAAGCATCTATTTCATCGTAACATCACCCAAGAGAACCGCCCAACGGTTTGCGTCCGCGCAGCGCTGTCCTCTGCGCCTATTTCCCAATGCGCTCGATCGCCCGCAGCGCGCAGGTCTCCATATCCGTCATAGCGGAGACGTAGGCGTTATCGGAGTACGGCAGGTCACAGGTGAACAGGTCGGTCTCGATCAGAAACTCGCCGGCGGTCTGGTAGACTCCCCGGCCATTGCCGCACAGAGGAATGTCCCCCTGCTTACCTCCTCCTCCGGGTCCGTAGACAAGGAACGCGTAGCCTTCGTCATCGTTGCGCAACTGTCGTCCCTGGTGATCCCCCTCCACCTGCGATGGCAGGCTCGTGCTCAGGCCGTCGACGCGTTCTTGGAAGCCCGGAGCCAGATCTTCGGTGTGGTAGAAATGCGCTATGCTGAAGCCCAAATAGTTCTGATCGATGTTTGGGCCGCTCCAATCGTAACGGCAGTCCAGGCTGGCATTGCCCCATGGAAGTATCTTGCTGGGCTGGTAGTCGGCGCAGGTGCAATCCGCTTCAACGAATTGGCCGCTGTACTCGGGCTTTTCGCCGGACGGCTCTTCGGGGGCCAGCGGGCTTTCCTCCAGGCCTTCGGCTTCCTGAGATGGGGATGATAGTGATGTAGCGGTAGCCATGCCAAGCTGCGACGGCTGTGAGGTAGGGGTAGGCACGATCATATGGCAGGCAGAAGCGACAAACAAGACCAGGAACGGAACAAACAAAATACGCTTTTTCATAACCGCCTCCGTTTGAATCTCTTTGAACACATTTCCCCCAGCGTGATGCGCGCAGCGCTAACTTGCAGGTGGGGAAAAAAGAAACTCACCCCAAAATGAGCTTCGGAGTGAGTCTTGTCTCACCTTAATCGTCAGATGCCTGTTTTAACTCATCTGGCGCGAAGACCACTTCTTCCTTGCCGGTCAATTTTTCGTCCACTTTTTTCGCGATCAGGTTCAAGTGACCGGCGTGAGCGACGTAATCCAGGTGATCGGCGGGGACGGTCAGCACCGGGCACAGGGTAAAGTTGGATATCCAGCGCTCATATAAATTATTCAGGCTACTCAGATATTCCGACGCAATCGAGCGTTCATAATCCCGCCCGCGGCGAGTGATACGCTGCACCAGGGTCGGGACAGATGCCCGCAGGTAGATCACCAGGTCGGGGGGTGGCAGAAAATCGATCACCGTGCGATAAAGCTCGCGGTAGGTTTCGTAATCGCGGGGATGGATGAATCCCTGCATGAACAGGTTTTGCGCAAAAATTTCCGCGTCCTCATACACACTGCGGTCCTGTATCACCGAGGTCGGGTGCTGAGCTAGTTGGTGGTGGGCGCGCAGGCGATGGGTGAGGAAAAAAATCTGGGAGTGGAAAGCCCAGGCGGTCATGTCGCGGTAGAAATCGGCGAGATAGGGGTTTTCAGCCGCCGGCTCAAAGAACGGCTCCCAACCCAGTTTGTTGCATAACATCTCCACCAGCGTGGATTTCCCGACCCCGATGTTACCCGCCACGGCGACAAATTTTTTCATTGGGAGCTCAATTCGTGAATGACATTACCGTATTGACATTGAGTATTTTACTGCTTCTTGCATAATAAATAAACTTTTACTTGCCTGGAATTGGTCTGAAAGCGAGATTTTGGTTCAGATATTTACGCAGTACTCAGGTGCACAGGCGGAGACGATGGATAAATCCTTGCTATGTCTTCGTCTGGATAATAGGCAGGGTGAGCATGGCATGGGGCACGATCAGCACCTGGCAGGAGGGTCCCAGTTTCGCGCTGGCGAGTCCCAGCGCCTCATCCATCGTTGAAGCCGGGATCATTTTGCAGGCAGTAACCAGATCGGGGCATTCGCTCCCCACGATCACCACTTGCGCTTGCTCCAGTACCTTCGCCATGACAAACGCTCTTTGCTGGCCCGGCGGATAACCATTGCGGCGGGCATCCTCCAGAATGAATTGAATGGATGGCGCATCCCGCATCGCGGCAAGAAACCGTTGTTCCCCAACACCGGCTCCGGCACCCTCTTCGCAGCGCGCCGGGATGATAAAGAACCCTCCGGAGCGGACGACCGGGGTCGGGGCGAAGAAAAGGTAGGAGGGTGCGCGGCTGGCCTGGTACAGGTTGGCATCTTTGGGGAAGCCGACGCCGCCGATGGCAATGTCATATTGCTGTGGAATCGGGACCTCATAAACGGACTTGGCGAAATTAACCAGATCCTGAAAAGCGAGGTCCGGTTCGCCGGCGGTCACACGCAGGATGCGTTTGTCGTCATCCAGAACAACATTCAGGATAAAGCGCAAGCCGGCCAGGCGGGCCGCCTCGTTCACTGCCTCGTGGAAAGGATTGCCCTCGATGCGACCCAGACGGGTGCCCGGGTGGTCAACGAAGGCTGGTCCATGCGTATGGGCGATCAGCGCTTCACCGGCCGCGCCTATCGCGACCGTCTTGCGCCCGCCGGAATATCCGGCGTACTGGTGAGGTTCAACGATGCCTGTTGCAATGAGCAGATCTGCTTCAACGGCGGCGCGGTGGAGCAGGACCGGCACGCCTCCCGGCGTGGCGCCCAGATCCACAAGTACAGCCGGGTTCTGAGGTTCATTGTCAATGACGCGATAGCGTGCGACCACCTCAGCGCCCAGTTTGGCGACCTTTTCCTTTTGCGTGGAAGGCCGATGCATCCCGACGCCGCACAGGAGGGTGATGTCCTCGTCCCGCACCCCGGCCTGTTCCAACTGGGCAAGCATGGCCGGGACGAGCAGGTGATCTGGGCAGGTGCGCGTGATGTCGGTGAACACGATGCAGACACGGTTTTCAGGCCTGGCAATTTCCCGCAGGGGTGCAATCCCAATGGGATGATCGAGTGCATTCTTGATCGCCTTCGGAACATCCTCCAAAGGCTTTGCAGGCTGCGAGACAACCACAGTCGCCTGCATGTCTGCAGGAAGCGTGAACTCGATGAAAGATTTGCTGTAGGGGATTTGATAGGTTTGTTTCTGCATGAGGTCGAGATTCTATGAGGCAATCGAAAGATTTGAGAATAGTGTCATCGCGAGGGAGCGTTAGCGACCGTGGCGATCTACCATTAAAAAGGCGAACCCACTTGATTCGGAGATTGCTTCGCCCCTAACGGAGCTCGCAGAGGTTCGCTGGGGCTCGCACGCGTGCCTCCCGAAGGACACGCCTGCACTTGCAGCGCAGGTGCAAGTGTCGGGAAGATGTGCGCACTGCGTCTTCGCGCAGCGAACGGCGGTGCAGGCAATGACACCAGATAATGAATTTGCATACACCATGCTAAGAAAAAAAAGGACACGCTTGACGTGTCCCTTAACCTCAATCCGAAATCTTGCCAGCCAGCTCCAGGTCGATCACCTGTTTGAAGACCTCGTAAGGCTGGGCGCCGACGATGGCGATGCCATTGATGAAAAAGGTGGGCGTTGAGCTTATGCCCAGGTTTTCCGCAAAGGCATAATCCGCCTTGACCTCATTGGTGTAGCGGCCCTCGTTCAGACAGGCGGCGAGGGCATTTGCATCCAAACCCAGGTCGGCAGCGTATTTCTGGTACGCGTCCGCACCCAACCCATATTTCTCGCTGAACAGCGCATCGTGGAACTTCCAGTAGGCACCCTGTTCACCGGCACAGTCGGCGGCTTCGGCTGCCGACTGCGAATCACTGTGGAAGGAGAGCGGCAGGTCGCGGTACACGAAGCGGATCTTGTCGCCATATTCCTTGATAAGGAGAGGGAAGACTTCATCGTGCCACTTGGTACAGAACGGGCACTGGTAATCGCTGAACTCGATGAGCGTGATGGGTGCATCTGCCGGACCAAGCGCCGGGTCGTCGTCCACCGGAACATCATATCTTACAACTTTTTCGGGGATGGTTACTGCCGCCGTCGGTGCGGCGGGTGTAACGGCGTCCCGTCCCCAGACCAGGAAGCCCGATCCCAGTCCAAGCAGGAAGAAGACCAGCCCCACCAGCACGGGAAGCCAGTTTCGGTTGGATGAGGCGGGCGATGAATTCTCAGTCGTTGGGTTGTTCTCGTTTGTGTCCATGACAGGATTATACCTAAAAACTTTTCGCCACCCCGTACGTATATCAGAATGGAGGTCAATATGTCTCAAGAACGTCATGTCCCATGGTATTTGTGGCCCTTCTGGGCTATCTGGCAACTCGTCTCTTGGGTTGTCATCTTCGCCGGCAGGCTGGTGGCGGTGGTGTTGGGCGGGGTGCTGATGCTTGCCGGGATTTTGATCAGTCTCACGATCATCGGAGCGTTGATCGGGATACCGCTTTTCATCATCGGCGTTTTGCTCGTCTTCCGCGGGTTGTTCTAACCCGGGTGTTTTCGGCGGGACCAGACTACCCTCAGCCTGCTTTCTACTGCTCCTAGCATACTGCTGCGCAGCACACGGTAAATTTCTGAATAGAAGCGGCTTAAAAAGCAGGGAAAAAAGACGATTTACTGCTTCTTGCATTATTAACTAAACTTTTACTTGCCTTGAGTTGGGCTGAAAGCGAGATTTTTGTATAGATATTTGCGCAGCACCCTGTGAGTTCAAATATTTACGCAGTACTCTGTGATTCCGGAGCAGAGTGCAGGGAAAATGGAGACGCCCTCGCGCGAGGGCGTCTCTTACTTATTTATTTCTCGGGCGCCGGGACCATCAGAAAATCCCAGGTCAGCCCGTGGGCGATGAGCATCAAGCCCGCCAGAAGAATCCCCTCCATTTGCAGCGGCTGGAGTTCGATGACCAGCGCCAGCCCGGGGAAAAGCGCAAAGACCAGAACGAACACGTAGAGCACCACCGTACCCCAGCGGTTGCGATAAAACGAGGTCCTGGGTGCAGCGCCGCGCGTCTTGCGGATGAGCCGGGTGGTGTAGTAAATTCCCAGCCCGGCAGCCAGGGCAAAGGTGACCCGCCAGATAAGCCGGTTGTCGCCGCTGACCTGCGCGACCAGGCTCATCAGCCCGGGAATCAGAAACGAGAGATAGACACCCGCGGCCAGAGTGCGCAATTGCTCATCCTTTGCCCATTCCGGTCTGGCGCGCACTACGTTCCACCAGAGTCCCACCAGCCCGAAGCAGGTGCCAGTCATGAGCGCGTAGAAAGATTGGACATTCATACTTCACCTCATTGTTGGTTCATCTCCCGCTGTCAGGATGAACCGGGAACTATTCTTCCAGTGTGGATACATCTCCCTCGGGCAGGCCTTGTGCGCGGGCCTTGAGCACGCGGCGCATGATCTTGCCGGAGCGGGTCTTGGGAAGTTTATCGAGGAATTTCACGTCGTCCGGGCGGGCGATCGGGCCCATGTGCTTGGCAACGTGCTGGCGCAGTTCCTCCGCCAATTCCGGCGAGGGCGCGAATCCTGCGCGTAGAATGACGAACGTATGAATCGCGTGCCCTTTCACGTCATGCGGCAGGCCAATGGCTGCGGCTTCAGCCACAGCCGGGTGCGAGACCAGCGCGGATTCGACCTCCGCCGTGCCCAGGCGATGCCCGGAGACTTTGATGACATCATCCACGCGCCCAATGATCCAGTAATATCCATCCTTGTCGCGCTTGGCGGAGTCGCCGGTCATGTATTTCCCGGGGTATTTGCTCCAGTACTGCTTGGCATAGCGCTCGTCGTCGCCGTAGATCGTGCGGAGCATGGCAGGCCACGGGTTCTTGAGGACGAGATAGCCTTCGGTGTCGTCAGGGACGGGGTGCCCTTCCTCATCCACGACTTCCGCTTCCAGCCCGAAGAACGGGCGCGTGGCGGATCCGGGTTTGAGCGGCACGGTGGGGGTGGGCGTGATCATGAACATGCCGGTCTCAGTCTGCCACCAGGTATCCATGATCGGGCAGCGTTCCTTGCCGATGACGCGGTAGTACCATTTCCATGCCTCGGGATTGATGGGCTCGCCCACCGTTCCCAGCAGGCGCAGGGAGGAGAGATCATGCTTGTTGGGCCAGGCTTCGCCAAAGCGCATCAATCCGCGGATGGCGGTCGGGGCGGTGTAGAAAATGGTAATGCCGTAGCGTTCGATCAACTGCCACCAGCGGTTGGGATACGGGTATGAGGGTCCACCCTCGAACATGAAGACCGTCGCGCCGTTGAGCAGGGGGCCGTAGACAATATAGGAATGCCCGGTCACCCAGCCGGGGTCCGCGGAGCACCAGAAGCGGTCCTCGTCATTGATGTCGAAGACATATTTGAGCGTGGCATAGGTACCCACCATGTAGCCGCCGTGCGTGTGCAGGATGGCTTTCGGTTTGCCGGTGGAGCCTGAAGTATAGAGGATGTAGAGCGGGTCTTCCGCATCCAGGATTTCTGTCGCGCATCGGCCGTTGGCAATGGGCAGGGAGCACAAGTCGTGATACCAGTGATCGCGGCCCGCTTCCATGTTGACCTCGTTGCCGGCGCGCTTGACGACGATGACGTTTTCCACGCTCGGGCAGCGCTTGACGGCTTCGTCCACCATGGCTTTGAGTTCGACGATCTTGCCGTTCACGAACGAACCGTCGCTGGTGACGACCACCTTCGACTGGCTGTCGTCAATGCGCCCCTGGAGCGCGTCCACCGAGAAGCCGCCGAACACCACGGAATGCACCGCGCCCAGCTTGGCACAAGCCAGCATGGCGAAGACGATCTCCGGGATGCGCGGCAGGTAGATCGTGACCCGGTCGCCTTTCAGCACGCCCATCGCTTTGAGGAGGTTGGCAAAGCGGCTCACTTCGCGGTTGAGGGCATAATATGAGAAGGTGCGGTCAAACTTGCCATCCTCGCTTTCCCAGATCAGGGCGAGTTTGTTCTTGCGGTAAGTCTGGAGGTGGCGGTCCACCGCGTTGTGGACGATATTAACCTTGCCGCCTACGAACCACTTGAAGAACGGTTTCTTCGAATCATCCAGTACTTTGTCCCACTTGCGGAACCATTCCAGTTCCTTGGCGCGTTTCGCCCAGAAACCCTGCAGGTCTGCACGGGCTTCTTCGGCGAGCGCCTCCCAATCCTTGACGTATGCTTTTTTGACGACCTCATGGGATGGGAAATAAACCTCTCCTTCCATTTCCGGGTACTGCTTGGGCTGGTGTTTTATTCTTGGCATGGATCTGTCTCCTTGGCGTGGATTGATGACTTGTAGATGTGATTAATATACACCTAAATCCGGTGAGATTCAATGAAAATTATCGCAATATTAGAAAAAGGATGTAATATTTGGTAATAAGTGAGTGTTTATGAGATAATCCAGAGTACTTCGTAGATATTTAAACCCCAATCGTCGTTTTCCTGTCTTTTAGCTGCTCCAGTTCTGGAATTTATACCTGGAGCAGTCAATAAACATTTTTTCCTTTTTACCTTACCGGTAAAATCCATTTTAGATAGAAGGAGACAACCATGGGACTGACCCATATGCAAATCAAGGAACTGCTCGACGAAAGCCGCGCTCACGAATGTGAAGGTGTCGGTTCCGACCATGTCTGTGTCAAGATCGCTGCCATCGCCGAACTGCCCAGCCGCTTCGGCCATTTTCACATCATCGCCTTTTACAACAATAAGGATGACAAGGAGCATGTTGCCATCGTCCAGGGCGAGGTATATAACGCCGAGGATGTGGCGGTGCGCGTGCATTCCGAATGTCTCACCGGCGATGCTCTGGGATCGCTGCGCTGCGACTGCCGCGACCAGCTGGAGACCGCGCTGCGCATGATCGGACAGATGGAGCGGGGCATCCTGCTCTACATGCGCCAGGAGGGACGCGGCATCGGGTTGATCAACAAGATCCGCGCCTACGGTTTGCAGGAGCACGGCTATGACACGGTGGATGCCAACCTCGCCCTCGGCTTCCGCGACGACGAGCGCGACTACAGCGTGGCGGCTCACATGCTCGAGTCGCTGCATGTCAAATCCATCCGGCTGATCACCAACAATCCCCGCAAGATTGAAGACCTGACCAAGAACGGCGTCAAGGTGAACGGGCGCATCCCGCACGTTATGCCCGCCAACGAATACAACCGCTTCTACCTCGAGACCAAGGCGGTCAAGTCCGGGCACCTGATCGACCTGGAGGGCAAGGAACGTCTGGCGGAACAGGCGGATTATCCCGTCATCGAAGGCATGAACGGGGACGTCCTGAATGTCATCCGCAGTTTTTATCAGTAAAAAGCCCGCCATGATCGAGGCGGGCGTCGTAGGCAAGGGTAGTGATTATCCCAAGAGGAGATTGTCGTGTTGACTCGCAGAGGGGTTCCTGCAGCATGTTTTTTACTGTTGGTTTTCATGTTTTCATGTACACCACTCAACCCGGGCGGAGAACCGCCCACAGCCGTTTCCAGTCCTTCCGCTGGGAATGTCGTGATCACATTGACCAGCATCCCTTCTCCAGGCGCAACAGAAACGTCCATCACTAAAACCACATCGCTGCCTTCGGCGGCGTTAGCGGCTTCTGATCTAAAAATCACCAATCTGCGCGAAGGACGAACTGAAAATACGCTGCCTCTTTCGCTTTCACCAGATGGCCAATGGCTTTTGGCTTCTGACGCGGCGGGGGTCTGCGTTCTCAAGGTTGAGACACTCACCGAGCAGTATTGCACCAAATGGGGCGGGCACGTGATAGCAACTAACCTTGGCTGGTCACCTGATGGCAAACATGTTGCATTCAGTGAAAATGTCCAGAGATATTTTGAAGAGAGCGACATCTGGGTCATGGATACAGACCCGGGCAAACTCACGGATATGACAGACGATGGCATTACCGGCAGCGCTCTAAATAGTCAGGCATTGCTCGACACTTCTCCCGCCTATTCTCCTGACGGCAGGGACCTGATTTTTGCCCGCACTGCGGAACAAAACGGCACAACGACTTCCATTTTCCGGATGAGAGATAATGGGGCACCAGAAAAGCTTATCACTGTTGACACCGAATATTCATCCAGCCTTTATGGGAAAATGTTCTGGTCTGGGGATGGCAAGAAAATCTTCTATACCATATTTAGACAGGGAACGCGGGATGACCCAGAAAATGGGATTTGGGTCGTGGATAGCGAAGGGCAGAACCCGCAACAGCTTCTCGGTATGTCGCAAACGGAGGGAGTACCGGTACTGCTTGCCGTCAACCCCCAGGGCGATAAAGCGCTCATTATTTATAGTGTTGCTTTTGAATCTGCACTACTAGGTGTACCTGCACCAGGTCAAAGCGGTAAGGATTATCTGCTCCTATTCGACATTAAAACCGGCGCGACCGAACCCGTGATACTTGCTGAATCACAACCTGATGAGACCTTGCTCCCTATCGCGGCGACTTTTTCCCCCGAGGGTTCAAAGATCCTGTACATTTACAATAGCTCCATCCGTAAACAGCAACTGGCTGTGCGGGATGTTTCTGGAAGCCACGAAACCATTTTATATAGCCCGGAACAGCCCTTTGGAACGCGCTTTCCTGGGCAGATGGAATTAGACTGGGCTGGCAACGATACGATTTACATTAGCACTCTCCCGAATACTGGCACCTTGTTTCATATCGGAAAGTAATTCATGGAGGCTACAAATTTTCGCCGCAGGAAGTTGGGTGAAGTTGCTTTCGCGCCCAACAAAGTGTGCACCCGATTTGCGCTACGCGCTGGCAATTCCGGCGTTCGGGCATCACCTAATAGTTTCCAGTTCAGTTATCTCGACAAGAGCCGCGCAAATGGCTGGCGTATACATTGCGCGGCGACGATCATCCCGTCCGCCCGGGGGGTGTAGGTCTGGGGATGGGGCAGCCTCTCAACTGGCCTTCGAGTTGGTTGAGCAGGGCGTCTATGGCATGAGCCTGCTGGATGATGTTGTTCATAAAGGCGATGACGGCGTCGTTATTGCCTTTTTGGAGCGAATCGAGCGCCTGTTGCCAGTTCCGGAAATTCGGAGCTTGAAAACATTATCGCTTCGTGATATTATCGTCATGTGATTGAATCCTTCGCGTCCGACGAAGAAAAGAAAATATTTCTTGGCAAGACTTCCACCAGGTTACCGAAAGATATTCAACGCACTGCTCGCCGTAAATTGCTCTATTTGGACGATGCAGACGATTTGCAGGATTTACTTGCTCCGCCCGGCAACAGGCTTGAAAAACTTAAAGGTGATAGAGCAGGGCAGTACAGTATCCGCATCAACGATCAATGGCGAATTTGTTTCGATTGGCTTGGCAATAAAGCAAAAAATGTCGAAATCGTGGATTATCACGGATGAGAGTAAATATGATGGATGACACTTTATCCCCTATTCACCCAGGTGAAGTCCTGCTCGAGGACTTTATGAAACCACTTGGTTTAAGCCAGTATCGCTTGGCGCATGATATTGGTGTTACGCCTATTCGTATCAGCCAGATTGTAAATGGGCAGCGGGCGATTACGGTTGACACCGCGATGCGTCTTGCACGTTATTTTGGCACAAGTGCAGCGGTTTGGCTTCGTCTGCAAGTTCGCTATGAACTGGAAGTTGCAGAAAAAGAATTAAGTGACCGTATTAACCGTGAAGTGAAAGTCCGTCACCAACCAGCAATTCACCCTTAAACCGAACAAGCGGATTATCCCGTCATTGAAGGCATGAACGGGGACGTCCTGAACGTCATCCGTAGTTTTTACCAGTAAGCACCGCCATAGTCGAGACGGGGCGCGACGACCCATCCACCAATGTAAAGCTGAACAATCTCATCGAGGCAGCAACCAAGGCTGGAGTGCCCGTCGAACTTGTCGTCTATAAACAGGGTGAACACGCTTTTGACAGCCATCAGGATACCCAGCAAACGCACGATATCGTTCAAAGGACACTTGACTTCCTCAGGGCTCACCTTCTTGAGCTCTGATTCCCCGATCAACCTTTCTCTGTCTGCCCGAGCCACTCAACAACTCGGTGGAGCCGACCCGGGCAGGAAGAACACACGTAGGTATTGGGCGGAGCGCAATCGTGCGGCGCAGACGTTGGTGTTACGAGGTGCTGCGCAAACGTTTTCCGGGCATTACATGCAAGGTTAGAAAAAATACCAATCCCGCAACAATACCTGCAACCAGTGTATTTCTCTCCTTTACATAACCGGCAGTCTCCATACTATACATTATTGACGATTTATGAGATTAGTGCGATCAATGGAAACGTAGGAGAAATGCTGTCTTTTTCACCATGGCAGGATCATGTCTTTGAATGCTTCGGGAATAATTCTAGTATCTATCCATTGTTGAATAGCTTCCGGGAATCCTGACTGTTGAAGGAGAAACGTTGTGCAGGGATAACTGCCTTGTGATTCGGTTGGAACCACGGCATGAATCAACATGTCATAAGAACCAAGCGGATCAGCAACCAGTCGTTCAAACCCATATATAGGATTATATTGGAGTGAATCATACATATATTTGACAATATGTCCACGTGAGCCGTCGCTGTTTCGTATCTCCCAGATGATGATATGAACGTCCAGCCCTTGCTCTGCAATTTGAATTGACGCTGCGGGAGCGCAATTTATTATTCCGCCAAAATTGCATGAAACAGAAAAATGCGCCTCTCCCGACTTACTGTGGACAATTTGACTTATAGGTGGTGCTGGTGAATCCTGGGTCAGAAGCGACGGCTGGGAGCGGAGGTAGTCAATGATTGAGGGAATGTCGGCTTTTTCAACCAGGCTGAACTTGCCGAGAGTGGGAGCAAGTCCGCGATAAAATTCGGGTATCGTCGGCGTCGGACTCAGCTCGATCGTCGGCGAGGGCGATGGAGTAAAGGTTGATGTTGGGATGAAAGTTAAGGTGGGGGTCGGGCTGTTGACAGCTGTCGCCGTCGCTGCGATGGGGATTGCGGTCACTGTTCTTGGCGCACAGCCAGCCAGTAGAAAGATAATAACCAGTACGCCTGTAATGGATCTTGACCTAAAAAGATAGCTCATACTATCATCCCGTCCGGCCGGGAGGCGTGGGTCTGGGGATGGGGCAGCCTCTCAACTGGCCTTCGAGCTGGTTGAGTAGCGCGTCAATGTCCCCCGCCTGCTGGATGATGTTGTTCATGAAGGCGATGACAGCGTCGTTATTGCCTTTTTGGAGCGAATCGAGCGCCTGCTGCCAGTTCCAGAAGACGGTCACCATTTTCTTGTCGAACAGATCCAGGCAGGGCGGCGGGTTTTCGCGGCGCTGTTCATCGTAGCGCGCCTGTGCCTTTGCGGTAGCCGTGGTCACCGCATCGGAGCGCAGCGTGTTGTTCTGGAGCGCGTTGCAGATCGCGTCCATTTCGTCGACCATCTCATTAAATCGTTCGATGGTCCGCTCGGCGTAGGGCTTGACCTCGGCACAGTTGCAGGGATCTGTGGTGGGCGTCCATTTGACGCTGATGGCCAGGGTGGGAACAGGGGTCGGTGCTGAAAACAGGCTGCGGGTCAGATAGAACCCGCCCGCCAGGAGCAGGGCGATGACGACCAATCCGCCGATCCCAAAGAGGATATTTCGATTGATCCCCGATTTCCTCCTCGATACCCCCTGCGTCTTATCCTGCTGCTCCATATAATTGTTATAGTCCCACGGCTTGGTGGAGTCGGGTTTCGGTTCTTCTTTGGGCTGCATCTGGTCGAGCAGCTTGCGGGCGCGCTCGTTGTACGGATTGAGCGCGAGCACTTTTTGGAGGGAGATAATGGCGTGGTCGCGGTTGTCCGCGATCTGGGCGTAGAGAAACCAGGC
>JBGPQJ010000018.1:0-32325 GCA_041488995.1 Anaerolineae bacterium
ACAGGATTGAAAGTTTTGCTTTCATTTATCCCTTCTCCTTGTGAAATGAATGTTGGATTGTGTGTTTCTTACTTTTCATTATGCTGCTTTTGTGGAGTGGTATGGTTTGTTTGATAGAGAGCATCGCCTCCTTACTGATTGAATTTGCAGATGATTGCTGTCTCAAAGGGTCAACTATGTTAGAGATAGGGCTTTTCCACTCAATAATGTTGTGAATGGCAGTATTGGTGGCTTGCACCATGGCACCAATTAACGTAGAACGACGACCCAGTATGGCAGTGGTAATCCTGACCGCATGTTCGGATGCACGCAATGAACGTTCACGCACCACTTTGCGAATCGGTCCGGTCAGTAGATCTCCTACTTCTGCAACACCGCCCCCAATAATGACCACACTTGGATTGATCAGGTTAATCAAACCGGCAATCGCGATACCAATAAACGTACCTGAACGGTACAAGATTTCCTGCGCCGCCAAATCTCCACGCCGCGCGGCATCTGCGACATCGTGTACACTGATGGTTTTTAAGTTGGGATCCGATAATAATGTTCTTTTACCGCTTCTGGCTAATTTTTGGGCCTGGATCTCAATGGCGCGCCCGCTGGCAAATGCTTCCAAACAACCATGGTTGCCGCAAGTGCATAAGGGGCCATTTTCATCAATGGTTAAATGGCCAATTTCGCCAGCGGAACCGGTTGTGCCCCCAAAAATTTGCTGATTAATAATAAGACCCGCCCCAATACCACTACCTACTTTAATAAAAACAATATTCTTTTCGCCTCGGCCTGCCCCAAACACCCACTCACCCAGGGCGCCAAGATCCGCATCATTATTTAAAGTCACTGGAACATTCCATAATTTTTCCAGTGAGTCGCGGATTGGAAATCTGTCCCAGCCAGGCATGATTGGTGGAGCCATCACCATGCCGGTTTCGGTAACGACGGGGCCAGGTACACTAAGCCCGACCGCAGATAATTCAGCCAAGCTCAAATTGCGCTTTTCCAGAATTTGCTTTAATGCCTGATCTGCCTCGGACAGGCACTTTTCAGGTCCATCGGCTATTCTAAAAGATTGTTCTGTTTCCTCAAGAATATGAGCCGATAAGTCTCCCAAAGCAACACTTAAATGGGTGGCGCCCATATCAATAGCTGCCACCCAACCGTGTTTAGGATTTATTTCCAACATGACAGGCGGCCGCCCACTTGGCGTCGACCGGCTATCTGTTTCAAGAATAATTCCATTTTCAATTAAGTCATTGATGATTAAAGTGACGCCGGCTCGTGTTAACCCCAACCCATCCGCAATATCGGTCCGGGAAATTCGCTTTCCCGCAAAGCGAATTAGATCCACCGCTGCGTGTTTGTTAAAATTCTTAATATTATTATGGTTCACAGGGAGGAAATTGAAGCCGCTCAATGATCACCTTTAGCGCAAAATGAGCCAACTCATTGCATTATTTTAGCACAAGCAATGGCATTATTCAAGAGTTTTAATAAAATCGAGGCTTATTTTAAGGTTGGGTATTGGAGCTGCTCCAAGACGCAGGTTTTTATTGCGCAAGACCTGAACGCCGTATAGACTTTTTTTCGTTCTTGTTCTGCCGGACCTGCAGCATTTTTTAGTCCTGCAACGCCTTTTTACAAGTCAGATTTCCATCTCCAACGGCGAGCATCCTTTTATTGAATATTGGAGTGGATGAACGGTGAGGCAGAAAGGGAAAGCCTATAAATGGGGGTGGGCCTTGCGATGATATTGTTCCGTTTCGTTGGAGATTACCATCCCGCCGGGGTGAGGATGGCGTCCGACTCACCCACAGCGAGCCAGACGCCACACATATCGTAAAGTGATAACCCGCCGGATTGGTAATGTAACAGTCTGGAGCGCACACCTGCCAGTTGGGTGGCGCTAATCGTCCAAAAGCCGTAAGATCATTCCTTCGTTCGGCCCCAATTCCAGGTTCGCAAGGGCCATCGAGCGTGGAGCGGTCACCCCGGTGGAGAGCAGCAATTCTGCCTGTCTGCCCACCGCCGAAAGATCGAGGCGACGGGAGCCACCTGCGAAGTTGAGCACGATCAGCAAACATGTAGCAGCGTGGACACGCAGATAAGTGAAGACATCGGGCGCGCCAGCATCAATCGACCGGTACGAGCCGACGGTCAGCGCCGGTTCGGCCTGCTGCAGGCTGGTGAGGGCTTGATAAAAACTGAGCATCGAGCCCGGGTCTGTAGATTCGAGCGCTACATTGCGCGTGGCGTAATCGGCGGCCAGCGGCAGCCAGGTGGGCACACCCGCAGCCGCAAAGCCAGCATTAGGCGAGGCATCCCACTGCATGGGCGTGCGCTCTGGATCGCGCCCAACAATGTGCGCGATCTCCGGCTGGTTGACTGCCGGGGGATCCTGGATCATCTCAGGCGGGATCGAGACATCTGTCATGCCGATCTCATCACCGTAGTAACAGGTAGGCGTACCCCGCAGCGTGAGCAACAGCATGTTGGCGACGCGCGCCTGGTGCGCCCCAATGCGGGTGGCCAGCCGGTGCTGGTCGTGATTGCCCAGCACCCAGTTGGGCCAGGCGCCGGGCGGCAAAACGGCCTCGTAAGCGTCAACCATCTGCCGCACGTTAGCTGCATCCCAGTGTGCGCGGATGAGCTGGAAGTTGAACGGCAGGTGACACTCCTTCTTGTCGGGGCTGCCATAATACTTGACCAGTTCATCGTTCGGCAAGTAAGTCTCGCCCACCATCATGCGGTTATCGTAGGCATCCAGGACGGCGCGCATTTGGTGGATCAGGTCATGCACCTCCGGCAGGTTGGCCGTGTAGATGTGCTGCAGACTGGCAAATGCAGCGACGCCATCCCAATCGGGATTGGCCGGCTCATCGCGGAAAAGCGGATCTTTCATCATCAGCCCGATCACGTCCACCCGGAAACCATCAACCCCGCGATCCAGCCAGAAGCGCATGGTGTCGAGAAGGGCCGCAACAACCTGAGGGTTACGGTAATTCAGATCCGGCTGCTGCTTGACGAATTGGTGCAAGTAGTATTGCCCGGTATGCTCGTCAAAGGTCCAAGCCGGACCGCCGAAATGGCTCTGCCAGTTGTTGGGCAGACCGCCACCAGGCGCCGGATCGCGCCAGATGTACCAATCACGCTTGGGGTCGTCGCGGCTGCTGTGGCTGGCAATGAACCAGGGGTGCTCATCCGAGGTGTGGTTGGGCACCAGGTCGAGGATCAGCTTCATCCCGCGCGCGTGAACTTCGGCCAACAGGTGGTCGAAATCTGCCATGCTGCCAAACAGCGGGTGAATGTCGCAATAATCGGCTACGTCGTAGCCGAAGTCGTGCATTGGGGATGGGTAAATCGGCGAAAGCCAGATCGCCCCGATGTTGAGGCTGCGCACGTAATCCAGCCGGGAGGTGATACCAGCTAAATCGCCGACGCCGTCGCCATTACTGTCCTGAAACGAGCGCGGGTAGATCTGGTAGATGATAAAGGTTTGCCACCAAGAATAAGTTTGCTGCATAGATTTTTCTCCTTATAATTTTATCGTGGATTACCAGAAAAGTCAGCACCACAAATATCGCTTAATCTGCCTGATCGATCCAGCGAACATTGCCTCTCAAAAGGTCGCCGAAAAGATTGACATGACCCTTGAAAAAGAAGTAGATGGAATTGACGGCGACGGCATACCAACATTAATTTATTCAACCACTAAACAAGGGTAGTATACAATCAAACGGATTTCAACCATTTCAGGTTGAAATCCGCGTGCTGTGTCTCGACCGCCTAAGTTTTGAGAGCCTGCTCCGTGAACGTCCCGAAGTGAGCCTGGCTGTGCTGCGCGAGGTATGCCCCGCTTGAAGCAGACGATGTGATCACGCCTGTCAGAACCGCGACGCGGAGGAATATTATCTCAACGTCGCTTACCAGTGATATAGTTGGGGAGTCATAGGTCAACCACCTTACCATGTCCCCTCCATTCTTTTCTCGGCATTGACAGCGGCGAAGGACGTTGGGTGGTCTTTGAAGTCGTAGATTTTGATGTGCCTGCGCCAGTCATCACCTTGTCTCTCCAGCAGCGTTTTGTAGGCCGCCAGGCTACTGGCGGCGATGCGCAACCAGTTCGGCGGGCACGCAGTTAAAAAGGCGGAATAATGACGAATATATGCGAATCCATTAGCATCATCATTTTTGGCGCGTCGGGCGACCTGACCTGGCGTAAACTCATCCCCGCCCTGTACAACAACTTCAAGAAAGGCCGGCTGGCGACATGTGCCAACATCGTCGGCTTTGCCCGCCGCCCTTATAGCAACGAAGCCTTCCGTGCTTATTTGCGTGATGGGGTGGAGAAATTCAGCCCCGAAAGTTTTGACACCGCCACGTGGGACAAGTTTGTCGAAAAGATACACTATTTCAATGGCAATCTTGACAACCCCGACGATTTTCCTAAACTTGATTTGTTCCTGCGTTCACTGGAAAACGGCCCAGCCAACCGCCTGTACTACCTGGCCACTGCACCGGAGTTTTATGCGCCTGTTGCGGGCTTTCTTGGCGTGGCAGGCATGGCAAAGGAGGATGAAGTCTACGGTGCATGGCGGCGTATCATCATTGAAAAGCCGTTCGGACGTGACCTGGCTTCGGCGCTGGAACTCAACCGTGCAGTACATGCCGCTTTCGAGGAGCACCAGGTCTACCGCATTGACCATTATCTCGGCAAAGAGACCGCCCAGAACATCCTTTTCTTTCGCTTCGCCAACACCATCTTCGAGCCTGTCTGGAATCGCCGTTACGTGAGCAACGTGCAAATCAGCGTTGCCGAAAGTGTGGATATTGGTCATCGCGCCGGATATTACGATACTGCCGGTGTGTTGCGAGACATGTTCCAAAACCACCTGCTCCAACTGCTGGCACTGGTTGTAATGGAGCCGCCCAGTTCGTTCAGCGCTGACGCCATCCGCAACGAAAAGGTCAAGGTCTTTCAAAGTATCCGCCCCATAGCGATGGCTGACACTGTCCGTGCCCAGTACGAAGGCTATCTCAGGACAGAAGGCGTGGCGCCCAGCTCACAGACCCCTACCTACGCCGCGCTCAAACTATTTGTGGATAACTGGCGCTGGCAGGGCGTGCCGTTCTACCTGCGCTCCGGCAAGGCACTCAAACGCAAGACATCCGAGATCATTATCGAATTCCAGCGCCCGCCGCACATGATGTTCAACCTGCCCGAGCAAAGTGACTTCACCCCCAATATTCTCTCTCTGTGCATCCAGCCGGATGAAGGCATTCACCTGCGCTTCGAAGCCAAAGTCCCTGATTCAGACCAGGAAATGCGCTCGGTGGATATGGACTTTCACTACCATTCAGCGTTCAACGGGACTCCGTTACCCGAAGCCTATGAGCGACTGCTGCTCGAAGCTCTTCAGGGAGACGCCTCGCTATTCACCCGCTCCGATGAACTGGAAGCCGCCTGGCGATTGGTGGACCCCGTTTTACAAGGTTGGGCGGATCAAAACAACCCGTCGCTTGCCGCTTACGAAACAGGCGACTGGGGACCCGACGAGGCAGAGCAACTGCTCGCACGCAACGGTCACCGTTGGCGGCTGGGCTGCATGGATGAGCCGGATATTGTCCATGCCTGAAAAGAGTAAGTAAAAAACTGCTTCCATTATAGGAATGTATACACCAAACAGCTACGCTCCCCGAATTTGTTGAGCGTAGCTGTTTAGTATTCCTCTTAATGAACCTTTCTTTGCTGCGTACTGGAGGGCCTCCTGTTTGTTAGGCGGACATGCTCCGTTTTTTTCTTTAATTCGATTTTCTGCAAGTACTTTTGCACCAACCAGTAAATTGTCAAAAAAATGACGACCAGTCCTGTGCCCCGATAGAGCCACTGCATGGAAAGCAGTGGTGAATCTGTCCCGGCATAGAGTCCGTGCAGGGTTATGCCCAGGTATCCGAGCAGGCTGAGTACGTGGATGGCGCGGAAGTTCTTCATACCAATGCGGGAACGCAGGTAGAACGTTACGGTAACGAGTACTATTATGTAGAAGGAGATGACACCAATCCCAACCCAAAGCGGACGATATGGCGAGAGAAATGGGATCAAAATTTGAAGGGTGGAATATGGCAGATAACGGTCGAGGGAGAGGACAATGATGTGCAACAAGGCGAACCCGATCGACAGCAGCGAGATGAACTCGTGGAAGTCGAAGGTGTAGGTTTGATCCAGCACAGGAGAAATGATCTTGGAGGGCACTGCCAGTCCCCAGACAGTGGAAAGCCACAAAAGCAGGTAGGCCAGGATCCCTGCAGAACGGGTAACGTACCACCAGAGCTGGGTGCTATCTATAGCGAACAACCAGTTTAACCCACTGGCGAACCAATTCCCTGCGGGTGTGAGCAGAAGCACCAGCCCTAAAACGAACAGGGCAAAGGTGGCCAATACGGCCAGCGCACTGAGCAAAATCCTGGACAGGGAGTTACCTGCGCTGCGGTTATTTTCGGAGATGGGAGTTTTCTTATAGGTCATTGATATATTCCATGCTTTTCTGCGTTCCAAGGATATTCCCCTCACGGTCGACAGCGAGATAGGCAATATCAGCATTTTCCGCAATTGCTGGAGCTTCAAGTGCTCCGGCGATAAGAAGTGCCTTGGCAAATACTTCACACTGATCGGTATGTGCCGCAATCACAGTGACGCTCAACCAGTCGGTTTCGGCAGGTTCGCCGGTGCGCGGATCAATCAGGTGATGGCGCTGCTTCTCGCCCTGTTTCCAGGTACGTTTTGCCACGGAGGATGTGGCCACAGCGCCGGGTGGGATGTTCAGTATGGTCAGCGCCTCGCCGGGGCTTTGTGGGTCTTCCAGTGCGACAGGCCATCCGTTCATGCCCTTTGGCAGGCCGCTCAGGTACATATCGCCGCCAGCGTCCACTGCGCAAACCGGGGAAAATTCTGCCAGGATGGCGGCAGCCCGTTCGGCGATCCAGCCTTTGGCGATCCCACCGAGGTCAAGCGATGCACCTGGGAGCAGATAAATGAGCGATTCCTCAGGACGGATGACCAATCCATTTAGCGGGGTGCGTTGGCGGGTGAATGGGTACAGGGGTAACGAAACCCCCTCAGCACGGATAATGTCCATTGTCCGGTCATAGCCGACCCGCAGTAAATCCGGCAAAATGGACGGGTCAAACAACCCTTGGGTCAGGTCCACATAATCCTTGGCCAACATGATCACATTGAGCATGTCGGGCGAGACACGGAACCAGGTTCCGGCGGCGCGATTAAGTTGTGAAAGTTCACTATCTTCTGAAAAACGGGTAAATCTGGCTTCGCTTTCGGCGATAAACTGCCGCGTCTTTTCAAATCCTTGTGAGAGATCTTCTGGTTTACCTTCCGCGGCGAGGGATATATCCGTGTTCATCGCGCGGAAATGGAAGCTTTCCATTTATTAGGAACCCCTCGTCATAAACATCGGGAGCGCTGCGCGGTTACGCCGTGTTGGGGTAAAGCTGTTCAAACCACCATTATTGTTATCGGAGGTGACACTGTTGAAGGACGGGATCGGGTCGAGGGGCGGCAGCGCCTCAAGCACCTGCGCCTGAGATTGAGCGGGTTGGATGGGTTTACGTGAGTGAGCCAGGGTGGCCCAGCCGCCTAAAAAGCCGAGCATGCTGACGAAGGCAATGAGAATGTGTAAGCTGGTTTTAAAGGTTTTCATGTTGGTTCCTCTGTGGAAATTATTTAATGGGTTTTGCTGTGATCAGTACGGTGCCGTTGTTCTGGATAATAATCAGCCCACGGTCTTGCAGAGCGAACAGGAATTGCTGGAACTGTTGGATTTGCGCTGCTGCCTGTGCCAGTTGCTGCTGGTCACTTTGCAGCGTTTGCTGGTATTGCTGCTCGCGCTGTTGGTATTGTTGTTCGCGTTGCGCGTACTCGTTAATGCGATCCTGCAATTGCTTGATCTGTGCCTGATCGGCACCGGGGACCGAAGCGGACGTGATAGAAGTCGACGATGCAGAGTTCGCAGGGTCCACGGAGTTTTTATTGAACAGGGCGTTTGCGCTGGTTACGAACATGACCAGGGAGATGAAACCAGTCATCAGGAAAGCCGCCAGCAGAGCAGGGAGTTGTTTTTTCATAGCATACCTTTCTTGTAATCGTAATTATATTGAGAGTATATAGGCCGAAGATGACAGATTGATGAATGCTGTTTCCTCCCGGCGTCACAAATCCCAAGCTTTAAAATAGGGGGACTGGATGCTATTGTTCATAGCAATGTCATCCAAACATGCTAGAATTTACCTGATGGAAACTGTTCTGGAGAAACGATATGCGCCTTCTGCTGGTTGAAGACAACAAACGCTTGAGCGATTCCCTGCGGAGGACGCTTGAAGATGATGGTTATGCCATTGATGTGGCCTACGATGGTCTTGACGGCGAAGAAATGGGGTTTATGAATGTCTATGACATCATCATCCTGGATATCATGCTGCCCGGCAAGGATGGCATCCAAGTCTGCCGGGCCTTGCGCAACAAGCGCGTGCGCACCCCTGTCTTGATGCTCACGGCCCGCGATGCACTGGAAGACCGCGTACTCGGCTTGGACAGCGGCGCGGACGATTATCTTGTGAAACCTTTTGAAGTGGATGAATTGCGTGCCCGGATACGTGCACTTTTGAGACGGGAATCCTCCGCCAAAACGGGAATCCTGCAAGTTGGTGATTTGCAGCTCGACCCGGCGATGCATACCGTTAAACGGGGTGATCAGCCCATCGATTTAACTGCCAAAGAGTTCTCCTTGCTCGAGTACTTGATGCGCCACCCCAACCACCTGATTACACGCGATATGGCCGAAAGCCACCTGTGGAGTTATGCGAGAATCGTGGCATCCAATGTCGTAGACGTGTACATCCGCCGCCTGCGCCGCAAAATTGACGACGAGCACGATGTAAAGCTGCTCGAAACCGTGCGCGGGGCAGGGTATCGTATCCGCGATGGACAGGAAAACTGATGCGGAGACCCTCCGGTTTTGTGACCTTTTTACACAGCATCCGCTTCAGGTTGGTGCTGTGGTTTACTGCCATTCTGGCGTTGGTGCTGGTTTCTTTTAGCGTTTTTATCTACTATAGCCAGATGCACGATATTCGCGGCGATGCCCTGTTCCGTCTGGAAAGCAAAATGAACAGCATCGAAGCAGTGCTTTCAAGTTCACTGAATAGCCCGATTTCCTTGCAGGCAGCAGATATTTTTGTTCTGCTTGAGGAGGACGGGCAGGTGCTGGCAAGCCAGGGCATCGCTTCTCAACAGGATGTGCTCGATCTGGTCAAGAACGCGCAGCAGGCGCAGCAGCAAAATTCCGATCACAATACGGAGCTGGTTATCTCGTGGATCGAAAATCGCAATTCGTTTACACAGCAATACATTTTCATTATCAAACCAGTCTCCATTGCCGGTCGCCAGAGTGGCTATGCCATTCTCGGCAGCTTGGTTGACCCGTACGATCTGAACAGCCGCCTGCTTACGACATTGATTCTCGGCAGCCTGCTGACCCTGGCGATTGCTGTTGGCGGCGGGTTGTGGCTGGCAGACCGAGCGATGCGTCCGGTCCATTCCATCACACAGGCAGCACGCACCATCAGCGAAACGGACTTAAACCGCCGCCTTAACATGAACAGCAAGGATGAACTGGGAGAACTGGCAAATACGTTTGACAGCATGCTCGCCCGCCTGCAGGCCGCTTTTGAGCGGCAGCGTCAGTTTGTTGCAGATGCCAGCCATGAACTTCGTACCCCGCTGACAATTGTCAACCTCGAAGCCAGCCGGTCGCTTTCTTCCAAACGTACGAGCCAGGAATACCAGCGCGCTTTGAGAGTCATTCACAGTGAAAACGAGTTTATGTCTCATCTGGTCAACGACTTGTTAATCCTGGCACGCATGGATTCGGGGCAGATGGTGTTGGAGAAAAAACCGCTGGATTTGAGCGACATCGCTTTAGACGCAGTGGAGCGCCTCGTCCCGCTGGCCGAACGTAAAAACGTCAGGTTGGAAACCGGTAATTTGCCGGAAGTGAACATCCTCGGCGACCGGCAGTACCTGCTCCAGATGGTGAGCAATCTTGTCGAAAACGGAATCAATTATACAAGTGGGGATGTTCGCCGCGTCAAAGTAGAAACAGGCACGGATGAGGATTCCGCCTGGGTGCGTATCTCGGACACCGGGGCAGGTATCCCGCCTGAATATTTGCCCCATCTCTTTGACCGGTTTTATCGCGTGGATAATGCCCGCACGCGCAATGAAGATGAAGCGCCTTCTGGCAATGGTCTGGGTCTGTCCATCGTGCAGTGGATTGCGCAGGCACACGGCGGTACAGTACACGTGGAGAGTGTGGTGGAAACTGGAACGACTTTCGAAGTACGTTTCGGGCCGCGTTAGGAAAATTTTCCGCTGGTAGGATTTCCTCGAAACTGATGTTGAGCGATAAGGATTAGTGAAAGGTTTTTAATCAATAACGCTCCGAATGAATATTTCGGAGCGTTATCATTTGAGTCAGGCTATGCTACTTTGATCGAGGACTCTAATTTCGAGGCAAACGTGCCGGCTGCTCTCTGGTATTACCTTTCATCATATCAGCATGCATCGTGCCGCCGTGTGTCATGGCTTTCCGCATCACTTCTTCCTTTGTGGCGCCAGTAGCGACTGTGATCACGTCTATCAGAACCTAAACGCGGAGGAATATTATCTCCGCGTCGCTTACCAGTGATATAGTTGGAGAGTCACAGATCAACCACCTAACCCGGAGGGACTCATGACAGAATCCAAAATCAACGCCCTGCTTTCCAAAATGAAACTCGACGAGAAAATTGGCCAACTGAACCAGTATTTTTCGCGGGGCAGTTTCGACCCCGAAATCATCCGCCAGGGAAAAGCTGGTTCCGTCATCAACGCCGCGGGCGCGCTGACCGGCTCGAGTGAAAGCAAATCCTCCAGCGCCGAAACCTGCAACCAGATTCAGCGCCTCGCCCTCGAAGCGCCGCACAAAATCCCGCAACTCTTTGGGCGTGATGTCATCCACGGCTACCGCACTGTCTTCCCCATCCCACTGGCGCAGGCCGCATCGTGGAATCCTGAGCTTGCCGAACAAGCCGCCTCCGTTGCCGCGTTCGAAGCCACCGCCGACGGCATCAAATGGACCTTCGCGCCCATGCTCGACATTGCCCGCGACCCGCGTTGGGGGCGAATCGCCGAGGGTAATGGTGAAGACCCCTTCCTCGGCGCGCAAATGGCAGCAGCGGTCGTCAAGGGCTTCCAGGGAGATGCATTCTCAGCACCCGACAAACTGGTCGCCTGCGCCAAACATTTTGTCGGCTACGGT
Source organism: Anaerolineae bacterium (assembly GCA_041488995.1). GTDB lineage: Bacteria > Chloroflexota > Anaerolineae > Anaerolineales > Villigracilaceae > JBGPQJ01. The sequence continues at coordinate 11,373 of JBGPQJ010000018.1, forward strand.
TCCGCCGAAGGCGGGCGCGACTACGACAACGGCGAAATCTCCGAGCCGACCCTGCGCGATATCTACCTGCCGCCGTTCCAATCCGCAGTAAAGAGCGGCGTCGGCACACTCATGTCTGCTTTCCTCGACTTGAACGGCATTCCCGCCACCGCCAACCACCGCCTGCTCACCGACGTCCTGCGCGGCGAGTGGGGCTTCGACGGTTTCGTTGTCTCCGATTGGGATTCAGTCGGTGAGCTCGTCCATCACGGAGTCGCCGAGAATAATGCCCAGGCCGCCGTGCTCGCGCTCAAAGCAGGCGTGGATATGGACATGGTCAGCGGCGCGTATCTCAACACGCTCGCCGCCAGCCTGCAAAGCGGCAAAATTTCTCTGGATGATATTGACGAAGCGGCGCGGCGCATCCTGCGGATTAAATTCCGCGCCGGGCTCTTCGACCAACCCTTCACCGATCCCGAACGGTCGACCCGTGACCTGCTTACTGGTAAATCGAGGGAACTCGCCCGGAAGTTTGCCCGCGAGACGATGGTTCTGCTCAAAAACGAGGGCGGTCTGCTCCCACTCGATTCCCGTTTCAAGCGGATTGCGGTGGTCGGACCGCTTATCCACGCCCGCGCCGAATTCTTTGGCTCGTGGGCGCCCGACGGCCGCGCTGCAGACGTGACCCCGCTCGATGAGGCGCTCAAACAAGTCGCTCCCGCCGGTGTAGAACTGGTCTTTGCTGAACATGCAGACAAAGCCGCTTATCGCACCCTTTCTGCAGATGCGGTGGTACTGGTGGTTGGCGAGTATCCCTACCGCTCCGGAGAAAATTCCAACGTCAGCGACTTGTCTCTCCCGCCCGGCCAGGCGGAGTTGGTGGAAGCGGTTGCCGCATTGGGCAAGCCAGTCGTGCTGGTGGTGCTGGCAGGTCGTCCGCTGGCGATTACGGCACAGGTCGCCCAGGTGGAGTCGGTGCTATACGCGTGGCAGCCCGGCATCGAGGGCGGCGCAGCGCTCGGTGAAATCCTGTTCGGGCTGGAATCCCCGTCAGCCCGGCTGCCAGTCACCTTCCCGCGCGCAACGGGGCAAGTCCCCATGTATTACAACCATAAGAACTCCGGCCGCCCGGTGAGCCTCGACGGGCCCTTCAAATCCCGCTACGTGGATTTGCCCACCGCACCGCTCTTTCCTTTTGGCTATGGTCTTACCTATACCACGTTTGAATATGCCAACCTTAAAGTCAGCAGTGAAACCCTGCGCGGCAAAATCGAAATCAGCGCGGACGTGACCAACTCTGGTAAACGTGCCGGGAACGATCTGGTCCAGCTATACGTGCGCGATCTAGTCAGCTCGTTAACCCGCCCGGTGCGCGAACTGAAAGGCTTCCAGCGCGTGATCGTGAATCCCGGTGAGACGCGCCGTATGGCCTTCACGCTGGCTGAGGAATCTCTCGCCTTCACCCGCGCCGATGGCACGAAAGGCATTGAACCGGGTGCGTTCCACGTCTGGGTTGCGCCAGATAGCCAGTCTGGCTTGCAGGGCAGTTTCAGATTGTAGGGTTGTCGTTTCAAAAGGAAAAATGCCATGTTCCATCAAAGCCTGAACGGTCTTTGGTCTTTTCGCCAACACAAGACTGCCGAGTGGATGCCCGCCACTGTCCCCGGTGGGGTGCACACGGATTTGCTCGCGCTGGGCAAGATCCCCGACCCGTTTGTGGCGGACTATGAAAAGCAAGTCCAGTGGATCGGCGATACCGATTGGGAATATCGCTATGCCTTCAACGTCGCACCGGAACTGCTCAAGGAAGCGAAACAGTTTCTCGTCTGCGACGGCCTGGACACGCTGGCTGAAGTCTCGCTCAACGGAAAGCTGCTCGGTAAAGCGGAAAACATGTACCGCCGTTGGAAATGGGAGGTGACCCTTGTATTGAAGAACGGCGAGAATGAATTGAGTATTCTCTTCCGCGCGCCGGTGGCATATATTACCGCAAAACAAAAGGAAAAACCTCTTATGGGTGGCGGAGATATCCCTGGCGGACCGCATCTTCGCAAAGCGCCGTGCCAGTGGGGTTGGGACTGGGGTCCGAAACTACCGCCCATCGGGGTATGGAAGGATATCCGCCTCGAGGGATATTCATCCGCAAAGTTCGAGGATGTTCATGTAAGACAAAAGCATGAAGGTGGAAACGTCACAGTCAGTGTCACAGCGTCGGTGGACATCTGGAGAAAAAGCCCTCTGACCGTGAGCGCGACTCTCGTTGCACCGGATGGAATCAGGCAAACGACAAGGGTGGAGATCGCAGATGAAGCTATCGCAAGCATCGGGGTGAATAATCCGCAGTTGTGGTGGCCGCAGGGCTATGGTAAGCAGAATCTTTGTCAGCTTGAAGTGATGCTCGAAAACGGGACATCCACCCTGGACACACGGAGATATCAAATTGGGTTACGCACCATCAACCTGAAACAGGAACCCGATGAATGGGGCGAATCGTTCACGTTTGTCGTCAATGGGGTCCCGGTGTTTGCGAAGGGCGCGGATTGGATCCCGGCTGATTCCTTTCCAACGCGCATCACCGACGCGCATCTGGAATACCTCATCAAGAGCGCGGCCGAGGCGCATATGAACATGCTGCGCGTGTGGGGCGGGGGTCTGTATGAGAGCGAAGGTTTTTATGACCTGTGCGACCACTATGGCATTTTGATCTGGCAGGATTTCACGTTCGCATGTGGTGTATACCCTGAAGATGATGCTTTCGCCGAGAGCGTGCGCGCCGAAGCGATTGAAAACATACGCCGCCTTAGGCATCGCGCCAGCCTCGCGCTGTGGTGCGGCAATAACGAGATGGAACAAGGATGGAGCGATTGGGGTTGGAACAAATCGGTCGACGCGCTGAACCAACGACTGAAGGCCGGGTATGATCGCATGTTCCATCATTTGCTTCCGGAAGTCATTGCGGCGGAAGACCCTGATCGTGTTTACTGGCCGTCATCCGCGTCGTCCGGGATTCCGTTTGCCGAACCGAACGGCATGCAGCGCGGCGACATGCACTACTGGGATGTATGGCACGGGCGCAAGCCGTTCACCGCATATCGGCAACAGTTCCCGCGCTTCATGAGTGAATTCGGTTTCCAGGCTCTGCCTCCGTACAGAACCATTGAAACTTACGCCGCACCGGAAGACCAGAACATGACCTCGTATATTATGGAGCATCATCAACGCAGCGGCTCGGGCAACGGGCTGATGATCGCGCAGATGACAGACACCTTTCGCATGCCCAGGGATTTTAAAGCCCTGGTTTATTTGAGCATGCTTTTGCAGGCTGAGGGCATTCGCTATGGGGTTGAGCATTGGCGGCGGCACATGAATCGCGTCAGCGGCACGCTCATCTGGCAGCTCAACGATTGCTGGCCGGTGGCCTCGTGGTCATCGCTGGATTACTTCGGTCGCTGGAAAGCGCTGCATTACGCGGCCAAACGGTTTTACGCACCCGTGCTGCTCTCGGTTGAAGACGATGCAACCCGCATGTCTGTACACGTGACAAGCGATTTGACTGGGCGCTGGGATGGACTCACCCGCTGGCGATTGGAGACCGTGCGCGGCGATGTGATTGCATCCGGCGAACAGGCGGTCGCGGCCGCACCGCTGGCGGATACCGCTATCGCCTCATTCAACTTTGCCGAACAAGTCACCGATGATAATAAACGCAGCATGGTTTTCATCGTCGAACTATGGCAGGGCAATGAACGGATCGCCACCAGTGTCTCTTGTTTCGCGCCGATCAAACATCTTGCATTGGCTGATCCCGGTCTGAAGGTGGATGTCGGTCTGAAGGATGGCACACTCATCTTTGAAGTCTCCGCCCAATCACTGGCGCGCTTCGTCGAACTCGCGCTCGATGGCGTGGACGTGGTCTTCAGTGACAATTACTTCGATATCCCCGCCGGTGCGACTTTGAAGGTGACAGCCCCCTTGCCCGCTGGTTGGACTCTGGAGCAGGCGCGCGGAGCATTGCAGGTGAGGTCATTGATCGATTCATATCGGTAGATCTGTGGTAAATATTTAAGCTGTCATCGAAGAATGTCAACTGCCTATTAATACACCCGCGGAGACGTTTGAACGATTCAGCGGGTGTATCTGTCATGAAAGCCCGTTTATGTCATAATTCCGCGCTACAGGTGTATGCGTTGGGCAGAATCTCTGCTCAATTGCCAATGGATACAAAAGTGGAAGCGCGCAAGACCCGTATTCGACGTTGGGCGAAGAATGGCAAATAGGATGTCTGGGCATTATCCTGCAACGCGCGAGACAGGGCGAGATGCGGAAAGGCTGGTAACCACCCGGTACATCAGCAAAAACAGAAGGCTGCTGCCAGAAATCCAGTAGTACCACTGTACCCAGAGTGCTGAAGTATCCGTACCGCTCGTAAGCCCATGCACGAGGGCTGCAGCATAGGCCAAGAAACTGGCAAAGTGGATCAGCCGCCAGGATTTTTGCCCGATGCGCGCACGGATGTAGAAACTGAACGTCACGAGCGACCATATATAAAAGCCAACCTGTCCCAGCCCAACCCAGAGCGGTTTGAAACTGCCGCTGGCAAAAGGAACAGCCACCTGCAGGAAGGTGAAGTTGATGAAACGGTCACCCATCAAGATCAGGGCATGGAATATGGCAAACGCAAGTCCCAGCAGGCTGACAAATTCGTGTACTGCAAACGCCGTGAGTGCGCCAGGCCAGAGTCTCGCCATTTTATTCGTGATGGTCAGGCCGAATGCCATCGAGACCCACAGCAGGCTCATTGCCACAAAAGCTGTGCCACGCGACAGGTACCAGTACGCCTTGGGGTTTGTTCCCATCAAAGATGCTGTCAGGTTCGGCAGCCAGGTGGGTAACAGGGTCATTGCCAGGTACATGCCAATTGCGATCGCCAAAAAAATAAACAATAATGATTGCGCCGTAAATGTTGATTCGTATTCAGGTTCTTGAGAAAATTTGCCTGCCATGTTTTAGCTCCACAGATATTGTGGGAAGCGCTGGCTGTAAATACACTGCCCGTCTTCGAGCACCAGCATCCCCGCCAGCGACGAATTTGATTCCAGCCATTCAAACCCCGCCCGGCTGCCGGAAATGAGCGCGACCTTTGCCGCCACTTCCGCCTCCACTGCAGAAGGCGCAATGACCGTGGCGGTCAACACGTCTGTTTGAGCGGGCATCCCAGTGCGTGGATCTATGATGTGGTGCTGCCAGATGCCACCCTGCTGCCAGCGGCGGTAATCCTTGCCGGAGGTTGCCACGCCGCCCTGCTCGATCATGAGGATTTCCAAGTTGGCTTCCGGGTTGAATGGATCAGTGATGCCGATGGGCCACGATTCGCCATTGGATTGCGGCCCGCTGACGGAGATGTCACCGCCAGCGTTGACCAGAGCCGGGCCGTAAGCTGCCAGCCTGCGGGTTGCCTGGTCTGCCGCCCAGCCTTTGGCAATCCCGCCAAAATCGAGGCGCAAGCCGGGAGGCAGGCAAACAGTACGGTTGGATTCATCCAGAAGCACTTCAGACAATAACCCGACAGGCGCGAAGTAATCCATCATGAGGTTCGACGGAGCCGGTGTTAGTTGGTTGAAACTGCGGTCGTAGCCGGCCATGACAAGCGCATCCAGCACTGCGGGGGTGACCAGCCCGAAGCTGAGCCGTTCAGCTTCGAGTGCCGTTTGGAGCACATCCCACAGTGTTTCGCTGACCGGTAAGGGTGTACCCGCAGAAGAGTTTAGCAGGCTGAGCTCGCTCATTTCGCGAAAGCGACTGAGGCTTTGCTCCCAGGTTTCAAACCAGCCGGGAACCTGCTCAAGCTGAGTGGAAGGATTTTCGACGGGCAAGTCGAGAGCAGCGAGCATGTGACAACCCATCGCTTTGAATTCACGTTTGTTTATCATTTTGATGACCCTGTGCGGGCGACGGGTTGAGGGGCTCGTTGTTGAGGTCGCGGTTGAGCCACTCTTGGTTGCGAGACAAAAATGGTGGTCTTCGGAGCCGGTCCGCCAAGCAGGATTTTGACCTGCGCGGTCTGAGGGACACTGGGTTCAATGTTGGCTGCCTGGACAGGTTTTTGTGCTCCTGCTGAAAAGAAATTCCAGAAGGCCAGCGTGAGGGTGAAGGCAATCGCAGTGATGATCACCTTGATATCGTCCCTGTTTTTTGCGTTCGGTTTGTTTTGCATGGTTGTCCACTCCCGGAGTAATGTTAATCGTCACCGCCGCCTTCATGCTCGCCACCTGATTGCGATGGAGCAGGCGCCGGGGCAAACACTGAGGCAGCCAACGCCGGCGCGATATTATTCTGTGCCACAACGACCGGCTGGATCTGAGTAACAGAGAGGATTTGGCCATCGAGTCCAACAAAGGCAACCTGCCCTGAAGAGAAAACAACTTTATAGGCGCTGATGCCATTGACAGACGCGCTCTCAACACTGTAGATATCCTGCTGGTTGAAAACGGTGGCTGCCAACGATGCGGCATCCTGGGCTGATAGTGCCGCCGGTGTCGCTGTTGCTGCAGCGACAGGGGTTGCGGCGGGTTGTCTGAGTGCCATCGCCACGCCGCCAAGTGTGGAAAGGACAAAGGCGGTCAGCACAGCTGAGATGAGAAGTGTTTTTTTGGGTAACATGATTTTTCTCCTTGAAAGTTTTATGAGCTGACGGAACGGTTCCATCAATGAACATAAGCATAACTTGTGAAGATTGGGATTTCCTGGAAAACATCCCCCCAGTTTTCCAATCTTATTCCAATGATTCTCTGCTAGACTTAGGAGAATGAAGGCAAGCCTTATTCTGGAAAACAGTCATGCGTGTTTTGCTGATTGAAGACGATAAGCGTCTTTCCGTTCTTATCCGGAAAGTACTGGAAAGTGAGCATTTCAACGTTAATGTAGCCTACGATGGCGATGAAGGCGTTGAGATCGCGCTGCGCGGCGCGCACGATGTCGCCATCGTGGACTGGATGCTTCCGGGACGTGATGGGCCGTCCGTCTGCCAGGCAATCCGCGCAGCGCGCATTCCCACCGCCATCCTGATGTTGACCTCGCGCACACAGGTTGAAGACCGGGTGGCCGGGCTATACAGCGGAGCGGATGATTATCTCGGCAAACCTTTCTCGTTCGATGAACTCATCGCCCGTGTGCATACACTTGGACGCCGTTTCAGCGACAGGGCCGCCAACTCATGGGAACTGCGAGTGGGCAGCCTCGTGCTCGATACGCGCACGCACACCGCCCGGCGCGCCGATAAAATCCTGGACCTGACCAAAACCGAATGGTCCCTGCTGGAATGCCTGATGCGCCATCCCGGGCAGGGGCTTTCGCGCGAATTCATCCTCGATTATGTTTGGTCTTACGAGAACAACGTTCAGCCCAGCATGGTCGATGTTTACATTTCCTACCTGCGCAGCAAACTGCGCATGCCCAACCGCAAAGACCCCATTCAGACCCGGCGCGGGCTGGGCTATTCACTGGATGCCGAAAATGCTTAGAACGCTTCGCTGGAAACTGACTCTGCTTTACCTGGTATCCGCGCTTGGGCTTGTAATCCTGCTGGGCACCGGTTCATACGCCATGCTCCGTTATTATTTCCAACAATCCACCGACCTCGCTCTGCAATACAAAATGGCAACCGAGTTCAGACTGTTGGGCTTGCCACTGCCGCAGAACCTTGCGAAATCAGAACAGGTCTGGCTGGAAAACAATCCCCACCTTGCCTCCACCCCAACCGCTGCCTCAATATCACCATTGGCCACCCCGAACCCCATGTCATCTGGCCAAGGAGGATCATCCGATGGCGAAGGCGAAGTTGAAGGGGAGTTATCGCCCATCTTTGTCGTCCCACTCGATTCCAGCGGAAAGAATATTCCCAGCCCGCAGAATGCTCCCGTGACGAAGATCATCGATGTGTCCGCATCATCGGCGGCGATGAAAAATGGGGCTGACCTGCGTACAATCACACTGAATACCGGTGCCCGGGTGCGCCTGCTCACCTACAAAACCAGCCTCAATTCCCCCGCCGTGATCCAGGTCGGTCGGCAGTTAAGCGACCAGGACCGCGTCCTGAACCAATACCTGACCGGCTTGCTGATACTTGGTTCCATCGCCAGCCTGATGCTGGCGCTGGTCAGCTGGTGGCTGGCGGGTCGCTCACTCAGCCCGGCTCAAAAAGCCTGGGATCAGCAGCAGAGCTTCGTTTCCAACGCCAGTCACGAGCTGCGCACGCCCCTGACGCTCATGCGTGCTACCGCCGATTTCGGGCTGCGCGCCCATCCACCCCAGGAGCAGGAAGAAATCCTGCAAGATATCATAGATGAAGCAGACTATATGAATCGCCTGGTGGATGACTTGCTGCTGCTCTCGCGACTGGATGCGCATCGATTGCAATTAGAGAGGGAGATCATCCCCATCTCTGACCTGATTGCCGAAACGCTCAGGCAAATGGAAAAACTGGGGCATGAAAAAGGCATCACGCTGGCAATGGATGCCGCTAAAGGAAATATCATCGGCGACCGGGCACGCGTGCGGCAGGTACTGTTGATCCTGTTCGACAACGCCCTGCGTTTCACCGCTCCGGGTGGGGCGATCCGTTTAAGCGCGCAGCCTTCTGGAAAATTCATTGAAATTGTTGTAGCCGATAACGGATCTGGCATTTCCCCCGAACATTTGCCGCACTTGTTCGAACGCTTCTATCAGGTTCGCACGAACGCAACTAATGACAGCCGATCAAATGGTCTTGGGCTCTCGATTGCAAAAGCACTGATCGAAGCTCAAAACGGCGCCATCCGCATTGAAAGCGCGCCCGGCGAAGGTACGCGCGTACATCTCTTTTTACCCGAGGCATAGGCGTAACACCCGTCCGCCCCGGGGCTGGTAATCAATTCGTTATTCTGGTTCAAATTATTCTGCACTTTTCCGCTTGCGCGCACTTTCCCTCAAAATCTCAGCCAATTTACCCAACCCGATTCCATCATCCCTGACCCCGACATCACGCCCAGCGAGCTGCCCAGCTTTTCGGCGCGGGTTCCCGCCTGGGCGATGAACTCATCCGCGAAGGTTGTCGCGATCGACTTGAGCAGCTAACTTCTCGAAAAATGCCCGCAGACAAATGCGCCGGGTAACTTGCTTTATAATCAATCCGATGGTCCTCATTCTTCCTCTCGCATACATCAGCATTCTTCTCGCGGTCGGCAATTCCCGCCTGGGCACCGATTGGCGGCGGGCGGCGTTACGGGCTGCCATGCTGTGGATGGCTTACCTCGTCCTGCTGACAGAAGTGCTCAGTCTGTTCAAGGCAATCACTCATACAGGATTATTCTTTGGATGGCTGCTTCCCATCATCGCCGCAGGTTTTTTCCTCTGGCAGCGATTTAAAAGAGGGGAGAAGATCCTCTTTCCAAAAATTGCCAGGCCTGATGGTTGGCTGGACTGGATCTTGCTGGGGGGAATCGTTTTTTACCTCGCTATGACAGCCGTCGTGGCTTTTCGCGCACCGCCCAACACCTTTGACTCGCTCAACTACCACATGGCGCGCGTCGCCCACTGGGTGCAGAACCAATCCATAAGGCACTATCTGACCGGCCTGGACATCCAGAATAACAACCCACCGGGCGCGGAAATGGTCCTCCTTAACATTTTTGCGCTGACGGGCGGGGACCGTTTGGTTAATTTTGCCGCATGGGCAGCATCGCTAGTCAGCGTGGTGGGCGTATCATGGATTGCATTCAACCTTGGCGCAAACCGCTCCGGCCAGCGACTGGCAGCTGTGTTTGCAGTCTCCCTCCCCATGGGCATCGCCCAGGCCTCCAGCACCATGAACGATTATGTGGCTGCCTTCTGGCTGGTCTGTGTCGGGGCGGAGATTGTTTCATTTTACAAAGACAATGAACCTGTTGCTTTGTTGTTCGTGGGACTGGCAGCAGGAGAGGCTTTCCTGACCAAAGGCACTTCGTCTGCATACTTATTGCCATTCGGTATCTGGATTGCTGTCCTTGCCTTACGCCGGTTGCGGATTAAACAGACCCTCCTGTATGGTGGTGTGGCACTGGGATTGGCGCTGGTGCTGAATGCGGGTTTCGTGACCCGGAACCTGAATACTTACCATCAGATGTTTGATCCCGCCATGTCCGTCCTGCATGGCAATCAACTGCGCAACTGGCAGGGCGTTGCATCGAATGCCATGCGGACCGTCGGTCAACAACTCGGCACGCCCTTTCCAAAAGTAAACGCGGCCGAATTCCTCATCATTGCCAGGCTGCACCAATGGATGGGGATCGATGTCAATGATCCACGCACGACAAGCATCGGTAAATTCCGCATCTCCGCCCCCAATTTCAATGAAGTGCGGGCTATCAACCCGTTGCACACTTTCCTTATCCTGCTCATCTGCCTGATTGTCATCATTAAGATTCGCAGGATGGAAAAAGTTGCGCTGTTCTACACCCTGGTCCTGCTTTCAGGCCTGGCGGTATACGCTTATTTATTCAAGTGGCAGATCTTTGGCAGCCGGTTGCACTTGTCGTTTCTGGTCCTGTTTGCGCCAATGGCAGGGTACCTGTTTTCAGCCATCGCCCGCCGGTTCAAGCTGGCAGAGGTACTCGGGATTATCTTGCTTGTTCTCTCACTACCCTGGCTGTTCCGTATCGAGAACCGCCCGTTGCTCGCCAATCCTGCAGAGAGTCCTTTTGCCGGGAAAAGCCTTCTCGACACGCCGCGTGAAGACTGGTATTTCGTAACCGCCGGTGATCAAGCAGCATTGAAAAATATCGCCACATCCATCGAACAGGCAGACTGTCACGAGGTTGCGCTGGTGATATCAGGAAGTTCGCCCGAATATCTCTACTGGGTTGCCCTCGACGCGCCCCGCCCCGACCTGCGGATCGAATGGATCACAACCAGCGCTGTCTCCAATAAACTGGAAGATCCGTCTTTCGCTCCCTGTGCCGCCATTTGTGAGGGCTGTCAGGCCGATGACCATTTTCGAGACCTGCCGAAAGTGTTGGACAACGGGTCGCAACAGCTGTTTCTTAAGCCCTGAAGCCGGAGCCTTCACGGGTTGGTTTGATCGCTCAAAATGTATAATAAATCATTATGAAAAAACACCTCGTCATCCTGCAACCTTCCGGTCGGCGTGGGCACATCTCAGACGGAGTCAGCCTGCGGGCAGCGGCGCGCGAGCTCGGCGTGGAGATCGAGTCGATCTGCGCCGAGAATGCGACCTGCGGCAAGTGCAAGGTGCTGGTCGAACAGGGCACGTTCGAGCGTTACGGCATCACCTCCAGCCGCGGACACCTTTCGCCCGTCACAGGCGACGAGGCGGAATATTTCGCACGGCGCCCCGCCCTGCTCCAATCCCGCGGCTGGGAAGTAGGGCAGGTGCGGCTCTCCTGCCAGGCCAAAGTCCATGGCGACGTGCTGATTTCCGTTCCGGAGGAGAGCCAGGGCAACAAACAGATCGTGCGCAAATCCGCCACGCAACGCAAGATCGACATCAAGCCCTCCATCCGCAAATATCTGGTGGAAATGGCGCCGCCTTCGCTGGCGAATCCGCGTGCGGACTGGGAACGACTGGTCAACCGGCTGGCGGTTTCAATGTCGCTGGTGCGGCGCGGGGATCCCCACCTCCCGTCGCCTGATTCTCTCACCATGGATTATGCTGCCCTGCGGACTCTTTCCGATACGCTGCGAGCGGGCGATTTTAAAGTCACCGTCTCGGTCTGGCAGGACAGGGAGATCTTGCGCGTTGAGCCGGGTTATTCCGAGGGGCTCTACGGCGCCGCCGTGGATATCGGCACGACGACCCTCGCGCTCTACCTGTGCAACCTCGAAAATGGGGACATCCTGGCCGCTGAATCGGAGATGAATCCGCAGATCGTATATGGCGAAGACATCATGTCGCGCATCCAGTACACGATTAGCAATGATAACGGTCTGGAGACGCTACACAAAGCCGTCATTAAGACACTCAACCAGATGCTCAAACGGGCGGTGAAATCTGCCAGGATCAAGACCGACGACATCCTTGAGATGGTGGTGGTCGGGAATACCACCATGCACCACCTGCTGCTCAACCTGCCGCCCAGGCACCTCGGACACGCGCCCTATGTGCCGACCATCCACCACGCACTGGATATCAAAGCGCGCGAGCTGGGATTGGACATCAACCCGTCTGGGAACATCCACGTTCTGCCGACGATTGCCAGTTTCATCGGGGCGGACACTTCCGGCGTATTGATCGCCGAAGAACCGCATCATCAAAAAGAAAACTGGCTGATCATCGACATCGGGACCAATGCCGAGCTGGTGCTGGGCAACAAAGATCGGCTGGTCTGCACCTCCACACCCACCGGCCCCGCGCTGGAAGGAGCGCACGTGGAGTATGGCATGCGCGCCGCGCCGGGCGCCATCGAGCGGGTGGAGATAGATGGCAAGACTCTGGAGCCGCGCTACAAAATCATCGGTGAAGACACCTGGAACACTGGCAAGGTCAAAGGGATTTGCGGCTCTGCCATCATCGATGCCATCGCGGAGATGTTCCGGGTGGGCATCCTGGATGCTCGCGGCAAATTCAAGCGCGGGGTGGAGTCGCGCCGCCTGCGTGAAACAGAATCAGGCATGGAGTACATCCTTGCCTGGGAACGAGAGACCTCCATTGGGCGCGACATCCCCATCACCTCACATGACGTGCGCGCCATTCAACTCGCCAAAGCCGCGCTCTATGTCGCCGCGCGGAGGCTGTTGCTCGAAACCGGCATCGAGACGCCCGATAAAATCATTCTGGCAGGCGCGTTCGGCAGTTACATCGACAAGACCAAAGCCATGCTGATCGGCATGATCCCGGATTGCGCGCTGGAGAACGTCTATGCGGTCGGCAATGCGGCCGGCGATGGTGCGCGCATCGCCCTGTTGAACGTGGAAAAACGCCGTGAGGCGATGGAAGTCGCCCAACTGGTAACGCGTTATGAACTGCCAACCGACCCCGCGTTCCAGAACCAGTTCATGCTTGCGTTGAATTTCCCGCACATGACCGAGCCGTTCCCGCACATCACGCATCTCATTCCGGACCATAAACCGGACCCGATGGCCGCAAAATTCATGGGAGATAAAAAATGAACAAATTCCTTGAACGTTTGAACGCAGGCGAGATCTTCATCGCCAACGGCGCGACCGGTACGAATCTGCAGAAGATGGGGCTGAAAGCGGGGTTTATTCCGGAAGACCTGGTGATGGACCAACCCGATCTGCTGCTCAAGCTGGAATCGGCATTTGTCGAAGCCGGATCGGATATTATTCTGACCTGCACCTTTGGCGGCACAGACCTGCGGATGAAAGAATCCAAATATGCCGATCGAACATCGGAGGTCAACCGGCGTGCCGTCGAACTGGCGCGCAAAGCTGCCTCCATACGGAAGGATGTCCTGGTGGCAGGCTCCATTGGTCCGACCGGGTTGCTGATGAAACCCTACGGTCCGCTCCTCCCCGATGTGGCCAGAGCCTCCTTCGCCGGGCAGGCAAAGGCGCTGGCGGAGGTCGGTGTGGACCTGCTGGTGATCGAGACCATGTTCGCGCTCGACGAGGCAACCGCCGCATTCGAGGGTGCGCGCTCCGTCACGGACCTGCCGATCGTGGTCAGCTTCAGCTATGACCGCGGCATGCGCACCATGATGGGGGTTAAACCAACCGATGTCATTAAAAAATTCAAGGAATTGGGTGCGGCTGTTATCGGAGCAAACTGCGGTACGACGCTGGAGAACATGGAAAAAGTCGTTCAGGAATACGCCGCCGCTGAACCGGGTTTTCCGATCTGGGCCAAGCCGAACGCCGGCCTGCCGAGCATGAAAGACACGACTTCCGTCTATGATGTAACCCCAGGGCAAATGGGGGAATCCGCCCTGCGCAACATCGCCAATGGTGCGCGCATCGTCGGCGGGTGCTGCGGCTCCTCGCCAGAGCATGTGGCCGGGATTGCGAAAGCGGTCAAATCACGCAAATAGACCAGTAAATGATGACATGAACCAACGCGAAGAAATTTTATCTTTGCTCAACGGGCAGCACCCCGCGCAGATTCCCTGTTTCTCCGGGATGATCCAAGTCACCGCGGCAGGGTTGGACAGCACCGGGCTCAAACTCCACGAAGCCCACACGGATGCGGGCAGGATGGCGCGCGCAGCGGCAAGCACCTATCGGTTAACAGGATTTGGGGCAGCAGCCGTGCCGTTCGACCTGTGCGTGGAAGCTGAAGCCCTCGGCGCGGAGGTTGACTTCCGTGCAGGTTCCGCCAACCTCGAATTTCCGCGTATAGCAAAGCCTTTGTTTGCCAACTGTGAACGAGTGGACATTGATAATGCCAAAGAGGGGCGTGTCCCGCTGGTGTGCGAAGCGATCCACCTGTTGAAGGAAGATATTGGCAAGGAGGTCGTCATCGGCGCCTGGGTGCCGGGACCCTTTACCCTGCTGTCCATCCTCATCAAACCGGACACCCTGATGCTCGCCATGAAGCGCAGCCCCGCCTCCGTCCACGCCGCACTGGACGCGATGGCGGACATGGTGACCCGGTCTGCGCTGGCGTATCACCGGGCAGGTGCAGACATGCTCACCGTCCACGAGATGGGCGGTTCGCCGGGCGTGCTCGGACCGAAGCGATTCGAGACGTTTGTGCTGCCTCCGCTCCAGAAAGTGATCGCCTCCCTGCCCCGCCCGCGGATACTCTCGGTGTGTGGGAATACCAATGGGACGATGCCGCTTCTGGCACAGGCCGGCGCGGACGCTATCAGCGTGGATCAACTCAACAACCTGGCTGCTTCGCGTGCCGCCTTGCCGGAAGTCTTACTCTTTGGAAATATTGACCCGGTTGGCGTGCTCGCGAATGGTACCGAAGTTGACGTGCGCCAGACGACCTCCGCTGCCATCGCCGCGGGTGTTGATGCAGTCTGGCCGGGCTGCGACCTGTATCCGCTTACGCCTATTGACAACTTGCGTGCACTGGTCGCTGAAACTGGCAAGGAGACGCCCCACAGAACACCATCTTCTGCATCTCTCCATCAATAGAAAACGCGACCGTGATCAGGTCGCCTTTTTTACAACCTCCAAATCTCAATCCCATCTCCCCGCTTGCCACCTGCCCATTTCCATTTTATACTCATGATATTGGAGAGAATATGTCTGAAATAGATCTCGCCCCCCTGCAAGCCAAGCTGGAACACTACACCATGATGGGCCGCTCCGGATTGCTGCCCGCCCTGCATGCCGCGCAAAAAATCTATGGTTGGCTGCCTGAACCTGTGGTCGTTGAAGTGGCAAAATCGTTGCAGGTTCCGCTTGCGGATGTCCACGGCGTGATCGAGTTCTATACCCTGTTCTACGACAAGCCAGTCGGGAAACGGATCATCCGGATTTGCACCGACCAGGCCTGCGCGTTAAAAGGGGCAGAACCCATTCTCGAGCATCTCTGCACGCATTACGGGATCCAACCGGATCAAACCACCCGTGATGGGTCTCTGACCATCGAACACGCTCCCTGCCTCGGGTTGTGCGACCACGCCCCGGCAGCCCTCGTGAACGATGAGGCGGAAACGGACATCAGTCCCGATCTGCATTCCTATGACCTGGGCGTTCCGGCCTCGCGTGTGTACGGGAATCCCCGCCTGTTGACTCTGAATTGCGGGAAGGGGCATCCCACCCCACTCTCCGACTACAGCAATTATCCGGCTCTTAAAAAAGCGCTGGAGATAGCGCCGGAAGCAGTGATCGCAGAGATCAAAACCGCCGGCCTGGTCGGACGTGGAGGTGCCGCCTTTCCGACTGGCATCAAGTGGGAGGGCGCACGCAATGCGGAAGGCCAGCCCAAGTTCGTCGTCTGCAACGCGGACGAATCAGAGCCGGGAACGTTCAAAGACCGTGTGCTGCTGCTCGACGATCCGCACCGCGTCATCGAAGGGCTGCTGATTGCCGGGTACGCCATTGGCGCTTCACGCGGCTATATCTACCTGCGCGGGGAGTATCCGTACATTTTGCCTGTGATCGAGACAGCTCTCGATGAAGCCCGCCAGGCAAGTTTTATCGGCACGAACATCCACAACTCCGGCTTTTCATTCGAAGTGGAAGTGCGGCTCGGTGCGGGTGCGTACATTTGCGGCGAGGAGACGGCGTTATTTGAGTCCATCGAAGGCAAACGGGGATTCCCACGCGTCAAACCGCCGTTCCCCACAACCTTTGGACTCTTTGGCCAGCCAACCGTCATCAACAACGTCGAAACCTTGTGCAACGTACCACTGATTATTGAGAAGGGCGCGGCTGAATATCGCAAAATCGGCACTGAAAAATCACCGGGACCGAAATTGATCTGTGTCTCAGGCGATGTTCCCCGGCCTGGCGTATATGAAATTCCCTTTGGCGTGACCCTGCGCGAACTGCTCGAGATGGCGGGAGGTGTTTCAGGCAGGAAGGAATTGCGAGCCGTCCTGTTTGGCGGCGCGGCAGGTGCCTTTGCCACCCCTGCACACCTCGATGTTAAACTGACCTTTGAAGACCTGCGCAACGCCGGCCTGCCGCTCGGCTCCGGCGTGGTGATGGTCTTTGACGAGACGCGTGACCTGCGCGATGTGCTCAAGCGGCTGGGACGGTTCTTTGC
The DNA here is from genome assembly GCA_041488995.1 of Anaerolineae bacterium. Classification (GTDB taxonomy): domain Bacteria; phylum Chloroflexota; class Anaerolineae; order Anaerolineales; family Villigracilaceae; genus JBGPQJ01. The sequence continues at coordinate 28,009 of JBGPQJ010000018.1, forward strand.
GCACGAATCCTGCGGCAAATGCTATCCCTGCCAGATGGGCACCCAGCGGCAAAAAGAAATCCTCGACCGTCTCGCCGCGGGAAAATCCCTGCCCGGTGATGTGGAGCGCTTGCAGGATGTCGGCTGGACGATGACGGATGCCTCCCTGTGCGGGTTGGGACAGACGGCTGCGAGTGCGGTACTTTCTGCGATGAAACTTGGATTGGTGAAGTTATAATTTTCCACCACAAAAGACCCGAAGGACATAAAGGAATAAACATTGTGTAATTTGTGTCCTTCGTGTAAAGGTTTTTCGACGGAGTCAACATGCCCAAATTGATGATTGATGGTCAGGAAATTACAGCCGATGATGGCGCGACCCTCCTCGAAGCCGCAAAGCAGACCAGGGTGATCATCCCCACCATTTGCTTCCACGAGGCAACCACATCCAACGGACTGTGCCGTATCTGCGTGGTGGAAGTCGAAGGTCAGCGCATCCTGCAGCCGGCGTGCATCGTCAAAGCCGTGGAAGGGATGAAGGTCCAAACCCGGACTGAGCGGGTCGTCCGCGCCCGCCGCACAATCCTGGAGATGCTTGCCTCCAGTATGGATCTGTCAGATGCCCCGGAAATCCTGGAAATGATGAAAGAGTATGGGGCAAGTCCGGAGCGCTTCCCGGATGCCGACCGGCGTGAAGTCGCAGTCAAAGACGACAACCCGATGTACATCCGTGACTACGCCAAATGCGTGCTGTGCTGGCGCTGCGTGCAGGTCTGTGCGGAGGATGCCCAATACACGTATGCCATCAACTTTAGCGGGCGCGGCTATGAGACGCAGATTGCCACCTTTTTCGACCGACTGCTGCCCGCCACGACCTGTGTGTTCTGCGGCCAGTGCGTGGGAGTTTGCCCCAGCGGTGCGCTCAAACCTAAACGTGAGTTCCTGCTGGAGCAGGGCGTATCACCTGAGCAAATTTCTGCCATGAATAACGGACGAAAACGCGGGAGGACAGCATGATCGATCCCGACAAAATCACCAGGACCACCTGCCCATACTGCGGAGTCGGCTGCACGCTCGAACTGCACGTCAAAGACGACTTTATCTACAAAGTCACCTCCCCTTTCGACTCGCCCGTCAACCATGGCAACCTTTGCGTCAAGGGACGCTTTGGCTATGATTTTATCTATCATCCTAACCGCGTGACCACGCCGCTCATTCGGAAAACGCCGCAAGAACCGGGCAAACGCACCCAGGCATTTGATCTGTCCGAATGGCGCGAAGTCTCCTGGGATGAAGCCCTCGATTATGTCGCTGATCGTCTCGTCGAAATCTACCAGCGCGATGGCTCCGATGCCCTCGCGGTATACTGCTGCGCCAAAGCCACGAACGAAGACAACTACCTGCTGCAGAAAATGTTCCGCGCGCTGTTCCGCACCAACAACATCGACCACTGCACCCGCCTGTGTCACGCGGGCAGCGTCGTCGCCCTCCAGCAAGCCATCGGCTCGTCTGCCATGTCCAATACTGCCAGCGAAGTCATCCACAACAATGTCTTCATCGTCGCTGGATCGAACACCACCGAGAACCACCCCATTATCGCGCTCCAGATGAAAGCCGCCGTCCAGAAACACGGCGCAAAGATGATCGTCATCGACCCGCGCCGTATCGAACTCGTCGACTTCGCCGAAATGTGGCTGCCGCTCAAGCCTGGCACCAACGTCCCGGTGTTCAGCGCCATGGCGCACGTCATCGTCAAGGAAAATCTCGTCAACCAACAATTCATTGAGCAACGCACTGAAGGCTACGCCGATTTCATCGCCTCGCTCGACAAATTCACGCCTGAGTACGCCGAATCCATCTCAGGCGTATCCGCCGACCTCATCCGCCGCGCCGCCCGGCTCTACGCCACCGCCAGGAACGCCGCCATCTACTGGGGCATGGGCATCTCCCAGCTCTCGCACGGCACCGCCAGCGCCCTCGCCCTCATCCACCTCGCCTTCCTCACCGGGCACATCGGGCGTCCCGGCACCGGGCTGAATCCCCTGCGCGGGCAAAACAACGTTCAGGGCGCGTCCGATATGGGCGCCATGCCCTTCCATTTCCCCGGTTACATGCGCGTCGATGCCCCCGGCAATGCCGAAAAATGGGAATCCGCGTGGCAGGTCGAATCGGGCGGTCTCAGCCGCCGCCTCGGGCTAACCACCACCGAAATCCTCAGCCACGCGCACCCCGGCGGCGTGCGCGCGCTCTACATCATGGGCGAAAACCCGATGATGTCCGAACCTAACCTCAACGTCACGCGCCATCACATGGAGCAGTTGGAATTCATCGTCGCCCAGGATTTGTTCATCAACGAGAGCGCGGCGTTTGCGGATGTCTTCCTCCCGGCGACCCCTTTTGCCGAAAAGGAGGGGACGTTTACGAACACCGACCGCTGCGTCCAGCGGGTGCGCGCCGCTCAACCGCCCCGAGGCAAGTCTCGCCGTGATAGTGACATCATCTGCGCCCTGGCAAAACTCATCGAGCAGCGCCTTGGCAGACCCGCCAGCGCCGGTTGGGATTACACCTCCCCCGCCGAAGTTTTTGCCGAAATGGCCAGTGTCGTCCCTGACTTTGCCGGGATCGCCTACGAGCGCCTCGAAAAGACCGGCATCCAGTACCCCGCCTGGGACACCTCCCACCCCGGCACCCCCTACCTGTTTGCTGACTCCTTCCCGCGCGGACGGGGTAAATTCATCCCGCTTGATTACGTCCCTTCGATGGAACTACCTGATGACGAATACCCCTTCATCCTGACCACCGGGCGCGTGCTGGAGCACTGGCACGGCGGCACGATGACGCGCAACTCCGCCCTCGACGCTCTCTACCCCGAAGCCCGCCTGGAGATCCACCCCGCCGATGCGGAGATCCACGGCATCCATCACGGCGACCCGGTGAAAGTGAGTTCACGCCGCGGTGAAATCGTGCTCAGGGCATCGGTCACAGAAAAAACCTCGGTCGGAATCGTCTTCATCCCCATGCACTTTGCCGAAGCCGCTGCGAATTTATTGACCAACGATGCCCTCGACCCACAGGCAAAAATCCCTGAGTTCAAAGCCTGCGCTGTGCAGATTTTCCCTGCGAGGAATAATGATTTGCCAAACCCCGACGCAGTATTAGAAAGAGGAAGATATTGAAAACAAACGGGCGACTCTCACAGTCGCCCGTTTGTTAGAATATATTCTGATACTTCACACAGTTTTTGCTGGCCTTCTCAGTATGATCATGTAAGTTAAAAATGAAGCAATTACGATTGGCACAACGCCTGCCACACCAAAGATCAAATCAGGGACGATGCGAATCCATTCAATGAACTTGATGAGACTGCCGCCAAGGAAAGCCTGACTGCGAGCATGCCAGTAGCCGTTGTTGATCACATCAACCATTTGCAATACACCACCAGGGAAGAGCGTGATCAACACCATCAGCAAAAGGCCAACGTTTAGCCCCCAAAAGCCAAAACGGATGTATTTCTCGATACCCGCCCATTGCTTGTCGTTCAAAACCTGGCGCACTGAAAATGTCAGCATGGCCAAGCCGAGCATCCCAAACACACCCATCAGCGCTGCGTGACCATGATTGGGTGTAAGCATCGTGCCGACTTCATAATAACTGACGATCGGCATATTGATGAGAAAGCCAAATACGCCCGCGCCGACGAAATTCCAGAAGCCGACCGAGATCAGGAAGTAGAATGCCCACTTGTGCGGCATGGCAACTTCTTTGCCGCACACTTCGCATTTGCCGCGCGTCAATTTGATAAAGTCCCAAGCGTCGAGCGTCAGCAGGGTCAGCGGGACAACTTCGAGGGCAGAGAACATCGCGCCGAGCGCCATGGTGATGTTCGATTGACCGGTCCAATACCAGTGATGTCCCGTGCCGATAATGCCGCTTCCGAGGAATAGGATCGCGTCCAGGTAAATAACGCGGGCGGCGGTCTTGCGCGATACAATTCCCAGCAGAAAATAGATGATCGCCACCATCACCGTCGCGAACAGCTCAAAGAATCCCTCCACCCATAAATGAATGATCCAGAAACGCCACACATCCACGATCGTATAGTTAGTGGTGCTGGTGAAGAACATGGCGGGCAAATAGAAGATGGGGATGCCGAGGGCCGCGACGATGAACAGCGAGGCGATCTCCTTGCGGTCCGGATTGTCTCGCGCGAGGCTGACCGCGCGGATCAATAACACGAGCCAGAACAATAATCCAATCACGAGCAGGATTTGCCAGAAGCGGCCAAGGTCGAGGAACTCCCAACCTTGATCCCCAAGCCAGAACCACAGGTTGCCAAGT
>JBGPQJ010000019.1:0-31219 GCA_041488995.1 Anaerolineae bacterium
AAGCCTGGTGGACGTCTGGTACTGTTTGTGCCCAACCGCGGCTACCCCTTTGAGACGCACGGCATCTACTGGCATGGGAAATATCACTTTGGCAACATCCCATTGGTCAATTGGCTGCCGCGCAAATGGCGTGACCGACTTGCCCCACACGTGCGCGTCTATGCAGGGCGCGACCTGGAGGAGCTGTTTGCCGGTTTGCCCGTCAGGCTCATCGAACAGACAGTCATCTTCGGCGCCTATGACAACCTCATCGCCCGCTTTGGCGGGGCGGGCAGACTCTTACGGGGTTTCCTGCAGTTCCTTGAGAAGACACCCCTGAGGGGATTGGGTTTATCCCATTTCTGGGTATTGGAAAAAACATAAATCACAGGAACGACCAGCTGGTCGCTCCTGTTTTATTCTCTCGGTTCTCTGAAATCATAAATCCCGCCTTTATGTTCCCACTTCCTGCTGCAGGCGGGGCAAGCGAGATATTCGGCTTGGTCTTCCAGGGGATTATGCCCGCAATCGGGGCATTTGAAAAACATCAGCGGGATTACCGGAACTTCGTTTTTCGGTCCACCGATCGCTATCGTCTTCACGAACACGCTGGGGGTAAGCTGGAACCAGGCTCCGCTCGGCTGCATCATGGAATCCAGCCACACCAGAACAGAGATGGGGATAATTCGTTTGAGAAACCCCGCCCGGAAATGGGATACCGTCAGCGTTCTTTCGCATGTAAAACCCAGCTCCCCCAGCCAGCCAAATACCGCTTTCGGGTGGAAATCGAAGTTCAGCTCGGCAAACTCGACCGGCTCAAGCGTGAATGGACTCCACTGCTGTTTTCCAAATCCATAGCGCAGGATGGATTTGAGATTCCTCTTGTTGGCGAATTCAAGGATAAAGGTCGCGCCAGGCTGCAAGACTTGCCTGACCTGAGACAATGCTTTCGGGGCGTCCGCCATGTGGTGCAGGGTGCGGATCATGGTCGCGCCATCGAACAACCTGTCCATGAAGGGCAGGCGGTAGATGTCGGCGGCCACATAGATATATTTATCGGAGTTGCCCAACCGCTGCTGGGCCTGTTCCAATTGCGTGCGCGAGTAATCCAGCAGGACGATGCGCTCGTAACCGGCATAGCGCGATGTGTTGCGGCCTGCGCCCGCGCCCAGTTCGAGCATCAACTTTCCGCCGGCAGGGAGCAAACGTTTAAGCGCAATAGCCTCGGCGTGGTCTTCATATTCGCGCCCGCCTTTATCCCAGAAGGAGGCCTGGTAATCGGAGCCTTCGTAGCTGCAAACAGGAGGAGTGCTCATGTCATCTCAAAAAAAGCCGGATAGCCCGGTAATTTTACCCGACTATCCGACTGGCTGGCCAAGTGTCGAGGGACGACTGATTAATATCCGCGCCCTACGCCACGATAGATAAAGCCCATATTCTTCATGACGGCGGGATCGTAAATATTGCGCCCATCATAGATCACCGGGGACTTGAGCAAGCTTTTGAGTTTTTCCAGATCAAGCTGTTTGAACTCATTCCAGGGCGTTACCACCAGCAGGGCATCGCAGCCTTTGGTCATTTTATACGGGTCATCATACATCTCAACGGCAGGCATGATACCGCGCGCCACGTCCATTGCAACCGGGTCGTAGCCGCGGACGGTGGCGCCGACGGTGTTGAGTTCCTGGGCAATGTCAATGGAAGGGGCATCGCGCATATCGTCGGTGTTTTCTTTGAATGCCAGTCCGAGCAGACCGATGGTCTTGCCTTTCAAACTGCCGCCCAGCATCGCTTCGACGTGCTTCACCGCGGTCTTGCGGCGTTCATAGTTCACACCCATCACGGTGTTGAGGATGCGCGGGTCGAGACCTTTCTCCTCTGCCATGTACGCCAACGCCAGCACGTCCTTGGGGAAGCAGGAACCGCCCCAACCCAAACCGGCATCCAGGAAGTGACGGCCGATGCGCGCATCGTACCCCATCCCGGCTGCGACTTCCTTTACGTCTGCGCCAAGGGCTTCGCAGATGTCGGCGATCTCGTTGATGAAAGAGATTTTCGTTGCCAGGAAGGCGTTGGAAGCATATTTGATCATCTCTGCCGTGCGCAGGTCGGTGATGACGATGGGCGCGCGCAAAGGCAGGTGCAGTTGAGCGACCTTATTCGCGGCTTCTTTGTCCATTGAGCCTAGCACAGTGCGGTGCGGTTGCATAAAATCGCTGATTGCAGATCCTTCGCGCAGAAATTCCGGGCAGGAGACAACCGAGAAATCCATCGGCTTGGGCTGGGAGCGTTTCACGATATCGGCCACCCAGTCCCCGGTCCCGACCGGCACTGTGGATTTGTTGATGATGATCAGGGGGGCGGTCATATTCTCGGCGATGGATTTCGCTGCCGCCTCCACGTACTGCAAATCCGCTTCACCTTTTATGCCGGAGGGGGTGCCGACGGCGATGAAGGCAAACTCCGTCCCTTTGACTGCTTCTGTGTAGGAGGTGGTGAAGGAGAGCCGCCCAGCCTTGACGTTGCGCCGGACGAGTTCTTCCAATCCCGGCTCGTAGATGGGCATGATCCCTTTGTTCAGGTTTTCGATTCGTTTCTCGTTGATATCCAGGGCGGTGACTTTGTTGCCCAGGTCGGCGAAGCAGGCGCCCGTGACCAGACCGACGTAGCCGACACCAGTGACACAGATTTGTTTCATGATCTATAACCTCACATTGTGAAATTGGCACTAATAATGCGTGCGCCCTACCATACCACAGTTCAAGACGACCCGAAACCGGGCGGTTTAGCCCAGCAGGGTGGGTGTGGGCGTGAGCGTTGGCGGCGGCTCCGGGGTGGGGGTTGGTTCGATCGCCGGCAGTATTTCAAAATCGGTCGGGCGCACCAGGTCAGAACGGACCCACCCGCCTTCAAGCGCTTCATACCCCGGTTGCCCGGCGGAGATGCGGATCCACGTGCTGGCAGGGTCGCGCGCATCGAAGTAAAGGCAATCCTTGAAGGTGAGTGCCCCAAAAGCGTTGTAGGTCATCCCCGGCCCTTCGCGGACATAAATACTACGGGCGTTGATGCAGTATTCGCTGCCGCTCGGCGAAGGGAGGCTTGTCGGCATGGGTGTTTCTATAGGGATCAGGGTAAACGTTGGCGTGTCCAGTGTAGGCGAGGGGGTGAGGTTGGCTGGGACCAGCGTTATGGTTGGCGTGAAGGTGAAGGTGGGCGCTTGTGCCCGGGCGGTCTCTGTCCAGCTGATATTACGCGCCTCCGCGGTCTGCGTCGCCTGGATTTGAATAATCATGGGGATGATAACCTGGATGTATACGGTGATCAGGCCGATCACTGCTGTGATAATCGTGCCGATGAGCGCATACAGAGCAACAGGAGGTATTCCTTTGGAGGGTTCTTCTTTTGTCATTCGTTCCTCGCAGGCAATTTTACCCCGTTTTACCTGTGAAGATTGCGTTGACAATTTCATAAAAAGCCGGGACGTTGATCGGCTTTGAAATGTAATTGTCAAAACCGGCTTCCATGGCTTTCTTGCGGTCGCCGGGCAAGGTATGGGCGGTGAGCGCAATCAGAGGGATGTGCGCAATTTCCGGGTCGTTCTTGATCTCGCGGGCTGCCTCCCATCCGTCAAGTTCCGGCAGGGAGAGGTCCATCAGGATCACGTCAGGTTTATTCTCCCGGGTTGAATTGACCGCTTCCCGGCCGGTGCGCGCCCCAATCACTGTGTAACCAGCGCGTTCCAGGAGAAAGCGCACCATTTCAAAGTTGTCGTAATTATCTTCAACCAGAAGCACGCGCCAGCCCATACGACCTCCGCACCCCAATGATACTACGGCGTCGGCCTTCTGGCTGTGGTATATTCCAAATTGCAAAGGATTTGATATGAAACTGCTTTTTGTCGCTGACGGGCGCTCGCCAATTGCGCTCAACTGGATGCGCTGGTGGATGGAAAACGGGCACGAGGTCCACCTGGCTTCGACGTTCGCCTGTGATTCCATTCCCGGATTATCCGGGTTGGATATAACGCCCGTCGCCTTCAGCGGAACAAAACCTTCCCAGGTAAGCGGGGCAAAACCCGCGAGCGGACTCTGGAGCGCGCGCACCCTCCACCTGCGCGCAAAAATCCGGCAGTGGGTCGGGCCGCTGACCATTTCCCGCTCTGCCAAAAAGCTGCGCGAAGTAATGGAGCGTGTGCAGCCCGACCTGATCCATGCCATGCGGATCCCCTACGAGGGGATGCTGGCTGCCGATGCCATTGCATCGCTCCACGATGCTCCGCCGCTGGTCGTCTCCGTCTGGGGCAACGATTTCACCCTGCACGCAGGGTCCTCTCCTTTGATGCGCCACTACACCGAGTGGACGGTCAGCGTCGCTGATGCGATCCACGCCGATTGCCGGCGCGATGTCCGCCTGGCACGACAATGGGGATTTCCTGTCGATCGCCCGACCTTCGTCGCGCCGGGTAATGGCGGTATTCACACCGAAGTTTTTCATCCACCTGCGCAGCCGGTAACCAACCCGGTGGTGATCAATCCGCGCGGTTTCCGAGGGTATGTGCGCAACGACACGTTTTTTCAATCCATTCCGAAGGTACTGACAAAGTGCCCGGACGCGATTTTTCTTTGTGCTTCGATGGCAGGCGAACCGCAGGCGCAGGTGTGGATTAAGCAACTTGGAATCCAGAATGCTGTGGAATTACTTCCTCCGCTTCCTCATCCTGCCATGGCGGAGGTATTCCGTTCAGCGGCTGTGCTGGTGTCGCCCAGCACGCATGATGGCACGCCCAACACGCTGCTGGAGGGGATGGCCTGCGGATGTTTTCCTGTGGCAGGCGATTTGGAATCCATCCGCGAGTGGATCACGCCTGGTGTCAACGGACTGCTGGTTAACCCGGCGGATGCCAACACTCTGGCGGAGGCCACCTTGATGGGGCTGGAACAGCCCGATCTGCGCGCCAGGGCGGAGCAGGTTAATCTTCGTTTGATCGCTGAACGCGCAGAATATACCCATACCATGACGCGCGCCACGCAGTTTTACAAGCGGCTGGTTCATCAGGAAAATTCTAAATAGCAGAGAGGCGGGGGTACCGCCTCTCTTGCGATAAACCATTTTTTCCTCTTCATGCATCGCAAGAGGAGATGGGATTGGGGGTTGAATTTATTTATTAATCGACCGGTGGCGGGGTAGGTCTCCGTGGAGCGCGGAGCTCTGCCAGACGAGCCTGCAATTCTGCCCGGCGAGCCGACGCTGCCTGCTGTACTTCTGCGCTGAATGCCGCGCCACGTTGACGGATTTGTCCGCGTAACGCCTCCCCGGAATCCGGGGCGAGAAGCAGGGCTAACGTTGAACCGACCAGCGCACCTACAAGCGCGCCGAGTGTGAATCCAAATAGCTTTCTCATACCAATCTCCTTCCTCACGATTGTGATGAATTTATTATACAGCGCATCGCGGCATTTTGGATACGAAAGATGATGGTCTCATAAAATTGCCTCGAATGGTCTCCGCCGCGCATTATAAACTTGATAGAAAAAGATGGCACTTGCCATGGCGAAGAGATTGCTTTGCCACCTGTTTTGTGGAATAATATTGATGCCGCATACATCCACGTGAGTATGACGGCGAAACTGATCAAACTATCTGCAGTCATCCAATTGGCAACCAGGGGGTGCGCCGCTGGATAGGACTCTACCGTCATGGAGGGTACCTTGTCAACATCAGCTCCTGTTTCAACTCCCGTTATTCAACGCAAAAAAGTAACGACGCTTGCCTTGCGCCAGAAAAAAGAGCGCGGCGAGCCGATTGTCATGCTGACCGCCTACGACTACCCCACCGCGCTGGCAGAAGACCAGGCGGGGGTGGATGCGATCCTGGTCGGGGATTCGCTCGGCATGGTGGTGCTGGGTTATGAAAATACCCTGCCCGTTAATATGGAGGAAATGCTCCATCACTCCCGCGCTGTTTCTCGCGGGGCGAAGTACGCTGTGCTGATCGGCGATATGCCCTTCATGTCGTACCAGGTTTCCGCGGAGGAAGCCCTGCGTAATGCAGGGCGCTTCCTCCAGCAGGGCGGCATGGATGCGGTCAAGCTGGAAGGCGGGCGCGAGCGGCAGGACGCAGTACGGGCCATCGTCGGGGCGGGGATCCCGGTCATGGGACACCTGGGACTTACCCCGCAATCGGTCCATCAACTGGGGGGCTTTCGACCGCAGGGACGCACTGCCTCCGCAGCCAGACGCCTGCTTGAAGATGCCCTTCTGCTCGAAGAAGCGGGTTGCTTCAGCCTGGTGCTGGAATCTGTCCCGGCGCGCCTGGCAGAACTGGTCAGCAAGCGCCTTTCCATTCCGACCATCGGGATCGGCGCAGGGGTCGGCTGCGATGGTCAGGTGCTGGTCACGCATGACCTGCTCGGCCTGTTTGACCGCTTCACGCCCAAATTTGTCAAGAAATATGCCAACCTCCACGCTGAAATGCAGCGCGCCTTCACCGAATTCATCAGCGACGTGGAATCCAAAACCTTCCCTGCGGCGGAACACTCTGTGGAAATGGCGGATGCCGAATGGGCGGAACTGCTAAAGGGGCTCGAATGAACCCACCTGTCCTAATCGTTGGCACCGGCGCACTGGCGACTCTATTCGCGTCCCGTCTTTCGGCGGCTGGCACGCGTGTCACCCTGCTTGGGACCTGGAAAAATGGGCTTGATGCGCTGCGCGAGAATGGGGCCCGTCTCATCGATGCGAATGGAGCAATCCGGGCATATCCTGTCCGGGTGACCCCGGATCCCAGCGACTGCCGGGGCGCGCGCTTCGCGCTTGTGCTGGTCAAAGCCTGGCAGACGGAACGCGCCGCCGGACAGCTTGCAGATTGTCTTGCCAGGGATGGGCTGGCGTTGACCCTTCAAAATGGATTGGGCAACTATGAAACGCTCACCCAGCGCCTTGGCAAGTCTCGCGTGGCTTTGGGCGTGACGACCACCGGCGCGACGCTGCTCGGTCCCGGGCTGGCACGGCTGGGCGGTGAAGGCGTGGTGTCCATCGAAAAGCACCCTCGCCTTACCCCGCTCGACGAGCTCTTGCGCTCGGCGGGTTTCAAGGTGCAGCTGGTGGAGGATGCGCGCTCGCTGGCGTGGGGCAAATTGGTGATCAATGCCGCCATTAATCCGCTGACTGCCCTGCTGCGTATTCCCAACGGCCAGTTGCTGGAGCGTCCGGCGGCCCGGACGGTGATGGCATCCCTCGCGCGCGAGGCGGCTACGGTGGCCAGTTCGCACGGAATCCGCCTCCCCTTTAAGGATCCGGTTGGGGCTGCCGAAGATGTCGTCCGGAAGACAGCCGCTAATCATTCGTCCATGTTGCAGGATGTGAAACGGGGCGCGCCTACCGAGATAGACTCCATCTGCGGAGCTGTGGTGCGCGAAGGACAGCAGAGCGGTGTCCCAACGCCCATCAACTGGGCGGTGTGGAATCTGATTCGCGCGGTAGCGGCAAACCGGTAAGCTCCTGCCGCGTCACTGTGTGCCACATCTGATGAATGGAGTAAGTGACATTCATCAGATGTGGCACACTTTTGATTCATGGTAAGATTCATGCGAGTAAATTTTGGAGGTTCTCGATGAGGAGATTACTGGTATTTATTGCCCTGCTGGCAGGACTGCTTTTCCCCTCAGCGGTGGGGGCGCAGGGCGAGGTGATTATCAATGAATTGCGGGTCAGGTTGTGGCCCGAGTACGACCAGAACGCTTTGCTGGTGATTTATAACTTTACGCTGGCTCCCGGCACCACGACTCCCGCGACCGTTCAATTCCGTGTGCCCAGCGATGCGCAGGTGAATGCTGTGGCCCGCGAAACGACAAACGGCTTGTTCACCGTCAATTTCACCCCCCTCGAAGAAGCGGATTGGAAGATAGTTTCGTTCGATGTGACCGACCAGGCTGGTTATCGGATTGAATATTATGTGCCTATCCAAAAGAATGATGCCGCGCGGCATTTTAGCTTCATATGGCCGGGTGATTATGCCGTGAATACGCTGGTTGTGGAAGCCCAGGAGCCATCGCAGACGACCGGTTTTACCTCAGTTCCGGTGCTGCCCAACGCGGGCTCTTCACCCGACAACCTGCCGACCCATAGCGGGACATTTGGTTCGCTCAATAAGGGCGAGCAATGGGTACTTCAGGCGGATTACTCCCGCACGACAGACGATTTGACCGTCTCGGGTAAGCCCGTGCAGCCCAGCGGGGGTGTGATCGATAATACCGCATCAGGAAGTTCTGCCCTGCTGGACTTCCTCTCACGCAATTTTCTACCCATTCTGGGAATCTTTGGGGTTTTGCTAATCGTCGCGGGTCTGGTCTGGTACTGGCAATCGGGTGCCTCATCGCAGGCTGGGAAAGGGCGCAGGCGGCATGCCTCGCACAGCGAGAATGGCGCTGGCGATGAGCAGATTTACTGCCCTCAATGCGGTAAGCGCGCCCAACCCGCGGACAAGTTCTGCCGCGCCTGCGGCACACGCCTGAGACGGGAAGAAGTGTAACGCCTCATGTTGGATGACCGCGCCGGAGTGAAAGAAAAAATATGCAGAGTGATTTAAATTTCATTCTGATTTTCTTCTTTTACGGCCTGACGTTTTTCAGCATGGGTTTGCTGGTCATGCTGGAAGGCGGGCGGGCTTCTGATCCCCACTTGCGCAAAGCCCTGCGTCCATTGGCGGCCTTTGGCCTGCTGCACGCCGTACATGAATGGCTGGAGATGTTTGAAATCATTGCTGCGTCTTACAACGTTCAGCCTCCCCTTTGGATAAATGGCTTCCGGCTCACCATCCTGTCGTTTTCTTTCATATCACTGGCGGCATTTGGCAGTTATCTGATGGCGAGAACCGAGACCTCGCAGCAGTTCATCCTTGTTATCCCGATTGCCTTGGAGGCAATCTGGGTGTTTGGGCTGCTGAACATTAGCGGCCGTTATGCTGGTGAAGAACTCTGGGCTGTAGCAGATGTTTGGACGCGTTATTCGCTGGCCATCCCGGCCTCATTGCTGGCTTCCGCCGGCTTGATCGTGCAACAGCGTGCTTTCCGGAAAGCGGGGATGATTTCTTTCGGGCGTGACAGCCTTTATGCGGCAATTGCCTTTGCCTGGTATGGCCTGGTGGGACAGTTTTTCGTCCGCCTGAGCCCGTTGCCCCCTTCCACATTAATTAATGAGAGCTTGTTCCTGGCGCTTTTCGGATTTCCGGTGCAGCTCTTCCGTGCCATCTCCGCGGGTGCCGCATCTTTTTTCATCATCCGCTTTATGCGTGCTTTTCAGGTCGAAACCGACCGTAAAATCGCCGAACTCCAGCAAATGCAATTGGAGGAAGCACGCCAGCATGAGGCATTGCGCGGAGAACTGTTCCGCCGGGTGGTGGCAGCGCAGGAAGCGGAGCGCCAGCGCATCGCCCGCGACCTGCATGACGAGACCGGGCAGTCGCTCACCGCGATCGGGATGGGGCTGCGCGGGCTCTCCACTACCATCCAGCTGGGGAACTCCGACCAGGCTGTAACCACGCTGCGGCATCTCGAAACCCTCAATGCCACCTCGCTGACAGAACTCCAGCGATTAATCTCGGACCTGCGCCCCTCGCACCTGGATGACCTGGGTCTTTCAGCGGCAATCCGTTGGTATGCCAACCTCCAGGAGCGCACCGGGTTGAACCTGAAAGTGGATGTCGCCGGTCATGAAAAGCTCATCACGCCGGCCGCGAAGACAGCGATCTTCCGCATTGTACAGGAAGCATTGAATAACATCATCAAGCATGCCGAAGCGAAGAATGTGAATATCAGCCTGATCTTTGAAGCGGTTGACGTACGGGTACGGATAAAAGACGACGGGCGCGGATTTGATATCTATGCCAAGAAAAGTCAAGCGGGCGGTCGTCCTTCGCTTGGTTTGGTGGGCATGCAGGAACGCGCCAGCCTGCTAAATGGCACATTCTTTGTTGCCTCAACGCCGGGGCAGGGAACATTGGTGGAGGTGACAGTTCCTTACCACCAGGAAGAGATGGAGGTCGGTGATGAAGATACGCCTGCTGCTGGTGGATGATCACGCAGTCGTGCGTTCCGGTTTGCGTATGCTGCTGATGAGCGAAGAGGATATGGAAATCGTCGGTGAAGCCGGTAACGCTGCCGGAGCACTCGAAGAAACCCGGCTGCTCAAACCGGATGTCATTCTTATGGATATCGGCTTGCCGGATATGTCCGGGATCGATGCGACTCGCGAAATCCGTAAACTATATCCCGAGGTTGCCGTGGTCGCTCTGACGATCCATGAGGATGAGGAGTATTTCTTTAAAATGCTCGAAGCCGGTGCGCGCGGGTATGTCCCCAAACGGGCCGCCCCGGAAGAACTGATCACAGCCATAAGGGCGGCGGCTGCCGACGAAGTGTACATCTACCCGTCGCTCGCAAAGTTGCTGGTGCGTGACTACCTGTCGCAGGAGCGTTCTGCAGAACAAAAATCAGCCCTGGATAACCTCACGGATCGCGAGCGCGAGGTCCTGGCATGTCTCGCCGAGGGAAAGAGCAATGATGAGATTGCCGGATCGCTGGTCATCAGCCCGAAAACAGTCGCCCGTCATCGCGAGAACATCATGCATAAACTGAACCTGCATTCGCGGGCGGAGCTGGTGCGCTATGCGATTCGCAAGGGGATTATAGAAGCGTAAAACCAGGATATGTCGGTGTTGGTTTAGACCTGACAGGCCATCTGGCCTGTCAGGTCTTTTTATGGGGTGAACCACCCATGTTGGATGGGTGACTGCGCTGAATTTCCTGTGGGTTGAATCCACATCCACAGCAGGGAAGACAGCTCAAAGGTGGGTTGGTTATGCGTGAAAAGATTGGGAATCCGCCGAATTTACTTCTCAACTCCAAATGCCTAAACTGAGAGCAGGATTAGAAGATATTCAAAAGGAGGCAGAAATGACGACCGTATTTGCTGTGTTCACCCTCACACTCCTGCGCGTGTTCATCCCGCTGTTGACCATCCTTCTTATCGGTGAGATGGTTCAGAAACGTGCACATTCCACGAAGGTCCGCTAGAGATCCTGAAGAAGGAGGCGAGTTATGGAAGGTTTCTCAACCACTCTTGCGGTCCTTACCGGATTTTTGCTGCGCTTCGGTGTGCCCATTCTGGTGATGGTCGTCGTAGTTTACATCCTTCGCCGAATGGACATCCGTTGGCAGGAGGAAGCTCGACAACAGATGACGACGGTCCGCGTAAGCTCCCCCCAGACTCCCTGCTGGGAAGTTAAAGACTGCCCGCCTGAAATGAGGCAGCACTGTGCAGGGTTTACTGACCCTGAAGTACCGTGCTGGCAGCAATTCCGAGCCAGCGATGGTCGATTGAAGGAAGATTGTCTGGATTGCAATGTCTTCCGCAATGCCCCGGTGCCCGTTATCGCCCGGTAAAAGAAAAAAATAGGAGATCAAAATGAAGAAATTTTTCAGACGCTTATTGATTGGCCTGTTCTTCGCCCTGCCGATTGCCGGGCTGGTTTTGTTCCTTACGCAGACCAGCGCTGATGCAAAGGTGTCAGATCAGGAAACACAGCCTACGGCGGCTGCGCCTGTTCCCTATCTGACCTACGACAGCTGCATTGCCTGCCATGATGATATTCATAAATCATGGCTACAAGGGCCGCATGGTCAGGCGCTGGCTGACCCAATTTTCGCCGAGGCCTGGAACAGCCAGGGCAAACCAGGCGCCTGCCTTATCTGCCATACAACCGGCTATGACCCGGCGACCGGGACCTCCAAATCTGAAGGTGTTTCCTGCGAAGCCTGCCACAGCCCAATCCCGGTCAATCACCCCACCGATAATATGCCAGTGGATAACTCACCTGACCTGTGCGGTAAATGCCACAGCGATCCCCGCTTTGCCACCGAAAACTGGAAGTTGAGCGCCCACTACCAGCGGGATATGACGTGCACAATGTGCCATGATCAGCATTCGGCCGGGATGAAGACCATTGAGGGTGCCGAGGTATCTACAGGAGATGCTTCAGCCTTATGCGCGAACTGCCATAAGGGTGCCATGCAGAACTTCCCGACCTCCAAGCATGCTGAAGCGGGTGTGACCTGTGTCAACTGTCACCTCGGTTTTAATGTCGCTGGTCAAGATGTGAGCAATGCCAACTTCACTGAAGCACATCGCGCACCCGACCATAATTTCATGCCGACGCTAGCGACCTGTAACAAATGCCACGCTAACCAGATGCATTCCCCGGGCGAGGCTGCGGCAGCTGCGGCAATCAAAATTGAAGAGATTGGTGGAACGCCGACGCCTAAACCCACTGCAGCAGCGACTGCCATTCCACCTGTTACAAATCAACCACTTCCAGTCGGTCCGCTGGGTTTTGCTGTGATGGCCGGTCTGTTGGGACTCGCAGGCGGCATGGTACTCGCCCCCTGGTTGGAAAGATCCTATCGACACTTTAAAAAGGGAGGCTAGAATGACTGAAAAACTGAGCCGTCGTGGTTTTCTCATGGTCGCGGCAGCCGGTGCCGCCACCGTGGCAGGACTTCAACTGATCCAGAAGGCTGATGCCTCTGAATCGGTGCAGGGAGAACATCAATGGGCAATGGTCATTGACCAGGACAAATGCATCGGCTGCGGCTACTGTGTAACGGCCTGCCGCGCTACCAACGACACTTCGCCTGATATTAGCTGGACCCCCGTGCTTGAAGCTGGAGAAGTTGGCAGCAGGAAAGTATACCTGCCGAGGCCCTGCATGCAGTGCGCCAAGGCTCCGTGTGTGGATGTCTGCCCGGTGAAGGCTTCCTACTATCGCCCGGATGGCATTGTGATGATGGATTATGACCGCTGCATCGGCTGCCGGTATTGTGAAGTGGCCTGCCCTTACAGAGCACGCTCCTTCAACTGGAAGAAGTTCGACGGTTCGAATCCGGCCGTGCCTGATTGGGGCGAGCCCGAAGTGGAGCGCCGCCCGCGTGGTGTGCCTGAAAAATGCGCCTTCTGCTATCAGCGTATTGACCGCGGTCTTGCGCTCGGTCTGACTCCCGGCGTTGATCCGGATGCCACCCCCGCCTGTGTGGGTATTTGCCCGGTGAAGGCACGCACCTTCGGTGACCTGAATGACCCCGATTCACCAGTCAGCAAGTTTCTCGCCGATAATCATAACTTCCGCCTACGCGAAGACTTAGGTACCGACCCGCGCGTATACTACATACCCGCTAACTCGGAGGCTTGAGATGAACATCACAGCGATCAAATCATTCTTTAAATCGGTGTGGGGAATGTGGCTAACTTTTTTAAGCCTGTTCCTCGTCCTGGGTCTAGGCGCTGGCCTGCTGGTCTTCTGGAAAGGTTTGTCTGTAACCAACCTTACTGATCTGGTTCCCTGGGGCCTTTGGATCACAATTGATCTATCCTCCATTGCCGTGGCGGGCGGCGCATTCTTCCTGTGCGCGGGTGTGTATCTGCTGGGACTGAAGCGCTACGAGCCGGTCGCTCGTACAGCCACCTTTGTCGGCCTTGCTGGCTATACCATGGCCTTGCTGGCGCTGTTGCTCGACATCGGCAGACCTGACCGCTTCTGGCACGCGCTGATATATTGGAACAAGCACTCATTGCTTTGGGAAGTCACCATGTGCATCGTGCTTTATCTGACCGTGCTGGTGATCGAAGTCCTGCCCATCCTTTCATCTTTTGAATGGTTGCGCAACCGCTTCCCCAAAGTAGCTTTAAGGTTGGAAAATGTGCATCACTATGCTCCTTACCTGGCGATTGCCGGCCTGGGTCTTTCCATGCTCCACCAGTCGTCTCTGGGTGCTATTTACGGGGTACTTAAAGCCCGCCCATTCTGGTATCGGCCTGATATTGCGGTACTCTTCATAATCTCAGCCGTGGCAGGCGGCATGTCGCTGACTGTGTTCGCCTCCATGCTCTCTGCAAGACTGACGCCCCGTGCCATTGTTAAGGACGAACTGCTGGAGCGTGTGACTTATTTCATCGGCTGGATGTTGGTGGCGTATCTCTACTTCCGCTTCTGGGATGCGCTCTCGATGACTTACACATACCAGGCGGGTCGCACCGAGGGCTTGAGCATCCTCACTGGTGGTGTGCTTTCTTTCAACTTCTGGTTCGGTGAAATCTTGCTGGGCACAGTTTTGCCGATCATCCTGCTCCTCAATAAAAAGACCCGCATGATCCCTGCTCTACGGATGCTGGCGCTCATACTGGTGGTCGGCGGCATAGTGGCTTACCGCTGGGATACCAACCTTTCCGGACTGCTGGTGCTGGTTTCATATCTCCCGGGTGAACCGACCGTTAGTTACACCACGTATCGTCCCTCGCTGGTAGAGTGGCTGGCAGGGTCGGGCATCATCTCCTACGGGTTGATGCTTTTTTCCATCGGGGTTCGTTACCTGCATGTGGTGGATCACACCGTTTATGATGTGGAACACGTCACTGCCACGGAGCAGGTACCGGCTCACGGCCAGGCGATGCTCACCTAGAGCGAAATGGTTGAATAAAAAGGACGCCCAAACGGGCGTCCTTTTTTGTTGAAGGCTGAATCTTATTTCTCGGGCGCTCCTGCGTTGATCCAGTCGATAATGGTTTGGATCTCAGCATCCGATAATTTTTCAGAGGGAGGCATAATCATCCCCTCTTTCTGGGTTCCCAGGATCTTATGCGCCAGCAGGCTGTTTGCCGCATCACCGGGAACTACTACAGGAGCATGAGTGCCGCTTTCCATGACGGCCTTATAGCTGGAAGCATTCCATCCGCCCAAATTCCCATGGCAAGAGGCGCACTTGCTTTGGAAAATAGACATCACATCCGCGGTAAAAGATGGGGAAGTTGACGGAGCATTAGTCTGTTCACCAGTGAGGGATCGAAGGTATGCTACCAATTGGTTAATTTGGTCAGCATTCAAGACCTCTCCCCAGGCGATCATGGACGTATCTTTGTGGCCGTTGCTGATTGTATCAATAATGTCCTGATCGGTCTTGGCTTTCTGGAAATCAGGACTGTTCAACACGGTGCCAATCCCTCCTTCACCATGTAGGCCATGGCATTGGGCGCACAAACTGACGTAGATTTTCTCGCCTGTGAGAGCAATCGCGGTTGGCATAGGCGTTGGTTGAGCTACTTCAGGCTGAGTCTCAACAGGGGGTTTCTCTTGCCAGGAACGGAGATAGGCAACAATCGCATCAATCTGCGTATCATCCAGAGGGCCGCCCGAAGATGTGCCAAAAGGGGACATTCCAGCATTCGGTTGCCCTTGGGAGATAATTGCGCGCAAAGTAAAGTCGTCGCGCGTTTTTAGAAATTCTGCAGTACTGATGGGTGGAATGGTGGTACCGGGGTGTGTTGGATTGGGTCCACCTTCACCGAACTGACCATGGCAGACCGCACAGTTATCTTCAAAGAGCTTTTGCCCAGTTGCTACAGAAGTACCCTGGGTTGCCTGCAAAGTGTAGTCTACAAGCGCGACCAACTGCTCAGGCGTTAATACCGATCCCCAAACTGGCATTGTCTGATGGGCACCGCCGGTTGAAATAATCTGCTTGGCTTGCTCAACGGTTTCGGCTTTCGGGATACGATCGCCATGACAACTTTTGCAGTTATTCTCAAAGGATTGCTTACCCGAAGGATTTGCTGCAGGGTCAACCACATACTTGGCAAGCGTGTCGATTTCACCCTCGCTTAATTTCGCTTTCCAAGCTGGCATCTCGAGGTGCTGACCTCCTGTGCTGATGAGTGTGCGAAGTTCATCCTTTGTGCCAGAAAAAGCAACCGAACTCCCGTGACAGGGAGAACAATTCGTAGAGAACAGTCTGGATCCATCAGGCGCGACCAGGAAGTTCAGAAGGCGGGCACGCTGCTCCTGATCCATCGCGGTAGATAGGTTGGGAATATTTAAGTTAGCATGGGGTGGGTAGCTCAATCCAAGGTCCAGGGCTTTTTTAAGTTCCAACGGACTGCTTGAAACCAGTTCCTCCACCTTATGACATTCACTGCAGTATTGCGTGTAAAGCTGGCTCCCGCCGGGAGAGAGAATAAACCCGGCCAGCGCATCAATTTGATCGGTCGAAAGATCGGCACCCCAAGCAGGCATACCTTCGTGCTTTCCCTGGGCAATGATGTCATGTAAATTAGTTCCAGCTGGAACGACAATAGATTCTCCATGACAGGGGGCACAATTGGCGATGTACAGGACAGCGGTTTGATCACCAGCTGTTGCTTCGATCGGCGGTGGTGTTTCGCGCGCTGATTGGATGGTCAGAAAGATGATACCAACCAGCATAACCATTGTTCCCGTAACAACAATGATTCTGCTTGTATAATGACGGAACTTACTCCGGTCGATAAAGGGCAGGAGGAATAACGCCAGAATCGCCAGCGTGGGGAGCACCACGACTCCGATGACCTCGAGATTACCGGGGAAGTATTTCAAGAGTTGGAACAAAAACAGAAAATACCACTCCGGACGCGGGGTATAAGAAGAATCAGCAGGATTTGCACGGGCTTCCAGGGGCGCGCCAATAAAATAGGCCAAAGCCACCAGAACGATAAACACCAGCAGTGAAACCACCACATCCTTAAAGATAATGTCAGGAAAGAAGGGTACACCCTTCTTCTTGGCCTCGACGTATTTTTCCAGGTACTCTTTCTTTTCTTGGTCGTTCATCAGCTACTCTCCCTTCTTCGGCACGGCGCTAATACCGATCTTGATGACCAGGTAAAGATGAACGCCGATCAAGAGCGCTAACGTAGCTGGTAACGCCCAAATGTGCGCGCCGTAAAAGCGGGCAAGGGTTACGGCAGACAAATCAGTACCACCGCGCAAGATTCTAAGCAGATAATCTCCGATGATTGGTGGTGTACCAACAATGCGAGTCCCAACCGTAGTAGCCCAGAAAGCTTTTTGGTCCCAAGGAAGAAGATAACCAGTGAAACCAAATCCAATGACCACCAGAAGAAGAACGACACCCGTCATCCATGTTACTTCGCGCGGAAACTTGTAGGCACCATAGAAGATTACACGCAACATGTGAAGCACGACAACGACAACCATCGCGCTCGCCCCCCAGTGATGCAGTCCCCGTATCAACCAACCGGCAGTCACCTGGGTGGTGATGTATTGAACACTGTCATAAGCATGATCAGGGGTAGGGACATAATAAACGGTCAAGAGGATGCCTGTTATGGCTTGGTTCAGGGCAAGGAACAAGGTTGCGCTTCCAAGGGTATAAAACCAGTTGACCTTAGGTATGTTGCGAAGAAATATCGCTCTCCAAACTTCACGCCAACCAACCCGCTCATCCAGCCAATCAGCCAATTTAATTCCCACGTTAACCTCCTAAGATGAACAACTGGTCGTTCTCGACTTTAACCTTATACCGATCAAGAGGGCGAGGAGGAGGGCCCGATACTACGTTTCCTTCTTTGTCAAAAATCCCATTATGACAGGGACAGAAGAACTTATTTTGTTCGGTGATCCACCTGATACGGCAACCCAGATGGGTACAGACATTGGACATTGCTATGTAATCGCGTACGTTCTCAGTCAGTACATAAACAGACACCTCCTCTTCGGTGGTGATCCAGCCTGTCTGTCGTTGGATTTTTACCTTAAACAAGGTAGGTATGCTAGTTTCCACTTTCCCCGTGGAACCGAGGCGTATCCAGCCCTGTCCCTGGTCTTTTTTCAGTGCAGGTCCGACAATATAACCTATTGCGGGGATTGCATAAGCCATTCCAATGACTCCACCGATGGCTGAGATGGCTAGCTTCATAAAATCCCGACGCGAGACTTCTTTATTTTCTTTCATGTCTATTTCCTCCAAAACCGTATTCTTACTTCTCAGGTGCAGCCGCATCAATCCATTGTTCAACCAGCTTCAACTCATCGGCGGTGAAGTTTGCAAAGTGTTGAGCACTCTGGATCTTTATCAACAAACTATTGGCGGAGTCATTGAGGGTAATGACCGCCCCATCTTTCCCGCCTTGCATCAGACTGGCATAGCTGGTCAGATCTAGGCCGCCGGAGGCTGCAGCGCCATGGCAGCCAGTGCATTTGGCGTTGAAAAGCGCTGCGATATTGGTATCGTAAGTTGGTTTTCCGACTACAGGAGCAGTCGTTGGGACAGGAGCCGGGGTCGGCAACTGAGCTTGAAGGATTTCCCGCAGTTTGGGAGCGTCAAAGCCAGCATAGCTAAAGACGCTGCCATGGCAGGCGCTGTTGGAGCAGAAGGACGTATTCGCCGTAGAGCCTGCTCCTTCAGTGGTATGACAATTCGAGCACGTGGCATCGAATGCCTTATTATGCAAACTGATCCAATTTGGGTTCAGGTGAGATTCAGGCTCGGGGCCCTTGCTGATCTCGATCTGGGTCACAAAATCCTGCGCACCACTGACGACCGGGATAGAGTGGCACAGGTTGCATTCAAGACGAATGGCTTGCTGATTAGAGTCTAGATGCTTGCCATCATGGCAGCGGAAGCACCCGGCCGAATCGAAGTGGCCGATGTTGTTCGGGTGGGCGTTCCAATCCGATTTCTGGTGAAGGAAGACCGAATCGTTGAAGATCTTTGTAAGCTCCTGCACGGCCGCGTCAACTTTATTTTTATTGGCTGCATAGTAATCAGGATAGTTGGACCTGTAATAGTCAGCCAGTTTTTCTATGCCGGCAATCCCTTCCTGCTGAGAGGTGTATTGCGCACGCAGGACATCTACAGCCTGGCGACGAATAAAAGGAATTTCCGTGGATATTGTTCCGACTTGCAATGATCGGTCAACCGACTCCTCAGGAGTATAAACGCGGTGAGTAATGCGGTTGTGACAAGTAATGCAGTCCACTCGCTTGAGCTGGTTTGGATCGATAGTAGAAGGATCAAACCCCGACGTCACATCAGTGTATTCCTGCTCACTGCCGTCATCGTTGACGACTCGGACATAGGGGATATTTTGTTCCAGGTTGTCGCTGGCATAATAATAAACTTGATTCTCGATGTGCCAGTGAATACCTCGCCCCAATCCCTCACGTTTGGTTCCGCCGCCCGTCTTAAGAACCAGGGTGATACTAAAGGGAGTATTTTCTTTGTCATCCTGAAAATGTTTAATCACACGCAGGCTGTCATCAGAAAATTTTTCGGGAGTATGGCACTTTTCACACGTATCGCGCGCAGGGCGCATATTACTGGCCATAATGGGGTATTCGTAAGTCGTGAAGACAGTCGCGATGACATGCCTGAGATCGCCGGCTTTTCGGAAAATTTGATTTCCAATAAACTCACGACCAATATGACACTCCACGCATGCGACGCGTGCGTGAGGGGAAGCCTGATATGCTGCATATTCAGGCGGCATGGTGTGGCAAGAAGTGCCGCAGAAGGCAGAGGAGTTGGTGTAATCCCAACCATATGCGCCAGCGACAAATACAATAATTACCAATATGCCCAGTGTCGCAAAGGGCAGAATAAGCATCCAACGCGGCGAATTGGCCGGCGGGAAGAAGAATTTCTTTACCCCATCTTTTATGCGTCTGAACATAAGTATGCTCCTCTTACTTGCCCATTATACATTATACAAACTACAAGGCTTCCATGTTCGCGAACATGGAAGCCCCTGTGTTCATCACTGGATTGATGGTTATTTCTCGGGTGCTCCGGCGTCGATCCATTCCTGGATTTTCGCAAGTTCGTCTGGACTAAGCTGTCCGGGATGACCACCCGCAGATTGAATGTTATAGAGCTTGCTGTTTAGACTGTCGCCGGGGACGATGACGGCACCGTTGTTGCCGCCTGCCATCGCATCCGGATAAGTCAGCAGCGAAAGGCCGCCGACTTTGGCCGCACCGTGACAGGCTGAGCACTTGGTTTTGAAAACAAGGCTGGCGTAAGCCTCCCAGGTCAGGGCAGCCGGCGCCACTGCCGCAGCCGTCGGTGTTGGGGCGAGAGTCGGCAGCGGGGTTGGGGTCTGCGGAACAAAAACTGTCACTGTGCTGGCGGGAGGAATTACCGTGCGGACGGTTGTTTCGATGTTTACGAAACCATATACACCCGCCAGCATGATGAGCGATGCAACTGCCGCAAGCGGGAAAAACACCATCTGTCGTTTGCGTTTCGTGGCTGGATCAAGCGGACGGGAAACAAGACCGGCTTTGAGATCTGCCAGTTCGAGCGGGTGCTCGTGGAGCATTTCTTCTTCGGTCATATTGCCGGTCCACATGGCTTTGTTAAATAGCTTTAGATGGACGCCATAGAAATGCCAGATGATGATTGCCAGTACAGCCAGGATGGCTTCTGCGCCGTGTGCGGCTTTCGCTGCCGGGATAACCTGACCGGGCAAGAACCGGGCAGTCGAAATCGGGTTCCACATCATGAAGCCGGTCATGCCCATCACGATGGCTCCCCAGACAAACGCCCAATATTCAAGTTTCTCTTCGAACGCGAAACGTCCCATTTGCGGGCGTCGTTTGGCAAGCCCGATATTGTATGAAAAAGCCTGCCAACCATCCTTAATGTCTTTCAACACGGGAAGCATGGAAAGGGGGGTCCGCTCGACATAGATTTTGTAGCCTGTGACGAGGATATGCCAGATGGTGCCCAGCATGAGCATAACTGCCGCCGAATGGTGGATGAGGCGCGTGGTCTCAATCCCACCGAACAGACCAACCAGCGCCTGGGAGAGTCCCCAGGTGGGAAATTTCTGCGGGAGACCGGTGATCGCCAGGATGCCGAACGACAGGAGCATCACAATATGCTCAATGCGGCGCGCAAGTGGAAACCGGATGTAGGTCTTTTGCTCGCTCATTAGTGCGCTGCTCCTTTCTTCTTGCGGTCAATGATTCTCCGCGCGATATCGCTGACCACAAAAATCACCATGCCACCCAGAACAATTGGGATAAATACAAGGTAAAAGAAATTTACGAAATAGACCAGCGGGTAAACCTGTGGGCTGGGAGTGTAGTGACTCAACCAGGCATCTGTGAAACCGGCCGGAATGCCATCCCCATGACAGCGTTGGCACTTAACCAACAGATTTTGTTTGATGGCGATGCCGCTCTCGGGATCGTCAACACGCTTGATGTCATGAATGCCGTGGCAGTCATAACAGACAGGCTTGTTTGTGCCCTGGTCGGGCGACTGCTGGTCGAAGATCACCGTGGTGCCATGGAAATCGCCTACGTACGTGTTCAGGACGTTCGTCGAGATCCCATACTTTGTCATGACCTTAGCGTCCGTGTGGCATCTTCCACACATCTCGGTGGGTGTTTTAAGCCGGAACTCACTCGTGGTCGGATCGGATATGTTGTGGACCCCATGACAGTCAATACAGGTCGGGACATCCGGGTTGCCCTCGCCGATCAACGCTGAGCCATGTACGGTGGTTTTATAGCTTTCGTAAATGGTGCTGTGACAGCGGGCGCATGTTTCCGGGATCTTAACCCGCGCCTCGGGGGTCAGCGCGCCTGTTTGCGGATCGGTAAGGCGGGTCTGATAATGAGGGTTGTGGCAGTCCGTGCACACAGCGGCATTGTTGTTGCCACCAGCTAAGGCTTTTTGATGGACGCTGTCCAGTGTCTTGAGATACTGCTCTTGGTGACATTGCTTGCAGGTGGTGTAATTTTCCAGCGAGAAATCACGGATGCTGTCAGCTGTCTTTTCAGGGTGGGGAAATTCGCTGATGGTGGTATGACATGAGGTACAGAGGATATAGTTTTCGCCATGGATGCTCTCACTGTATTTTTGCTTATCGAGGGTCAATGGAAGGACATTGCCGTTAGACATTTTGATGGTCATCCCCGGTTGCGTATGGCAGCCCAGGCACACGTCGTTGGGGGTGGTATTTTGAATGGCCGGGATTGGAGCAGGCGCCGCCTGGACTTGCATGCTCCCTGGGAGGCTGATCCATGCCCCGAAAGCAAGTACCAGCCCCAGGGTGATCAGGATGATCACGCTGACGCAGCGTCCATCTTTGATGAGATTATTCGTGCTCATTTCACTCTCCCGAAGATCTTCAATGGGGTAGATGTGGGGTGTTTGCAGTAGTATTACGTGAGATTATAAGATGACATGTTAGATGAAGACAAGATTAATTATCAGGGATTATAACGATGAATGTCACGATTCTGTTTTACACGTTTGAAAGGTAAAATTATTCACTAACGCTGAACATTACGAGGTGAAAATGAAAGCGTTAGAATTGGATGAAACTTGTCATATAAATGCGTGATAGAGGTCATGACTTGCCTGATGGAAAAATGCTTCTCACCTTGCCTTAATCTAAGTGTGTAGAATTATCAGCAGACTACAAATAATTGTATAGAATCATCATCCGATGGAGGTTATTCATGCAGCGTGCGAAATTTATTATTGGTGGTGTGTTGATCCTGGCGGCAGTGGTCTACTTAATCGCATCCTCCACTCAGGCAAGTGCCGAATATTTTATGACGGTGGACGAACTAAAGGCCAAGGGGCAGGAAGTCGTCGGGCGCAACATGCGCGTCTCAGGCGCAATTGTCGGGGACACAATCCAATATGATCCGCAAACGTTGACCCTGTCATTCACCGTAGCGCATGTCTCCGGCGATAACAAGGAAATCGAAGCGCAGGGTGGACTGGCGCAGGTGCTCCACGAGGCGGTCATTAACCCGAATCGCGCGCATATGAAGGTGGTTTATGTCGGTCCCAAGCCAGACCTCTTGCGCAACGAAGCCCAGGCGATCATGACCGGCCACCTCGGCGAAGATGGCGTTTTCTATGCTGACGAATTGTTGCTCAAATGCCCTACCCGTTACGAAGAAGCCGTCCCAAGCCAGGTACCTGGGACCGGGGCTGGAAATTAGTAGGCCCGGTTTATAATGTCGCTGCGCCTCTCGATTTATGAAGTTTTGCGGACAGCGGCTTGATAGCCTTTAGCTCGACCTGTACCAGCCCGGCTCTCACCCAATGATTATTGATTTTTAATGGCGGTGAGGGACCGGGTTTTTGCTGGAAGCTTATCAGGAGACAATATGGTGGCACAATTTGGTTACGGCGTGCTGGTGATTTCCCTCGCGACGGCGCTTTTCGCGGTCGGCGCGGCAGTGTATGGTTATTTCAAACCATCGCAGCGCTGGGTGGAGAGTTCCCGTTATGCAATGCTGCTCTCCTTTCCGTTGATTTCCCTTTCTGCGCTGACCTTGATATACCTGATCGTCAATAATCACTTTGAACTTGATTTTGTATATTCAGTCACCAGCCGCAGCATGCCAACTTACCTTAAGGTGACTGCGCTGTGGGGCGGTCAGGCTGGTTCCCTCCTCTTCTGGTCCTGGCTCATGTCTGCTTTTGCTTCGGCGGTGATGCTGCGCAAATGGGACCGCGACCGCGAGTTCCTGCCATGGGTGATTGTCGTGGCTTCAGTGACGCTGGCCTTCTTCATCGGGCTGGTGGTCCTCTACGAAAACCCGTTTGCGCGCTACTGGCAGACTTTTGACGGGAATGTAATCACTGCCATGTTCCAGCCCGTCGGCGCGGTACCTTTTACCCCCGCGGATGGGCGCGGTCTGAATCCGCTCCTGCGGCATCCGGGCATGATCATCCACCCGCCAATGCTTTATCTCGGTTTTGTATCTTTTGTGATTCCCTTTGCCTTTGCCATCGCTGCGCTGGTGACCGGGCGTACTGACGACCGCTGGATCCGCATTACCCGCCGCTGGACGCTGGTGGCGTGGATGTTCCTGTCGCTCGGGCTGGTGCTCGGCGGGCGCTGGGCATACGACGTGCTCGGCTGGGGCGGCTACTGGGGCTGGGATCCGGTCGAAATCGCTGCGTTCATGCCCTGGCTGACCGGCACGGCGTTTGTGCATTCGGTGATGATCCAGGAAAAACGCGGCATGTTCAAACACTGGAACACGCTGCTGATCATCCTGACCTATTCGCTGGTCATCTTCGGCACTTTCCTGACCCGCTCCGGCGTGCTTTCCTCGGTGCATGCATTCGCCCAGAGTGCGATCGGTCCTGCATTCTTTATCTTTATTGGCGTGACCTTTATCGCTTCGGCCGGGCTGTTGATCTACCGCTGGAACGATCTTAAATCCGAATCCGAATTGAAATCGGTGCTTTCACGCGAAGCGTTCTTCCTGCTCAACAACCTTTTCTTCATGAGCATTCTGGTCGTATGCTTCTGGGGCGTGATCTTCCCACTTATTTCCGAGCTTTTCACTGGTCAGAAAGTGACCGTCGGCCCGCCATTCTATGATCGCGCAACGGCTCCGCTTTTTGCCGGTCTGATCTTCCTGATGGGCATCGCGCCGCTTTCTGCCTGGGGTCATTCAACCTGGAAGACACTCGGCCGCGCGTTGTGGAAGCCGGCTATCGCCGCAGTGGTGGCCGAGGTCATCGTCATTGCACTCGGCCTGCGCAATCCGATTGCGCTGACAGGGTTCTTTCTCATCTTCCTGACGTTGTTCATCACCTTGTATGAATTCTGGCGTGCCATCCGCGCGCGCGGCAAAGCAACAGGCGAGAACATCTTCCTTTCCACGTGGCGGCTGGTCGGACGCAACCGCCGGCGCTATGGTGGTTACATCATCCATATCAGCATGGTGATGATGGCCATTGGCATCCTCGGCCTCGAGCTATTCCAGACCGAGACGCAAGGGACGATTGCCCAGGGCGAGTCTCTCAAACTGGACGGCTACACCATCACCTATAAGGACCTCGCGATTTTTGATACGCCCGATGCACGCAATGTCGCCCGTGCTGTGGTTGAAGTGAGCAAGGATGGGAAGGTACTCACCGAACTGTACCCTCGACGCGACTTTTTCTATGAATCGCAGCAGCCGATGACCATTCCCGGCGTACGCAGCACCATCGAGGACGACCTTTACATCATTTTGATTGACTGGCAGCCAATCCTGGCTACCGGCGCGACTTTCAAGGTTTACCACAACCCGTTGGTGAACTGGTTGTGGGCAGGCAGTCTGCTGTTCATCTTTGGTGCACTCGTGGCGGTGTGGCCCGATAAGGACCCCGAGTACGAATCCGCCCGCGAGCGTTCGAGAGCTGCCCGCCAGTCCACTGCCGCCGATTAGTGATTGACCATGAAAAAACTCATCTGGTTTACCCCGATCATGCTGGTTTTTGCTGCTCTGTGGGTGGGGACTGCCTTTGCGCAGGATCCGACCCCCTCAGACGATGATGTCAACCGCATTGCCAAACAGTTGTTCTGCCCGGTATGTGAGAATACCCCGCTTGACGTCTGTCCGACCCAGGCGTGCGCCCAGTGGCGCGCATTGATCCGTGAGAAACTGGCGGCAGGTTGGACGGAAGAACAGATCAAGCAATATTTCGTCGACCAGTACGGTGCGCGCGTTTTGTCCGAGCCGCCGCGCACTGGCCTGAACTGGCTGGTATATCTCGTTCCGCCGGTGCTGTTTGTGGTGGGAGTCATCATCCTGGTGCGCACCTTCCGTTCTCCCAAAGAGTCAAAAGGTGGAGACGGTACAGATTCGATTTCAACCCCCACTGATGGAACTCCTGTGCAACCAGCCGCAGGGTCGGACGATTATGTCGCCCGGCTGGAGGAAGAATTAAAAAAGCGAAACTAACCCCGGTCATGCCGGATAAAGTCCGTGCGTCCATAAATCCTGGAGAAATTTTTAATGACACAATCTAATCCTGAAATTGCTCCGCAGAAAAAGCGCGGCGTCCCGCTCTGGGTGCAGGTGCTCGTCTGGGCGGGTTTGATCGGCCTGCTTGGTCTGGTAGCCCTCGGGTTGAA
This sequence comes from Anaerolineae bacterium, assembly GCA_041488995.1. Classification (GTDB taxonomy): domain Bacteria; phylum Chloroflexota; class Anaerolineae; order Anaerolineales; family Villigracilaceae; genus JBGPQJ01. The sequence continues at coordinate 25,751 of JBGPQJ010000019.1, forward strand.
CCGCTCCCAGCAGGGGACGGTGCAGGTGGGTGATAAGGCGCCCGATTTCACACTGGCCACTTTTTCGAACTATGAATATAACGGCGCTTCGCAGGTGAAGCTCTCCGAACTGAAAGGTAAAATTGTTGTGATAAACTTCTGGGCGTCCTGGTGCAAGCCATGTGAACAGGAGGCGGCTGAACTCGAAGAAGCGTGGCGCGCTTACCAGCCGGAGGGTGATGTCGTTTTTCTGGGTGTGGACTATGTGGACACCGAACCGGAAGCACGCGGATATCTGGAAAAGTTCAGCATCACTTATCCAAATGGCGCAGACCTGGGCACGCGCATTTCGCAGGCTTTTCGTATCAAGGGCGTCCCTGAAACCTATTTTATTGACCGCGATGGCATGATCCAGTACATCCAGGTGGGTCCCTTCCAATCCCTGGATCAGATCCAATCGGTGGTTGATTCTCTCAAGGCGAAATGACAGATGGATATTGGTGCAATTCTTCTTATCATGGCTGTCCTGTTGCTGGCGGTGGTGTTTATCGCCCGACCATTCCTCGAGGCACGCCGTCCGGTGTCGGCCATGCAGGAGCACGAGCTGTCATCCCTCATGGCGGAACGTGACCGGGTGATTACAGCCCTTCAGGAACTTGATTTTGATTATTCGCTCGGGAAAATTCCCGCCGAGGATTACCCGCAACAGCGCACTGAACTGCTGCAACGCGGTGCAGATGTGCTGCGCAAGATGGATGTCATCGCACCCAAATCCGTTTCATCCGGTGATGCGGAGAAACGCCTTGAAGCGGCCATCGCTGCCCGGCGTGCGGATTCCGCGGTACAAGCCTCACAGGGCAGCCTCGACATAGACGATGACATCGAATCGCTGATCGCAGCCCGGCGCAGCGAGCGCAGGGAAAAATCGGGCGGCTTCTGTCCCAACTGCGGGCGCCCCATCCTGGGTTCCGACCGTTTCTGCCCGCACTGCGGGAAAGTGATCAAATAATCGGCAGGTTGCAGACGCCGGGGCGCTCATTAAAAAAGTGGCGGGGTATAACCCATCTTCCTCTCAACCCGATCAAAGGTTAATCATGAAATTCCGTCTCACCGCATTTCTCATTCTGACTGCCATTCTTCTCTCGGCCTGTAATTTCTCTCTGGCCTCCGATATTACACCGCCCCCCAATTACAAATCGCCCACCCCGGCACCGACGCTGGGCGCGCTCTTTCCCGCTGAACCCCCGGCACCGCAGGAGGGAGTGACTCTCTATATGGACAAATGTGCTCCCTGCCATGGAGAAGGGGGTCGCGGCGATGGTCCGCAGGGTTTGCAGCTCAGCGTGAAGGTTCCGGCGTTTGGCTTGCCAGCTGCCGGGCGCGCAGCCATCCCGTCCAATTATTTCACCATCGTGACGCAGGGACGGATTGAGAATTTCATGCCGCCCTTCTCCGCCAGTTTGAGTGAGCAGCAGCGCTGGAATGTCGTCGCTTATGCCCTCAGTCTGCATACGTCTGCCGGGGAGCTTGCCCAAGGCAGAACGCTCTACGAAATCAATTGTGCCACCTGCCATGGTGTGGACGGCTCAGCCAATGCAAAAGTCAACTTATCCGAACAGCAGTTCATGGCGAAGCGATCCGAACAGGATTTGTTCAACGCCATGACCAACGGCGTACCCGGTGTGATGCCAGCTTTTAATCAACTGACGGAAGATGAAGGTTGGGCGCTGGCGGCTTACGTCCGCTCGCTGACCTTTGCAGGGGTCGAGGCGACTGCCACCCCGCTACCCTCGCCCACCGCGGTTGCCGCGACGCCCGAGGGTACTTCCATACCCGCCTCGGCTGCTGAATCTACTTCCCAGCCCGTCCTGGATGCAACCACTGTTCCGACGGTCCTGCCCAATATAACCGGCGCCGTGACCGGCTCGGTTGCCAACGCCTCAGGCGGAGCGCTCCCTGCGGGGCTCACGGTCACTCTGCTCGGTTTTGTCCATGGGCAGGATAACACCACTCCGCAGCAGGTGCTCAATCTCACCACCGAAGTCCAAGCGGATGGTTCATACACCTTTGAGAATGTCGAAATCCCCGAAGGACGCTTCTTCATTGCACAGGTTGAATACCAGGGTGTTCCTTATGAATCAGACATTGCGGTGATCGGTAAAGATGCCACGAGCCTTGCCCTTAAGCCAATCAACCTCTATGATACGACGGACGACCTCACCAGCCTGCAGGTTAAGCAGGGCCACGTCATCATCCAATTCGACGGGACGCGCATCGGTGTGCTTGAATTTTTCGCCATCAGCAACCCCGGTAACAAGACGGTTGTTTTTACCTCTGACGGACAGACATTGCCATTCGCGCCCATGCCGGAAGGTGTGGAGCTTTTGGGCTTTGACCTGCAACAAGGAGATGCGAAATTCCTACAGACGGCAGAAGGCTTTGCCGTCCCTCCGAGCGATAAATTGTATGCGGCAGTAACCGGTTTCGCGCTGCCATATAATAAGAGCGCCGACATTACGGTCCCATTTGGCATTGAGATTCCTGCGTTGAATCTTATCGCACCAGCAGGCGTGAAAATAAAAAGTGACCAGCTCACCAGCCAGCCGGCTGACGCACAATCCCAGAACCAGGTCTTTACAAGCGGTCCCTTCAATAGCGGTGATCAGCTCAGTTTCAATGTCTCCGGTACGCCCAAAACCGAAAGTGCCCCCGCCACCAGCGTGAATACCAAAACCAGTTTGCTGATTGGAATCGGTGCGCTTGGCCTGGCATTCATTGTGGCGGGTGTGTTCCTCTTCCTGCGTGATCGCCGGCGCAGGCAGGGTGGAGATGATGATGTACTTGAGGAACCTGTCAGCGAGACCGCTGAGGAAATCATGGATGCGATCATCACCCTTGATGACCAGTACCGTGCTGGAAACATTTCCGAAGAGGTCTACCCGCAGCGACGTGCCGACCTCAAAGCACGCCTGAAGGGTAAGCTCTAGGATTTCACCATGATCGAGGTCAAGAAACTCATCAAGCGTTTTGGTCTGAAAACGGTCCTGCGCGGGCTTGATTTCCATGTCGAGCCGGGTGAGTTTGTCGCGCTGCTCGGCCCCAATGGCGCGGGGAAGACCACCTTCCTGCGTATTCTAGCATCGCTGTCGCGCCCCTCGCTCGGACAGGTGAGCATCGCCGGCCACGCGCTCCCGGCGCAGGCCGCTGAAGTCCGCCGCACGCTGGGGGTGGTCTCGCACCTCCCACTGTTGTATGGCGACCTGACGGCGGAGGAGAATCTGCATTTCTATGGCCGCATGTACGATTTGCAGAATCTAGACTCCCGCGTCACCGACGTACTCCATATGGTCGGGTTGGAACACCGCCGGCGCGACCTCGTGCGGACTTTTTCGCGCGGCATGCAGCAGCGGCTCGCCATCGGGAGAGCGGTGCTCCATGACCCTGAAGTAATGCTGTTCGACGAACCATACACCGGTCTCGACCAGGATGCTTCCGCCATGCTGGATGATGTGCTGCGCAATGTCGCCGCCCGCGGACGAACGGTGGTGATGACCTCCCATGACCTCGCCCGCGCAGAAGAACTGGGTTCCCGCTTTGATGTGTTATCGCGCGGGGCAATTGCCGCTTCCTGCACACAGAAGGAACTCTCTGCGAGCAACCTGCTCACATTCTATAAACAGGCGCTGGCCGCATGAACAAAGCCATTACCCGCCGCTCATCCTCCGGTCTCGGCAGTTTTCTCCGGGCGGTTGGTGCCATTGCATGGAAGGACCTCGCGGCTGAACTGCGCTCGCGCGAGTTGCTTTCGGCAATGCTGGTCTTTGCCCTGCTGGTCATCCTGATCTTTAACTTTGCCCTCGAGCTGGATGTGAAAGCCCGTGCCTCCGTCACTTCCGGTGTGCTGTGGGTGACATTTGCATTTGCCGGAACACTGGGCCTCAACCGTTCAATGGCGGTTGAAAAAGACCGCGGCTGTCTCGACGGTTTGCTGCTTGCGCCGGTAGACCGCAGCGCGATCTACTTTGGCAAAGTCATCAGCAACCTGGTCTTCATGCTGATCGTCGAAGCAATTGTCCTGCCGGTGTACAGCATCCTGTACAATACCAATTTGATCAGCCTCGGGTTGATCGGGGTAGTGCTGCTCGGCTCCATCGGCTACGTCGGCGTGGGGACCCTGCTCTCCAGCATGGCCGTGCAGACCCGCACCCGCGACGTGTTGCTGCCCATTTTGCTCTTCCCGGTGATCGTACCGGTCCTGGTGGCGGCGGTTAAAGCCAGTAGTGGATTCCTGCAGGCACTCCCCATGGACGAGATCCTGCCCTGGCTCAACCTGTTGGTTGTTTACGATATCATCTTCATCGCAGTTGCTTTCATGGTCTTCGACTATGTGGTCGAAGAGTAAATTCATTTTCCTCGCCAAGGAGAAAATATGACCCCAACCCCTCGTGCTTTACGTATTCTTGAAATAGTCTCATTCTTGCTCTTCGTTGCCGCAGTATGGATGGTCTTCTTCTATGCGCCACTCGAAGCAGTGATGGGCGCTGTGCAGAAGGTTTTTTACTTCCACGTGGCGAACGCCTGGGTGGGCATGCTCGGTTTCATTGCCGCCGGTGTTTCAGGCATCGCTTACCTGCGCACTCATGATTTTAAATGGGACATTATTGAAGTTGCCGCAGTCGAGATCAGCCTGGTATTCTTCTTCATCGCCATCGTCACCGGTTCGATCTGGGCTTACCCGGTCTGGAATACCTGGTGGACATGGGACCCGCGCCTGACAACAGCCGCCATCCTCGAACTAATCTATATGGCCTATATGCTGCTGCGCCAGGGTATCGAAGACCCTGAGCGGCGTGCCCGCTTCGGTGCGGTCTATGCCCTGATCGGTAGTTTGAGCGTGCCGCTCACGTTCATGTCCATCCGCCTATTCCGTACCATCCACCCGGTGGTGGTCGGCGGAGCGAATGCGGCCGCCCAGGGCGGTTTCGATATGACACCCAAGATGTTGCAGTCCATGCTGTTTGCCATCGCGGTCTTCTCGGTTATTTTTGTCACCCTGTTCTGGCATCGGATCCGCATCGGTTTCCTCGCCCAGACCGTCGAGCAACTCAAACTCAAATTGTCCCAGTAGCCCAGGAGCATTGCCATGTTCTTCCTTGAAGTTCCCCCCGATACCTACCGTTTCTTCTACGCTGCTTATTCCATCATTTTTGTCACCCTGTCAATATACATCATCAGCCTGATCGTACGCTGGAACAACCTGCGGGGCGATTTGGATGCGCTTGAGGAACTCGAAAAAGAAAACAAGTAGCACAGAGCGCAAAGTCCGCTATAATAATAGCGGACTCTGTTTTATTAATAGGAATGGGCTGCATGTGAAACTACCGGCAAGGATTCTACTGCTCGTAGCGCTGGTCATGTTGGGAGGAAGTCTGGTGCCTGCCTTCCCGGCTGCCTCACGCGCATTATCTGCGCCACCCGGCCCCGATCGCT
>JBGPQJ010000020.1:0-30757 GCA_041488995.1 Anaerolineae bacterium
AACAGTGTTAAAATACATAATACATGGTATAGCTGTCTATCTGCACGTGGTGTTATACAAGATTTCAACTACAGCACAGAAGCCTCTATGATCAGCTTGCTTCTGGAAATCGTATTGAACAGGTGCGATGCCAAATAAAAAGGACTATGAAACATCGCTGTATAGATGAAAATGATTTACGCTGCGACCATTGTTGTTTTACCAGTTGGGGAATTTGACACCGAGCTCGTTAAAAACGAGTTCGAGTCGAAGGTCGAGGTTTTCAATCGTTTGGCAGCGAATCTAATTGTTGCCGAGCCTGTATCGGATGATGAAGAAGCCCGGCAATCAGTTCAAAAATTATCAGCAAAGAATCCTGACCTCTTTCTCATCATCCCCCTGCGTGGACTCAGTGCAAAGGCAATCGAGACGGCTGTGCTAACGAGTCATACGCCGTGCTTGATTTCCCCTCTCCAAGGAAGATTTGCACTTCCCAGCAGCGCCCTGGCTGTCGGAGCATTACGGGAATCTAAGGTCCCGGTTGAGTTGCTATATGCTCCCACTGACAATCCTGATTTCATCGAAAGACTCCAATGCGTCGTGAAAGTAGCAAGAGCCTTCTCAAGGATACGACAAAGCCGCATCGGCGTCATCGGGGGCCTTTTCCCGAATCTTGTTTCGTGTCGTTATGATTCGCAAATAGTGAACTCCAGGCTAGGAACTACATTAGTTCCCATCACTTTTAAAGAAATACGCGATTCCGTTCAATCCATATCACAACATATCCAAGAGATCGAACAATCGCGACAGGAGATCGCCATTTTGCATATGGTTACTGCTACGGACGGAAACGCCCTCGATGCAGGCCTCAAGCTTCATTTGGCGTTGAAGCAGATTGCTTTGGAACAAAAGATAGACGGGTTTGCCACCGAATGTTGGTCAGGATTCCCCAGGGAACTCGGGTTGAACCCCTGCATGGGTTTTATCGAAGATGCCTATACACTCGCATGCGAAGGCGACGTGATGTTATGCGTCTCGCTCTTGATCGTCCGCTATCTGACCGCCAGCAGCGCCTATGTCGGCGACCTTTATGACCTGGACCTTGATGGAATCCTTACCCTGACCCACTGCGGTGCGCCTGCATCGCTTGCATCGGACAAAGAGGCGGTCGTGCTGGGAAAATCTCAGCTCGCTTTGGAGCGGGGATTTGAGACCCTGTCCTGCCGTCCCCGGCTGGATCAAGGCCCCGTAACCGTCTTCCGGTTCTATGGACGGGAGTGTGACAAGCTGCACCTGGCCTGGGGAGAACTGATGAGCTGCGAACAATCCCCGAACCTCACGGTCAAGGTCAGGATCAACGCAAATCGCTGGGACTTCCTGGATCAATGTTTTGGCAATCACTACGTGGTAGCCGCGGGAGACATCCGAAGTGAATTGAAGCTGCTTTGTAAGTGGCTGGGAGTTACGATATTTGAAACGTAGCCAATGGCGCCTGTTCGTCAAATGCTGGGAGGCGGCGCCATCAATAATTGTCGCAATATTGATTCGTAGGATAAGAGCAAAGAATGGTCCAACTGGCCGCGTTTCCGAAGTGCTACCTTGACGACATCATCGTCCACAAGTCCATGACCCTTTTCGATTGGGTAGAGAAGGCCGGGCAGTTAGGCGTGGATGGCCTGGAGATGCACAATCTCTTCTTTGAGGGGAAGGAGGAAAGCTACCTGGACGAGGTGAGAAAGAAATGTGCAGATCTCAAGCTGACAATGCCGATGATGTGTTTCTCCCCGGATTTCACCCATCCAGACCCGCAGAAACGGTTGGAAGAGCTTGAAAAGCAGAAGCAAGCCATCGACTTGACGGTCAAATTGGGCGGGCAGTTTTGCCGGACGCTGTCCGGACAGAACCGGCCCGGCCTAGACCGCGAGAAAGCAGTACGCTGGTGCGTGGAAATGATCCGCGAAGCCGTCGCTTACGCCGAAGACCGGGGCATCATCATCAACATCGAAAACCATTACAAGGACGGTTACTGGCAATATCCCGAGTTTGCCCTCCGCTCCGATGTGTTTCTGGAGATCATCGGGCAGATCAAATCCCCATTTTTTGGAGTCAACTTCGATCCGTCCAATACCATTGTCGCTGGGGAAGATCCGCTTGAGCTGCTGCAGAAGATCAAGAGCCGGGTCGTCAGTATGCATGCCAGCGACCGCTATCTCAAGGGCGGGAGCCTCACAGACCTGCGAAAATTAGAGCTGGACCCTGTTTATGGCTATGCTAAATCGATCCAACATGGCGTGATCGGAAAAGGCTTGAACGACTACGACGCCATCTTCCGCATTCTCAAGGATGCAGGCTTCGACGGCTGGATCTCGATCGAGGACGGCATGAACGGAATGGACGAGCTACGCCAATCGGCCGAATTCCTGAGGGGCAAAATCGAGCAGTGCTTTGGTGCATGACCTCACAGGTTCATGTTTCTTATTTCATCCTGAGTGACCAAAACCAACGGTCGTAAAGTAAACCCGCCATCGAAAACGATGTTGGTTCCGGTCGCAAAGGAGGCCTTTTCCGAGGCAAGGAAAGCGTAGACGGAACCTACGTCCTCCGGCAGCCCGAGACGGCCGAGGGGAATGTTCCCCATGAAGCCTTCCCCGGTCTTGGGATTGTTGACTGCCTTCTCCAAAACCCCCTTGGCCCAATTCGGCGAGTTGATCAACCCGGGAGAGACGGTGTTGACCCGGATGCCGTAGGGAGCCAGCTCGATGGCCGCCGTCTCTGCAAAGACCTGCACCCCGGTCTTGCTAACCCGGTAGGCGGCTTCCTTGTAGGCGGGATTGAATTGGATCGTCGAAGAAGTAAACAGCATCACCCCCTTCTTTCGTTCGACCATATGTCTGGCTACCTCGCGCGTACACAACATCGCTCCCGTCAAATTGACTGCTAGGATCCGGTTCCAGCACTCCAGGGTAATCTTGGTGACCGGCTCCCACTCGATGATCCCGGCATTGCTGACAAAGATGTCGATGCAGCCCAATTCGGCGATGGCGGCCTGGACAAAGCGGATCACCTGATTCTCGGCTGATACATCGACTTCCATCGCAAAGGCTTTTAGTCCCAACCCCCTGACCTCCTCCTGGGTCGACCCAATCCCGCTCTCGATCTTCACGTCGCAATAAGCGATGTCCACGCCTTCGCGAGCCAGGGCGAGGCAAATGTCCTTGCCGATCCCCCGCTCCCCTCCGGTCACAAGCGCTTTCTTGCCATTCAAACCAAGGTCCATAACTCATCCTCCTGAAATTCCGTATGCGGATATTTTTTATCTCTCGCGCACCACGACGCGCCAGTCATTGACAAACTCATCCCGGTAGAATTTAGCATATTCCGGGTCGGGTGCCATTTCATCAGCATAACCGATCGCGTGAGTCGATTCCTCCAGATTCTCAATAGACCCAAGGCTATAAGCCGCCATGAGCGCCGCCCCGAAGACGGCATTCTCAAACCCGGTAATTCGCACCGGCTTTCCGAACAAGTCAGCCGCGATCTGTGACCAGGCCCGACTTTTCTGAAGACCTTTCCCTCCGCCAATAAAAAAATCACAACGGTCATCGTTTCTAAGGATCTCATAGCTGTCGTATAAATCCATCAACACCCCCTCCATCACCGCTTTGGCTCGATGGGATATGCTGTTCAGCCTTGCAGTGTTTCCGTAGAAACCTCTCCTGCGCTTGGTCTTTTGCCTGTTTGGTCCCGTGCAGAAGACCAAACCCTCTGCCCCTGGAGGTACTTTAGCGGCCAGCTCATCCATTTTGGAGTAATCGATATCCGCTTCCTCCGCCTGTTTGATTTGCTCCCGCAGCCATTGGTAGCAGCCTCCCCCCGCCAGACTCGCGCCCACAATTGCATAGAACCCTTGGAAGTAGCTGCGAGTGTCTAACCCCGGATATCTCTCAAACGTTGAAACCACCTTTGAAATTTGAGTGGCGGTCCCGATGTTGATCAGGATGGGTGAATCTGACGCAGCCAACCCGCTTCCCAGCATGCTCATCTGGTTATCGCCACCGCCATAGATGATCGGAATTTTTCTCTCCAAACCGACCAGATCGGCAACCTGGTCCGATATTGGCCCGGCTTTTTGGGAGGTAGGGTGGACCTCAGGGAATATGTTGAAGGGAAGCTGAAATTTCCGGATTAGCTCTGCGTGCCAGAGGTTTAACCTAGTGTTGAACAGGCCGGTTCCGAAGGCGTTCGTCGGGTCGGTGGCATAGCTATCATTCCTCAGTAATTTTCCCCGCAGGAAATCCGTGGGCAGGACAAAATGGGCAATCCGCTGGAACAAATTCGGATCGTTTTTCTTGATTCCGAAGAGGATCGCTCCGCTGTATCCGCTGGACATATCCGTTCCCAATTCGTCGTACGCTCGATCCCCCATGGCAAGCCTCATTTTTTGGATGATCGCTTTGGAACTCCATTTCTGGTCTTTCCAATTGATGAGGGGACCGATCGGTTTCCCAACGGCATCGTACAGAACCGCCCCATGCATCTGGCCGGACAAGCCGATAGCCCTGACTGTCCCCCGCCTGCCCAATAGATTAACCGCTTCCTGAATCGCCTCTACCGTCTTTCCCCAAAGTATTTCGGGATCCTGCTCGGCATCATCCGCGTAGCTGCGTACGGACACGCATTCCAGTTTCAGCGTCGCCAGATTGACCAGCCCGGCCTTCACCCCGGACGTCCCAAGGTCTATGCCCAGGACGTACTCCATCATGCCATCTTCTCGAAACTGGGCTTGAGGGCTGGGTAGAGCTGGCGATAGAGCGGATATGCCTTGCGATAGGCTTCGACCTGGGCCGAATCAGGCGGCGTGCTACTGGCGATCTTGACGACTGCATCACAGGCCGCGGGAACGTCCTTCCACGCCCCTGCGCCGACCCCTGCCAGCAAGGCTGCCCCGAAAGCGGCTCCTTCGGTCGTGTTGACCGTCACCAGCTCGGCCTCCAGCACGGAAGCCAGGATCTGCCGCCACAGGGCGCCCTTCACGCCTCCACCGGAGGCGCGCACCTGGCGAATCTCGCCCAGCCCGGCATTTTGGATCAGGGTGAAGCTGTCCTTCAGGCCGTAGGAGACGCCTTCGAGCACGGCACGCGTCAGGTGTCCGCGACCGTGGCGCAGGGTCAGCCCGATCCAGGCCCCCCTCGCGAGCGGATCCGCATACGGCGTCCGCTCGCCGCTCAGGTACGGCAGGAACTGCAGCCCCTCACTTCCCGCCGGGACCGGTTCGGCTTCCTGCAGCAGGTCGTCGAAGCCAACGCCCGGCGCCAGCGTGTCGCGGTACCACTGCAGGCTTCCCGCCGCCGAAAGCATCACCCCCATGAAATGCCACATCCCGGGTATGGCGTGGCAGAAGGCATGCAGACGGCCTTCGGGCTCTATCAGCGCAGAGGGGGTCGTGGCAAATACAACACCCGAAGTTCCCACCGTCAGCGCTACCACGCCCGGCTCGACCGCCCCTACGCCCACCGCCTGCGCCGCCTGATCGCCGCCGCCTGCCGCAACGGGCGTCCCCGCCTTCAGCCCGGTCACAGTCGCCGCTTCGGTGCTCACGCACCCGGTAAATTCACAGCCTTCAAACGTCGGCGGCATCCATGCGCGCGGAATATCGAGCGCTGACAAGACTTCATTAGACCAATCGCGCACCTTCAGATCGAACAGTACCGTCCCCGCGCCGTCGGCCTTGTCCATCGCGTATTCGCCCGTCAGCCGGTAGCGGATATAGTCCTTCGGCAGTAGCACATGCTTCGCCCGCACATACACTTCCGGCTCGTTCTCTGCCACCCACAAAATCTTGGGCGCGGTAAAGCCGGTCAGCGCCACGTTGCCAGTGATTTGAATGAACTTCTCTTTCCCAATTCTACGGTGAATTTCGTCACACTGGCTTTGGGTGCGCTGGTCATTCCACAGGATGGCGGGACGCAGGACATTTCCCGTTTCATCGAGCAGGACCAGCCCGTGCATTTGCCCCGTCAGCCCAACCGCACCGATTTGGGTTGTCTCTACACCGGATTGTTTGATCACCGCCCGAATGGATTTCTGTGCGCCATCCCACCACAAATCAGGATTCTGTTCGCTCCACAGCGGGCGCGGCGTCTGCAACGTATGTGGCGACGAGGCAACCGCCACCACCTCGCCACTTTCATCTACCAGCAATGCCTTACTGCTGGTTGTGGATGTATCAATACCGAGAAAATATTTTCGGGTCATAATTTCTCCACCAGACTATCCCACTATCCAGAGAGCATATTTCGACGCACCACATCAAGCAGTCCCTGATGCGGACGACAATTGGCAAAACTGAACGACTTGAGAATCTCATCGAGCTGGGTTTCGCTCATTCCAACAAACAAACGCGCAAAAGCAGGCTGCATCAGCACTGCAGTATAACCAGCTAGCATGCTCTGTTCGACGTAGCGCTGACTAACATTTACATCCACGCCGACGTCAGCCAATGTCTCCTGAATTTGGACCGCAAGCGCATCGACAGAATTCTTGACGGGTGTTGCTGGCACCCAGCCCATCCAAAAATCTGCAAATACGGCCTGTTTCCCTTTTAAAATAGGCACAATCTTCCGAAAATAAGCGCTCTCCGGGGAAACCTGCAGCCAGCCCATCACATAAATATCTTTGTAAACCCACATCGTCCAGTGGGCCTGGTTTTCATTAAAGACCGCAATCTGGTCATCCAGCGCGCGCAAACGATCGGGGATTTCGCTCTCCGAGCCGTTATAAGCTGAACCAAATTCGCCTACCCACAAGGGGACATTGTGTTTATGGGTAAAACGAGTCCCGGACAGCTCAGAAAAAATCTTTTCCTGCCAGGCCTTACCCCATCCTTTTTCGGCAGATGGATATATCCCCGGCCCAAACCCGGCCTCGTTGTAATTATGGCTGCTATAGACGATATTCCCACCCAGAGTATCGGGGGCATCCAGGCCATCGAAACATTTCGAGAACCAATCACCTTCAAGAAAAATGATGTGATCTGGGTCGATGGCACGAATAGCCCTGACCACTCGCTGGTATATCTGGTTTAACGCAGCATATCCGGGTTCATAGTTTTGCCAGTCAAACAACCCACGCGTCGCGTTGGCGACCGGCTCATTCATCACGTTGTAGCCCGCGATCACCGGATTCCCCATGAAACGGCGGGCAAATTCCTCCCACAAAGCGACAAAACGATCCTGGTATTGCTTCTGCGTCCAGAACAGGCTGTGCCGGGAGGCATTGTCGCAATGCCAATCGGTATTTTGCCAGCCCTGGACGGAATGTAAATCGAGAATCACGTACAAACCATGCCGTCCGCACCATTCCACGGCCTGGTTTAGACGGGCGAACCCCTTTTCAAGATATTGAAAAGGTGCCATGTCGCTTTCAAAGTGACGGTAATTCAAAGGCAGGCGCACCATTGTACAACCAAGCGACTTAATGAATTTGACGTCTTCCTCGGCAAAAAAATAATCCTGCCAGCGGTCAAAAAAGAATTCGGTTTTGCCAGCGCCAAGAACCTGTGCCAGCGCATCGCGGATGCCGCTTTCAGGGCCCGGATAACCATTGATGAAGTCTTCCATGTTCATCCAACCGCCCACGCACACGCCCCTCAATGAAACGGGGCCATCCTGGTGATCGACGATTTGATTTCCTTTTACTCGAAGCAGGTCCATAAAACCATCCTCAAATAAAAATATAATTTGGAATTTCGATGGGATCACGCCAAAAACGGCAATTGTAAGCTTTCAGGAGACGGAAGAACACCCACCCGTCTCCTGAAAATATCAACAGGTTGAAAACTATCGAACACCCGTCAATAAATCGACGACCAGTTGATCGAGCTTCTCGTATTTGAGACCGCGCTTGCTTATGAATGAGCGATCGAACGACCGGACCTTGAGAGCGGCAGCTTTCTCGGGTGTGTACTTGCCAAAAAATGGAGTCAGCGCACCATCATCAGCGTTGATCTCGGCTAGAAGGGACTGAATTTCTTTGTCCGCATTGAATTGGGCGGCTTTCTGTTTCAGAATAAGATAGGTGCGCATACAGCCGCGGGCGAAATCCTTGACGCCTTCATAATCCTCGGTACGATAGGCATGGGCATCGAAGTGACGGGAACCCTGATAACCAACATCTTCCAGAAACTTGACCAAGAAGAAGGCAGCCTTGAGATCCCGCGAGCCGAAGCGTAGGTCCTGGTCGTAGCGCCCGGGGTACTGGTCGTTCAGGTCGATATGGAACAACTTGCCAGCTTCCCAAGCCTGGGCCACGCCGTGCATGATGTTAATGCCGGCCATGTGCTCGTGCGCTACTTCCGGGTTGACACCGACCATCTCGGGATGGTCAAGAGTAGCGATGAAGGCCAGCATGTGTCCGGTGGTGGGATTGTAAATATCGGCACGGGGTTCGTTGGGCTTGGCTTCCAGGGCAAATTTCAAATCATATTTCTTGTCGAGCGCATATTCGCACAGGAAGTTCATGGCTTCGCGGCTGCGCTTGATGGCATCGACCGGATTCTTGCTGGCATCGGTCTCGGTACCTTCACGGCCGCCCCAGAACACGTGAGTCTTCGCGCCAAACTCCACGCCCAGGTCGATGGCGTTCATCGTTTTCTGCAAGGCGTACGCCCGGACCCCGGGGTCGTTGGCGGTGAATGCGCCGTCCTTGAAGACCGGGTCGCTGAACAGGTTGGTGGTGGCCATCGGGACGGCCAAGCCGGTCTCGGCCAGCGCTCTGTGGAAGGATTTCTTGATTGTCTCCGCCTCAGCCGGCGTGGCGTCGATCGGGATCAAATCGTTGTCGTGGAAGTTGACGCCGTAGGCGCCGACCTCCGCCAGCAAGTGGACGAGCTCTACCGGGGACTTCGGCTCACGCACCGGGCCTCCGAACGGGTCGCGTCCGACGTTTCCGACCGTCCACAGGCCAAAGGTGAATTTGTGCTCAGGTTTGGGATTATACATAGGAATCTCCGTTATATAGGTGAGGATGCAGCTAAGCAGCTGTGCCTTACTGGATTAGGGTCGGGATGATCTGCGGTCCGTCCGGCAGGATACAGGTCCGGGGTCCGTAGCGCTTACGCAGGTCCTCCAGAGAGGAGGGCAGGTCATGCAGAGGGGTGAAGAGCGCCAGGCGGATCTCGTCGTCGTTCAGGCCGTCCGAATAGACGTAGACTTCCGACCTGAGCTGAATCTGCGCCTGAACCTGGACGGTCCATTGGTCGTGCGCCTGGAAGCCAGGCCGGGCGAGCAGGTCGAGGACGCCCTGCGGCGAACCGCCCCGGTGCAGGAGCTCGGCATAGCCACCGTGGGCAGGCAGGCCGTCGGCGCAGGCAGCAACCAGGACGATCGCCCCGCCTGGGCGGACGACGCGGGCTGCAGCGCTTACGCCCTTGACCGCCTGGTAGAGGTTCTGGTCGAGCGGGTAGCCGCTGTTGGTGGTGACGACCAAGTCGAAGGGCCGTTCGACCAGCACCAGGGCATGCTCTCCGACGAAAGCGCAGCCTGCGGCGTGGGCCTGGATCACGTCGCCGGCAAAGACGCCGGTAATTTCACGGCGGTCGTTCATAGCCACGTTGAGCAAAAAGGTCGGGGCAACACGCAACGCAACCTCACGCATCTCTTCCCAGATCGGATTGCCGGCGGTCACACCCCAGGTGGCTTTGGGGTGGGCGACCATCTCGCGCCCGTGGTTGCTGAGTACGCTCTCGAACCCGGCGATGGAGGGAAGCACGCCCTTCGGGCCGCCGCTGAACCCGGCGAAGAAATGCGGCTCGATGAAACCCGTCAGAATTTTAACGCCGGCCTCGGCGAAAGCACGGTTGAGGCGCACGGGATGGCCGAGGGAGGTCTCGCCGAAGGTGACCAGGTTGCCGTCGTCCCACGCGTCGTGCTGGAGGCAGCGGTAGTTGTCCACGATAAAGTCGCCCAGCATGCCGCGCAGCTCAGCGGGCGTCTGTGGACGGTGGGTGCCGAGGGCGTTGAGCAGAGTGATGTCGTCCCGCGTAACGCCAGCGCCTTCAAGCTCTTCCAGGAGGACCGGGAGGATCAGGGCGTTAGGCGTGGCGCGGGTCAGGTCAGTGTGAACGATGACGACTTTATCCTGCGGCCGGACCAGGTCGCGCAACGGAGGCGAGCCGATCGGGCCGCGCAGGGCGGCCTGCAGGCTCTGCCGCGGATCAGGCAGGGCCAGCGCCGGGCGGGGGGTGATCACTTCCACATCGGGAGGAACGTCGAGGTCGAGGCCAGACTTCCCATACGCGAGGCGCACGATCATATCTCTCATCACAACCCGAGCAGGGATTTCGCGAGGTTGGCAGCCCGGCTGGCATCCGGGGCGTAGCCGTCGGCTTTGATCTGGCGGGCGAAAGATTCGGTCACCGGCGCGCCGCCCACCATGATCTTAACCCGGCCCCGCAGCCCGGCCTGCTCGATGGCTTCGATAATCGCCCCCATGGATGTCATGGTGGTGGTCAGTAGAGCAGACAGACCCACCAGTTTTGCACCATGCTCATGGATGGCCTGGATGAATTTTTCCGGAGCGACGTCCGTGCCGAGGTCGACCACTTCGAGCCCCGCGCCCTGGAGCATCATCCGGACCAGGTTCTTGCCAATGTCGTGCATGTCGCCCTTCACTGTCCCGAGGACGACAGTAGCCAGCGGCTTGGCTTCCATATTGGAGAGCAAAGGCTTCAGGATGTCCATGCAGGACTGCATGGCGCGGGCAGCAACGAGCATCTCGGGAATGAAGAACTCCCCATCTTCGAACAACTTTCCAACGACCGACATGGCAGCAATCAAACCCTGGTTGATGAGCACATCGAGCGGCACATGCTCTGCCAGCGCCTGCTTGGTCAGTTCCAAGGCGCCGGAATCATCCCCATCAATCACGGATTGCTTTAATTTTTCCAGATCAAAATTCATACCCTATCTCCTAAGTTATTAATTTCTAACCTTTCCATTGATGTGCTTCCTCGAGCAAGATGGCGTAATTCTGCAGGGGCACGAAGTTGGCGATGGTATTGCCCGAGCCGAAGGCGAACCGTCCGCCGGGCATACAGCTGTCCAGGATGGCGCGCAGGTAGTTGCGCAGTTCGTCCTCGGGCAGGGTGGCGAGCATGTCCATGTCCACCCCCCCCATCAGGGCGAGACGATTCCCATACCGCGCCTTGACCTCACCCACCGGCAGAATCACGTCCTGGAAGGAGTGAAATCCGTCGATCCTGACCAGGTCGATCAGGTCATCCATCACCGAAGGTGAATTCCGGTACAGGTTACCGCAACTATGGATCCAGAACGGCTTGCCGTGTTCGTGGGCCAGGGCGGCATACTTGGCCAGCCAGGGGAAGAGCAGGCGGCGCAGGTCGGCCGGGGAGATCATCGTACCGGTCTTGAAGCCCATATCGTCAGCGTGGAAGATGGCGCCTACCACGTCGCACTCCACGGTGGATTGGTAATACTCGTAGACGATCTGCCCCCAGCGGTCGAAGACACTCTCCACCAGCTGCGGGTCATCGCGCATGCAGAAGAAGAGCCCTTCATAGCCGAGCAGGGATTCGAAGATGATCTCGAAGAGAGAAGCCGAAACGGTGACCTTCATGCCCTCCGGTATATAGCGGGCGGCCATCTCGAGCGTCTCCGGGGCGGCGTAGATCCGGTTCCAAGGGAAGTGCTCGAAGTCCTCCCACGAGCGGATCAGCGCCCCGGATTCATCCACCCAATCTCGGAGGCCGCGCGAAGCCTCGGCCGTATCGGCGGCTTGGCGGATCTTGCCGGTCGGGTTGTTGACCCACAACGGACAAAGCGGGACGAAATCATAGCCAAGGCGGTAGTAGAGGTTGATCAGCTGTTGGTAATAACGCTCATCGGGGGAGGCAGGCCCGCCTACGCCGCGCGGCAGCACCCAGGGTTCACCCAGGAGGGACTCCTGGATGCACTGAAGCACTTCCGGATCGATTCCGATTTCGATGATCGGGACTCGTCCAGGAGTTTTTTCGCCCCGCAGGATGGACAACAGTTCGTCGAAATCCGGGGTGGGATGGTCGAGAAGCAGACCCGGCATGGGTTAGATCACCTCCAGGTCGTCCAGCCCCGGCAGCGGGGGGAAAGGCGCGTGGGGTTCGCTCTGGTACCAGAAGGCGGTTGAAGCAATGTCATCTCGGCGGGGGTAGAAACGCCCCTTTCCCTCCAGCGGCGAACGGAAGCCCAAGTCTTGAATGGTCACGCGCAAATCCTGCTGGAAGCGGATCGGGTCCAGGATGTGCCAGCGATACAACCCGAACCGCTGCTGAGATTGGTATAAGCCATCCGGTTGGATAACCTGCGGCAGACCGAGGTACGGCGTCGAGTATCGCCCATATTGCCCCTGAGGGTAT
Organism: Anaerolineae bacterium; assembly: GCA_041488995.1. Taxonomy (GTDB): domain Bacteria; phylum Chloroflexota; class Anaerolineae; order Anaerolineales; family Villigracilaceae; genus JBGPQJ01. The sequence continues at coordinate 12,389 of JBGPQJ010000020.1, forward strand.
TCGAAGCTCCACGCCCCGCCGAAGTAATCCTCCGTGCCGGTGCCGCAAATGGTCGGCCAGGTGGTATCGCCATCCAGATAGAACTTGATTTCCCCTTCGCCCCACCAGTCGTTGTTATGGACGCCCCACGCCAAGTAGGTGCCCACATAATGCCCATGGCCGCGCACGTCGTCCAGCAGGGTGTGGACTTCCATCGGCTTCACCGAATCGCTGCGGCGCCATTGAGCGTGGAAATACGCCAGGTCGGTGGGGACCTCGGTCAGGGTGTAGTCAATCTGGTAAAAGAAATCGTGCGCCTCGTCAGGGGACAGATTTTCGATGGTGATGCGCGCCCGGCGGCGAAACGGCATTTCCCAGTAGCAGTTGAAGCCACCCGCTGGGTTGACCGCCACCGGCAGTGAGGCAATATTGCAGTGCACCCCCCAGCCGCTGCAAAAAAAATCTCCCGCAGGGACTTCCACCGAGGGGATGGTCTCGTCATCCCAGTAGAAACGCAGCGCAAGCCGCCGCCAGAGCGAGGGGGGCATGGTCATCCAGATGTGCTGGACGGCTCCCGGCCCCTGAATGTCGGCCAGGGTGACAGTCTGCCGCGGCGGGATATTGATACAGGGTGAGATTTTCCAGCCCTGCCCCAGCTCGCGGGCGTAGTCTCCGCTGCCGGGAGTTGCCATCCCGCCCCGGCCTTTTTCACCGGTGGGGTTCTCGGCGCTGATTGAGCGCGTGATTGCGTTAGACAGGCGGGGGAGATTCCCCAAGCCCATACCGAGTCCATCGAATAGAATGTTCATGGCTTATTCCTCACTCACTGAAAGTTCCAAATTGTATTCCACCATATGACCAGGCGCCAGCAGGACCAGGGTGCCGCGCCGGGGTGTGATGGGCGCGCCCGTGCAGTCCCAGTTCCTCGCCGCCATCGGTTCCCGGTGGACCCACCTGCGCGAGTCCGCAGGTCATCAGCAAGCCGCCGGCGGCAGTGCGCAGCCAGCCGGAACCCCGGCCATCGAAAAAGGCCGGATGAACCTCACCGTTTGGCGAAAGCCAGCTGATCGGCACACCGCCGAACTCGGCCAGCCCGATATCCAGGCCACGTGAAGGCAGGATGGAGTACGACAGTCCGGCACCTGTGCGGATCTGGATCTCTTCGACGCCTGACTCTCTCCCCTCGGTCGATTGCACGCGGCGCAAGCCCCCGATCTGTTCGATACGCCCCAGGCGGGCTTCCAGCTCGCGGCGCGACCACTCCCTCCCGTACAGGTTCATGCTTCGACAATCTCCGGGATGCGGCGGATGCGCGGGTCGGTGAACACATCGCTCTCGTCGCGGCTGGTGCTGGAGAACTCCGAGACAATGGCGCCCTCCTCCCCGGCCTGGAACCAATGCAGGGTGTTAGGCGGGATGGTGAATTGTTCACCGGGGGTAAGCGTGATCTCGTGGAAGACGGTGTAGTACGCTTCGCTCCCGACCGGCGGCCTGCCGCTCCGTCCCAACGTCGGCTCCCCCTCGATATACAGCCAGACGCACCCCCAGCGGCAACGGAAAGTTTCCATTTTTCCGGCGCTGCCTGCCACCTCCGGATGGCGGTGCTCGGGACAGGTCTGGCGCGGGAAGAGGATCAACTCCTTGGCGCAGTAGCGGTCGGTGTTGACGTACACTACCAGCTCCAGGCCGGTGTGTTCAAGCTCGCCCAGACCCAACTCGGCCACTTCGATGTTCCGGCACTCTTCAGGAGTGACGACAATCCCGGCTCGCTCCAGCATCTGCGTGGCGCGCTCCTGGGCCGATTGAACTTGACTGCGAGTGATCATCGTTCTGCCTCCTTATTTCGGCATAGACAGAAAGGTACAAACGGGAGAGAGTTGATCCAACCCGAGTTCGCTCAGCCTTAGCAGCGTGGGTATGCCGTTTTTGTCCCAGCCCATGCAAGCATAGTAATCATCCAGCATCATATCCAGTTCCACCACCTGGCCCTTGGCCGGACCTTCCGCCAAGGGCTGGGAGAGATTACGAGCCGGCAGGGTATCGTGCCTGCGGTCGAAGCCTTCGCGCACATTGAACAGGCGGCAGAGGGTGTTAATACGATCGCCAACCTGTTCGAACTCCTTCACGGAATCATATTCAAACCCGGTGGCCGCATTGACCAATTGCCACAATTCTTTCAGGTTCATTCCAAACCCGGGGAAGCAGCAAAGCACGGCGCTGTTCCACAGGGCGCTCTCCGACTGATGCTCGCGGAAAAGCTGCGCCTTGCCGTGCGGTGTCAGCGGGTCCGCCCCCCCCAAGACCTCACTGAGCGGCGCACCGCGCAAGTGACAGGCGCCCCGCTCCGAGATTGCGTAAGCAAGTGCCATACCTTTGGCTGCATTGGGATGGTAAGCTGGCATCTCCAAGCCTTTGACATGCATGGCAAAGGATGCTCCTTCGGGATAGCGTTCGGCGATTTTTGCCACACCCTGACTCAACCACTCACCGCAGCCTTCCACCTTTGCCATCTTCTCGATTAGTGCCAGCGCAGCCTGACAATTTCCGAAGCGCGACTCGATACCGTCCAAGTCACAGGCGCTTACCAGTCCGGTCTCGAACAGCTCCATCACAAAGCCGACGATCCCGCCGGCACTGATGGTGTCGATGCCATACTCGTCGCACAGCAGCGACATACGGATGATCGCCTCCCGGTCACCGATGGCGCAGTTGGACCCGAGCGCAAAGGTTGTCTCGTATTCCGGACCCTCGAGCAGTTTCCCGTCCACTGGCCGGGTGACCTTGCTGCAGGCGATCGGGCATCCGAAACAAGCATAATCGGACTGCCACTCGTGCTCACGAAAGGAGGAACCAGTGATCTCATCGGCCGCCTCGAACTGACCCTGGCGGAAGTTGCGGGTGGGCAGGGCACCGACAGCGTTGATGAACTCAAGGATGTTGGCCGTGCCGTCCTGCTTCATGCGGGAGATGCTGCTGGACATTCGGACGGCCCGGTTTGCGAGCTGCAAGGCGCGCTCGAAGCGCTGCCGGTCCGCCACTGCCACCGTCCCAGTGCCGCGCACCACGATGGCCTTCAGGTTCTTGGAGCCCATCACCGCCCCGACCCCGCCGCGCGCCAGGGCACGCGTCTCGTTGAAAATACTGGCGATGTTGGTGCGCTTCTCCCCGGGAGGGCCAATGACCAACGTCTGCCAGCCTGAGCCGAACCGGGCGCGCAGGCTTTCATTGGTCTGGGGGATGGTTTGGCCCAACAGATCGCCTGCCGGACGCAGCTCGACGTGGGCATCATCGATAACCAGCAGGACCGGCTCGGGAGCCGCCCCCTGTAGGATGACTGCATCGTAACCAGCATACTTGATCATCTGGCCGATGAAACCGCCGCAATAGGCGTCAGAATAGGTGCCGGTCGCCGGACTCTTGGTGGTGCTGCCCAGCCGTCCGGCAGTTGGGGCGGTCGTGCCGGTCAGCGGGCCGACATCCAAGATCAGGCAGTTCTTGGGCGAAAGCGGGTCAGTGCCGACGGGCAACTCCCGGAGCAGCAGGTAAGCACCCAGGCCTTTACCGCCCAGCAGGGGCCGCATAGCCGCCTCTGGAAGCGGCTCGCGCTCTATTGAGCCGCTGCCCAGGTCCACCCGCAGGATGCAGTCGTTGTAACCGCTCGAACGCAGCTTCATTTCACTGCCGACCTTTCGTCCACGCTGATCGCCCGGGTCGGGCAGATGCGGGCGCAGGCCGGGTCGCCGCCGCATAGATCGCAAATGACAGGGACCCATGGCAGGGCTACCGTTTTAAGCTGGACGCCATCGTCGGTTTTGAATACCACGTGGGTGGGGCAGATCTCCACGCATTTGTTGCAAGCCGTACAAGCTTTCATGTCCAAGCTAACTGCCCCTGTCGCACTGTCCCAGGTCAGGGCGCCGGTCGGGCAGACGTCGATACACTTTTTGCATAAGGTGCAGTAATAGACCTTGTTCTGGCCCAGGCGCAGCGGCACGACCGCCAGCCGGGCCAGGTGGTTGCCGAACAGCCCAGTCCCGTGCGCCGCGACACAGGCCGTCACGCAAAGCTGGCAGCCGGTGCACAAGCTTGTGACCACCCGAAGGCGGACCTTATTCCACTTCCGGCCACGTTCGGCGTCGTCGACCGAGTAATTTTCGTGTGCCACCTGACACAGGCGGCGGATCAGGGCTTCCGGGTCAGGCGATTTGGTCACGTTGCGACCCATCAGGCAGCCGTTGCAGCCGGCCTGCAACCCTTCGTCCAGCAACTCGAGAGCATCGCGCTCGTTCTCGGAACGCGCCCCACCTAGGACCAGCACGGGGACCCGGGAGACATCCACTAGGCGGGCGAAGGTGTCCACGTCGCCGGTGTAGGGGATCTTGAGGGCGTCGGCGCCCAGCTCGACGCACATACGCGCCCCAAGGGTGAGCAGAGCGACGATGTTGGTCCCGTTGACGTGCCCGCCGACCGCCAGCGGCTCCATGATGCAGGGCAGCCCGGCCTTGCGGCACTCGCTGGCGAAGCGGGCGCAGGACTCGATCCCGGCAGCCTCCACCCGGTCGTCGTAACCCAAGAAGAGATAGATAGTGATGGCGGTTGCCCCAAGCTTCAAAGCCTGTTCGGCGGTGAGGACCTTTTGGTGGAAGAGGTGGCGCTGAGGGACTGCATTGGTGACGTTGGCACCCCCCAGGCGGGGCATGTTCATCCAGTCGGCGCGGACGACCAGAGCCGGGCCGTCCCGCCCCCGGAAGAGAGGTGCCAGGCGGATGGCTTGGCCGGGGCTGAGGAGGATCCCGTCCACACCACCGCGGACGACCGACTCGACGATGCTGCGCAGGTTGACCACATTGGGGGTGACGTCGCTCATGTAGCCGTGGTCGGCAGCCACGCAGACGGCGCGCCCATCGCCGTGGCGGTTGAATAAGCGTTCCAGCCGTGAGGATAAACCACTGTTCATAGATCGCCTCAGCCGGCCCCCTCGGGAGTTTTATGCACCCGTTCGGCGAGCTCTGCCAGCGGCATGGCAGGTTCCAGCCAGGTGTGATCCAGCCAGAGACCGGCCGCGCCCAGCCCGAGGGCTGCCTCCCATTCGGTGAAAACTGTCCCGGCCGAGGTGGGTTTCAACAGCCAGGGCACGCTCAGCATTGCGCCGATAGTTTTTAGTGAGTCCGGGCCAGGATGGGGAACGACTACGACATCAGCGCCGCTCTCCAGGGCGTAGGAGGCTCCCAGTTCCACGGCTTTTCCGGGCAGTGAGACGCGGGAGCCGCTCGGGCAAACTTCGACCAGCAGCGGCAGGCCCAGGTCTTTCCCTGCCAGCGCCAGCTGGACGGCTGCCTTCAGGCAAGCCGCCTCGACCGCCTCTTCGTAGCCCAGCAGGAAACTGAGCACCATGCCGCTCGCCCCCAGCTCGAGGGCGTCGTCCGCCTCCAGGATGGAGACGCGGGTGGCCGTTTCGGGGGGCAGAGGGAAGGCCACGCCGCGCAGCGTGTTGGTCCAGTCCATGCGCACCAGCAGGGCGGCATCCGTACGGGTGCGGTTTCCCAGCCGCCGCAAGTGCCCAGGGCTGCACACCAGGCCGTCCAGGTGGGGAAGGACGGGCTGGAGGGCGGTGCCGAAATCTTCCAGGCCGGGCAAGACGCCCAGCGAGAGCCCGGCGCTGGCGTCCAGTAACAGGGCGTGCCGACCCGCGTCGGGTAAGAATTCTTTCAAACGGTAGTCGAGGCTGTTCATATACAAATTCCTGATTACTCAAGGTTTCAATCGCACGGACCGCGCCACAAATCGCTGGAGGGGTCGAACTGCCAGCCGGGGGCGTCCAGCTTCAGGGAGTGGCGCTCCCATCCGCTGGCCAGGCGCCGGGAGGTCTCCTCCCAGGTGCAGATTCCGCTCAAGGCGTCGGCCGCTTCCACGTTGCACGCCCCAACCGCCACGGCCATGGTCAGCACCTGCTCAACCGGCAGGTCGCGCAGCAGCCCGCCGAGGAAACCGGCGATCGTGGCGTCGCCCGAGCCGGTGGTGCCGGCAACCGCGACCTTGAAACAGGGAGCCCACAGCTCCATTCCGGCCCAGGCATCGGGATCCGCCGGGCGTGCCCGCCCGATCGAATCAATAGCATCCCGACCGCCGGTGCGCAGGTACATCCCGCGGTCGCCCAACTTCAGACCGACAATTTTCGCGCCCATAGCTATCAATTCCCGGCCCAGATCCGAGAGCAGTTGCGGGGTGACCAGGGCCAGGAGGTTCGACCCTGGGGCGGACCGGCACAATTCCCGGTACGTCTCACCGTGCAGCATGAACAGGATTTCCTCTACGCTGGGGAGGAAAATATCCACCTGCGGCAGGGTGCCTCCCAGGATGACACGCCAATCCGCCCGGCCGGCCTCCGACGACGGGTCGGGGAAGGCCATATCCAGGGAAGTGGTCACACCGGTCCGCCTGGCCCGGAGGAATATTTCTGCCAGCTGTGCCCCGCCGTCGATGAATATGGAGCGCATGATCGGCGGGTACCCAAAATGAAACAGGCGGGTCTGTTCCAGGAGTGCATACGGCACGTCGCCGGCCTGAAAGGTATCGTTCGCCCCCGCATAATGCAGGAAGATGCGGTCGGCCCCGGGGTAGTTGATGATGATCGTGTAGGAGGTGTTGGCTGAGGCATCCACGACGATCCCATCAGCCAACCCGGGGCTGCGGGCGGCTACGATCTGGCGGATGGCCTGCCCGAAGAGGTCGTCGCCGACTTTCCCGGCCAGGCGTACCATGATCCCCAGCCTATCCAGGGCCAGACCCGTATTAGAGACCGCCCCGCCGGTGGAACAGGTGACCGGCCCGGCAGCCACCAGGCGGCCGGGGAGAAAGATATCTTCGAACGGTTCTCGTCCGGTCCTGCTCAGGTCGGGATGGATGTCCAGGCAGATGTGGCCGGCGACCAGCGCCTCAAAATCCGGGCTCATTTCCGCTCCACTCTCAGGGTGACCACCTTCCTGGGGGCCAGAACGACCCGTACCCGCCCGCCGTCTTCGCTGACCGGCGCGGCCTCAGATACCGAGGCCGGCCGAGGACTCTCGTCCATCCCGGCCAGCTGGACGCCCGCGGGAACAAAGGGTAACTGGATGATAGCTTCAGTCACCTCTTCGGAGGGGTTATACAGGCGCAGCACCAAGGCCTCTCCAGCTTCAGCTTTCTTGACAGAGCTCAGGACGATGTTCCGGCCGGTGACTGACAGGAAGGAACGCCTGGCAGGTTGGGTACCGGGAGGGAACGCCGGCCGGTTTTTCTCCATTCCGGTCGTGAAGGCGCGCGGCGGGTTGTTGAACGCCAGCGCCTGCCGCCAGACCTCCGCCTGGTCCCACCTCCCGCGGTGTGGCAGGACGGAGAGCGAAAAGGTCAACTTGCGCTGGATCTGGGCTTCAGGGGTGGCAATGTGCGGGCCGGCTCCCACGGCGGCGGTCTGCATATCGAACCCCGCTCCCAGGTATCCGACGGCGCGCAGCAGGGTGACGGCGACCTCGTGGCGATCGGTGTCCAGGACTTCGTATTCGGGCAGGCCCTGAACGATGAGACACAATCCACGCCCCCCGTCGGAGAGATCGACCCAATCCTGCTGCGGAAAAGTCGTCGGAGCGTCCTCCACCCAGGCTTCGTTCGGGACCGGCACGACCTTGACCGGATGGCTGACAACGTCGAACTGGGCGCTGGCATGGGAAACTTGTGTATTCACATCGCTGGGGAAGATGATCCGCAGGCGGTGATCGCGGGCATGGTTGTCGAAGGCCACCTGCAGGTCCAGTCTGGGTGTTCCCTGGGCTAGGGAGACGGTCACGCTGAGCGGACAGGTCACGCGCGTTTCACTGCGCCTACGCCCGGAGGCATCCAAGCCTTCCGGGAGCGACCAGTCGTAATCGATGCGGGTGCGTTGCACAGAGGAGCCATCTGCCAGGCGGCTGATGCGCGGCGCGGATCCGAGAGTGTTTTCCACCCGGTCTTCCAGCGGGTAGGAATAGTTGTAGCCATCGCCGCAGTCCCCGCCATCCTCGAAATAGGCCAGGTCGCTGTACACTTGCCCACTGGCTTTCTCCTCGATGGTGAACGTACCGTTCGTAGTGATCTGGACGCGCAGGTGCTCGTTTTCGAGCACGTTGTGCGGATGGGCGACGGTCACCGGCTTGTTCGGATCCGCCGTCGGAGCGACGGCGTACACTTGATATCCGTAAGGCGGCAAGTTGGCCTCGAAGGACGCTCGCACGCACACCCCTCTCCGTTCGCTGGCCGGTCCACTGACCAGGGGGCGGAGCACGTGCGAGCGGCGAATGGACTCGACCTGGACGAGGAGCGGCTCGGCGCCATCCAGCGGGCGAATGCGCAGGCCGCGGAACTTCGGATCCGGCAGAATGTGCGGGTCGCCGTACCACTGCTGAAGCACCCGCCGGCGTAAGAGCTCGGGGGCTTCCATCTCAAGCGCACCTTCGCGCGCGATGGCCGGTGGAGTCCAGCGGCCCATAGCGACCCGGCTAAGGAAGAAATCCCACAGATCGACCTCGACGGTGATGCCGCCTTCCACGGGCCAGGGCAGGCCATTGAAGACCACCAGGGCCGCCTCGTCCTCCTTCAAGCCCGACAGGTCGATCACGCGGGCCAGCAGTTCGAAGCGTTCGCCCAGAACTTCCCCGGCGATCTCGGAGGCCCAGGCGAAGCGCGTCTCCATCTGGGCGTGGACCGCGTCGATGCTGCAGCCGCCGATCGAATCGTGGGGATGGTTCTGGAGCAGCCACTCCCAGGCTTTCCACAGGAAAGCTCCCGGATACTCCTCCCCCTCCAGCCAGGTCAATGCCGACCAGGGCTCCGCCCAGCGCTCGAGCAACGCCTGGATGCGCTCGTTCTGCATTTTGTTGTAAATGCGGGAGGAGAGGATGTGCGGGAGGAGGCGGTTGTCCCGGCCGGGGGTGCGGTTGGCATCCCGCAACTCGCCTGAGACCGTCTGCAGCGGCCGGTCTTCCAGAGACTTCACCAGGGCCTCGAAATATTCCTCCAGAGAAGCCTGCCGGAAGTGAAACTCCCCTCCAAAAAGCCGGTTGGCAGTTTCTAGAATTTCAGACAGGTCTTCCCGGGCAGGGAGATGGTCGACGCCGTTTAGAGCCAAAAGCACCGAAGAGGCAGCGCGGCGGGTCTCGTAGCGGGCAAAGGTACGCAGATCGAAGGCTGCTTGCTGGACATCTTCTGCCAGGGAAGACGCGTTGGCATAGCCCATGTTCGTGGGCAGGTGGCGGAGCAGCACGCGGCTTCCGTCCGGTGACTGCCACCACAGTTCGGACTTCAAATCGCCTTCGTCCAGGCCGCGGAAGTGCATCGCAAACGGAATGCCGAACCCCTGCAAAATCTGCGGCAGTTGGGAAATGTGCCCAAATGTGTCCGGAATGTATCCAACCTTCTGGACATGCCCGAACTCGTTGGCAATCCGATGCCCCAGGAGCAAGTTGCGCACCAGAGATTCGCCACTGACCAGAAACTCGTCCGGCAGCACGTACCACGGCCCGACACCCAGGCGGCGTTCCCGGACCAACTCCTGGAGAAGCTCACGCTTCTCGGGGCGGATCTCGAGGTAGTCCTGCAGGACGACTGTTTGTGCGTCGAGGTTGAAATGGGTGTAGGAAGGGTCGCGCTCCAGCAGGTCAAGCAGGGCATCCATGACGTGCACCAAGCGGATGCGAAACTGCTGGAAGGTGGCGTACCATTCCCGGTCCCAATGGGTATGCGGGATGACGAAGACTGTGGATTTATCAGCAGCGGATCGTTTTGGCATCTGGCTTTACTCCACGGGCCGGGGCGGGTAAGGGTCGTCTAAACCGCTACAGGAAAAACGCCAAGCCTTCCATTCAGTATACATAATCCCGTACCTTGTGAATAATCATTTCTAACCTCAGATAAACACAGCACCTGTATTTAAATAAGCCAATGGCATGTCGTTGCGAAACGCCGTTCTGTGCTGCCTCGTAACAACATGAATCTGGCGAATTTTTAGTCAGATCCTAAGCCTTTTCCTTTTCAGCTGCAAAGACCTTGGTTGCTTCGATGAACTCCTGCGAGGTGATGGAGACACAGTATAGACTCTCCATCATCTTGACCATGCGCTGCGTGCCCAGCAGCTCGGCCTGCTCCTCTGGGAAATCGTTGGCCAGGGTGCAGTCGCGCAGCAGGATGACCTTGTAGTTGCGCCACAGGGCGTCGATGATCGTCGTCATCAGGCAGGCGTCGGCGGAGAAGCCGACCACAAACAAGTTCTTGATGTCCAGGTAGCGCAACAGCAAGTCGAGGCGCGTGCCGACAAAACCGCTGTAGACGTGTTTGCGGACGAAGTATTCGTTCTCGCGCGGGGTGAGCAGCTTGGAGATCTTGACGTGATCGGAATTGCCGTAATGGTATTCCTTGGGATCAACCTCGTCCTCGGCGAACATGTGCTCCATGTCCGTATTCAGCTGGCGCTTCAACACCTTACCAAACTCGGAATACCGCAGCCCGATCTTGGGGGCGCTGTTGTTGAGATAGATCACCGGCAGGTTGATCTCCCGGGCGGCGGTCAGGGCGGGCAGCAGGGCGGTCTTGATGATGCGGTCCTCGTGCTCGGAGCTCTTCAGCCAGGCCAGGGCGGGGCGCTCCGCTCCGGCGTGCCCGTCCTGGTTGTACGCCGGCACGGGATCGTCCGGATGAAAGCCCAGGCCGTAGACGTCGATCACCAGGAAGGCCGAGCGGTCGTACTCGGCTTCGTAATCCTCGAAACCGTAGCCAAGATAGCCGGTGGATGGGAAGAGGCGATAAAAGCGGGTTTTGCACTTGATCGAGTGAGCCATTTTGATCTCCTTTTCTCTTCGAACGGGCGGAAAATAGGCCGCCCCGTTCTCAGCTTTTTGAAACCAGGGCTTCCCGGACGGCTTCGAAGCCACACTGGCCGCTGGTGTACACGGGGATACCGAACTCCTTCATCGGGTCCGGGTGGGAAAGCAAAAAAACAGTCATGGAGAGCTGGGCCAGGACGACGCAACCGATTTCTTCAACCTGCATATGATCCCGGATCGTCTTCGCCAGGATGGCGTTGTGTTCCTCGACCTCCCCTCTTGCGAGGCAGCCCCAGGCTTCCTCGACCAGGGCGCCGGTCACGCTCGCCGCGCGGCCGGTCTCCCCAGCCACTTCCCGGAGTAGCACCTGCGTGCTTTCCACCGTCGGTCCGTGGGTGGCGATGACCAGGATCGGACCGCCGTGTTCTACGGCGCGCTCCATCATGGGGCGGTCGATCTGGAAGACCGGGATGTCATAGAGCCGGAGCGCTTCGCTGACCTGGGGATAGGCGCGGTTCATGGTGGAGCAGGTGATCAGGACCGCGTCCACGTGGCCGAGCTCTGCCAGGTCGAGGGCATACCGCTTGAAGGCGGACAGGTTCGCGGCGGGCAGGGAAGGCAACCCGGCGGAGTGCGCCTCCATGAAGTTGATCTGCACCGCCTCGTTGCCTGTGTTGACCAGGTGGACCCCGGGCAGAACTATGCGGCCGAAGTAGTTCGCCCACAGGGTGATCCACGAGGAGCCGTTGAGCAACCCCAGCCTCTTCCCTATAAGGCGAGGGTCACCCTGCGGCTCCGGGCCGGTGTGCGCCACCCCGGTCACGCGCAGGTAATCGGAGAAAAGCCGGATCGCCTCCGCCGTGGAGAGATTGGCGCCCTGATCCGTTGGAATTACCCGCCCGGAGGTCATGCTGTCCGCCTGGTCTTTTGCGCCAGCACGGCCTGAGCCGCCCGGGCAATGTCCTCGGGGAGCATCCCGTGGATGCGGAACAGGTCGCCGATGCCCCCACTGGTCACGAAGCGGTCGCGGACCCCGATGCGGGCTAGCGGGACCGGGGCGGTCTCGGCCAACGCCTCGGCGACCGCCGACCCGAACCCGCCGACGATCGAGGCGTTTTCGGCGGACACGGCGCAGCCGGTCTTGCCGGCCGAGCTGGCGATCAGTTCCCGGTCGATGGGTTTGATCGATGCGAGATGGACGACTTCTGCGTCGACTCCCTTTTTGTCCAGCAGCTCGGCCGCTTTCATGCAGAAGGCAGTCATCATCCCGGTGCCGAACAGGGTGACGTCGTTGCCCGGGCGCAGAACCTCGCCCCTTCCCCATTCAAAGCGGTGATCCGCTCCGAACAGGTCCGGGAACGTGTAGCGCGCCACGCGGAAATAGACCGGCCCGTCTGTCTCAATTGCAGCACGCATGACCGCGCGCATGTCGGCATTGTCGCCCGGATCGGCCACGCGCATGTTCGGCAGTGAGCGCATCACGGCGATATCCTCGATACAGTTATGGGAGGTACCCGCACGGCTGGTCGGCAGGCCAACATACGAGCCGGGGATCTTGACGTTCAGGCCGGGGTAGCAGATCGAGATGGCGACCTGATCCAGGGCGCGGCGGGTGGCAAAGGCCGCGAAAGTACTGGGGAATGGGATGAACCCTTCCAGAGCCAACCCGGCGCTGATCCCGAACAGATTTTGCTCGGCGATGCCCACTTGGATAAAGCGCTCCGGACAAGCGGCCTTGAAATACCCGGCCTTCGACGAGGTATGCAGGTCGGCGTCCAGAACCAGCATGCTGGGATAATCCCGGCCCAACTTGACCAGCGTCTGGCCGAAGACATCGCGCATTTCCAGGGGGCGAGCCGAGCTATTCTCCGCCATAGAAGCTCTCTTTCTCGCGCTCATCGCCCAGCCTGCTGTAACCCAGCTCGGGCCGGCCGTATCGGCGGGAGAGGGCGCGCAGCATGGCGTCGGCGATCTCCGGCTCGGGGGCGTGGGTGTGCCATTTGTAGTTGAACTCGGCCATCTCGATGCCGCGTCCCTTGACGGTATGGGCGATCACGACGACCGGCTTGCCGCGCGGCTGGATCCAGCGCGCCCGGTAGAAGGTCCCGGCGAGCGCCTCCAGGTCATGGCCGTCCACCTCGAGCACGTCCCAGCCGAAGGCAGCCCACTTATCAACCAGCGGTTCGATGCCCATTAGCTCCCAGACGAAACCCTTGGCCATCACCTTGTTGTAGTCGACCACGGCAATCAGGTTGTCGAGGTGGTAGTGCGCCGCCGCCATGGCCGCCTCCCAGACATTGCCTTCGTTGAGCTCTCCGTCCCCGAGCAGGCAGAAGACCCGCGAGCGCGGATTCTCCTTCAGGCGCAGTCCGTAGGCGCAGCCGACTGCCACCGAAAGACCCATCCCCAGCGGCCCGCCCGACGATTCGATCCCCGCCGTGCGGGTCATGTCGGTGTGACCTTCCAAGCCGCCCGGCTCGCAATAGGTGTAAATATCGTCCTGAGGAAAAAAGCCCTTCAAAGCCAGGGCGGCATAAAGGGCCGGTGAGGCATGCGCCTTGGACAGGATCAGCCGGTCGCGCCCCTCCCACTTGGGGTTTTGTGGATCGATATCCATCAACTGGAAATAAAGGACTGCCAGGATATCGGCCATCGAAAGTGAGCCACCCGGGTGCCCCCACCTTGCGTAGGTGATCATTTCAATCGAGAGCCGGCGAATCTGGTAAGCGGCCTCCTCCAGTTCGAGTCTCTTTTCCGGTGTCAGGGATGACATCGAACCTCCCTTCTGATTTGAGCCGAGGCAGATCGCTCGCAGGTGCGCATCTTCTACAAACCTTTCCCGACCAAAGACTGGACGTTGAGGGGCAGCGAATTAAAGTTTTCGACCCGCTCACCGAACTTGCCCAGGGTGTTCTCGATGACCAGGTAATCCAGATCCGGTAGGATAACATCGTTCCAGTGGTCCCCGATGCCTCGAATGGCGACGTCCAGCATGGTAACGATCTGGTTACCCAATGGCTCGGTGGAGTCCAACGTGATGGCGCCGAAAAACTCCTGGCACTCGGTGTAACCGGCATTGTGGGTGCCGGTATAAGGTTTGAGCGTCTCCAGCCGGATGGATTTGCCATAGCGTTTGGATACCTCCGCGCTGTGGGCGGCGAAGAAGTCGACTAAAGCCTGCTCTTGCAATCTGGCGGGCAGCCCTTCTTTTGCCACCCGTCGATAAGCCTCCTCGCCGACCCTATAAGCCTGCTCGATGAAATCGAACCAGTACTGCTGGCTGGGAGTTACCGGGGATTGATGATCGACAGCTACCAGCGACCGACGCACGCAGGCGTTCAACCCGTCGCGTTTGGGAGCCACGCCCAAGTGGATGTACTCACCGGCGCGGATCGGCCGGTTGAGCGCCTTGCCGATCAGGGTACGGTTGGCCTCACCAGAGGTGACCATCACGTCCCAGCCGTTTTCCTCCGATCCGAGCTCCTTGGCAGCCCAGTACGCCCAGCCCGCTATCTGGGTCTCAAGCAAGCCCGGGCGGAGGACGGCCAGCATGCAGCGCAGCATGGCGTCGCCGATTATCGCCGCGTCCCGGATGAGCGCCATCTCGATATCAGATTTCTCGTAGCGGATGCGCTGATAAAGTTCCTGGGCATCGACCAGGTTCTCGCGGCCGACAATCTTCTCGAGGGCAGCCACGATCCCGCTGGGGATCACCTGCCGGGGGGTGAGCAGGCCGACGCGGCGGATTTTTCCACCAGCCGTCTCGTCGAGCACATCCTCCAGCCTTTCCGCCCGGATGGGATATTTTTCATCCGCCAGTTGCAGCAGCTCGACCTTATGAACCATGGCACCTGCGCGGGCAGCGAGCTGTTCGGAAACGTATCCGCCTTCGAGGCCGGCGATCACATGGAAACCGGTCTTCCCAATGGCTCCGGCGACCTGCTCGATGGTGATATTGGTGTTCCCACCCAGGTAAGGCACATCCCCGTCGTAGTGTTCATCCGAGAAGACAAAGCCGGCGTCCAGGCCGACCTGCTCCAGCACCTGCCAGGTGGCTGACTGGCGGCGCGCAAACTCTGCTGGCGGAACGGCCAGGCTTTTTTCGATTCCCGGAGTTATAGTCAGCACGTCCAGGACTTTACGGAAATCCCGCTCCAATTCCTGGCGGCGGTTTGGATTGATTCCAGGCATTCGCACCTCTCTTGGGTTCGGTCTGGAGGGCAGGTTTACGAACTCCAGGTAACTCCCTGCTCTCTCTTGATGATTTGAACGAGCTCCTGGCGCGGGGAGCAGCGTTCGAACCGGAAGCTCGCCATCAATTCGTCGATTTCTGCCAGATCCAGACCCTGGAGTAGCGGATAAAAGTCCTCGATCAGAGGCTCGGCGAGCATAATATGGCGCACGGTCCGGTTGATCTGCCACTGGGCATCAAATGGAAAAGGCTTATAGTTAGGAAAGAATTCCGCAAAGGTCTGCTCGATGGGTTCCATGATGTGGCGGACATTTTTATCCAGTCCGCCCCAGGAATCGACACCCAGGATGGCTTTTTTCTCCAGGACGGGCTGTATTTTTTGGATCCATTTTGAATCGGGGCCGAGGCCCACTACACCCTGCAGCCCCAGGTCTTTGTACGTCCAAAGACACCAGTTCGCGCCCAGTTCTTTGTAA
This sequence comes from Anaerolineae bacterium, assembly GCA_041488995.1. Taxonomy (GTDB): domain Bacteria; phylum Chloroflexota; class Anaerolineae; order Anaerolineales; family Villigracilaceae; genus JBGPQJ01. The sequence continues at coordinate 27,865 of JBGPQJ010000020.1, forward strand.
AAAGAGAGTTGGTCCTCGAGAATTTGGTAACGCATGGCATCTTTTTCCGGGTCCCCAGTGTAGACGGGGCCGAACTCCCCGATCCAGATGGGGGTCTGGTTATCAAGCATATACTGGCAGGATTTAAGCAACTTGTTGCGCAGCACCGTTTTATCGAAATACTCGCCTCGTGAAATACCCGGGTAATCCCCGCCGTCGATAAAACCCGGGACGGCGTAGTTGTGCAGGGTGTAAACGACGTTCGGCAGGGGAGGGCCGAGTACGGAGAAATCCTGGGAGTAGCGGTTCCCTTCCAAGAAGATCATGTGCTCCGGGTCAATCTGACGGATTGCGGCGACCACCCTCCGGTAGAAGGTGTCGAGCATCTCCCCGGTGGGATCGGAAGGCTCATTGAGCGGGTCATAGCCTGCCACCCAGGGGTTGTCCTTGTAGCGTGCAGCAAGCATTTCCCACAACCAGACGGCCCGATCCTGGAAATGCTTGTGCTGCCAGAAAAATGCCTGCTGGGAGGGGTTGTCGGAATGCCAGTCTTGGTTCTGGTACCCAGCAGCGGCATGCAGGTCAAGGATGGTGTAAATCTCGTGGTCGGCACAGATCTTGATCACCCGGTCAAGCTGCTTCAGACCGGATTCGCGGATCACGGTCGGGTTCATGTCGTCTTCAAAGTGCCGGTAATTAAACGGCAGACGGATCAGGTTCAGGCCCAGGGATCGGATGAAGCGTGCATCCTCATCCGTAAAGAAATATTCGAGATATCGGTCGAAGAAAAAATCGGCTTTCTCCTTCCCCAGGGCACGATAAACGACCTGGCGAAAGGCGTTCTCGTTCGCCGGAAAACCTGTAATAAAGTTCTCCATATTCATCCATCCGCCCAGACCGACACCATGGAGAGCGACCACCTGCCCGGCCTGGTTTTGAATTTTGTTTCCTTTAACTTTCAAGAAAGCTTGATGATCAGGCATGAACGCATCCTTTGAAAAGCTAATATCGCATCAAATTTCCGGATTCGGGTCAAATGGACTATTCTTTAATCGCTCCGGCGAGCATGCCGCTCATGATCCTGTCCTGGAAAAAGATAAAAATGATAAAGACAGGGATCATGCTGATCAAGACACCGGCCGCGATCAACCCATAATCAACCGTTCGCTGGTTGGCCCTGAGCAGGGCAAGAGCGAGTTGGATGGTGCGGTTGTTTGAATCCATCAGGATCAAAGCGAATAGGTACTCATTCCAGATATTTATGAAATTCAATACCAGGACCGTAATGATTCCGGGCATACATAACGGGAAGAATATATAGAAAATGATCTGGAGCACATTGCCGCCATCCATCACTGCACTTTCCTCCAGTTCGCGCGGGAGTTTTCTCAAGAAACCGGTCAGGAGGATCATTGCTAATGGCAGGCTGAAGGCTGGATAAAGTATCACCAAAGCTATAGGATGATACAGCAGCCCGGCTTTTGCAGTCATCATATAGATCGGCATCAGGATCGCCAGACCCGGGATTAGGAATCCAATGCTGAATATGATTTCCACAAGGGTCGCCAGACGGGTTTGAATACGAGCGACCGCATAGGCGGCTGGAAATGCCAGGATAAGGGTCAGCAGCTCCGCCCCGGTCGTAATGCCTATGGTGATCAATCCAGCCCGCAGCACATTGACGTTTGCCTGTACCTGGATGAATTTCTGAAAATTCAGCGTAGTGGGTAAGGCCAGCGGCGTCGAAATGATCTGCGTATTGTTTTTAAAGGCTGAGACAATGACAAAGTAGAGTGGAATAAGGATCAATGTTGAATACAGGATCGAGAAGAAATAGCCTCCCATCACAAAGAGGTCGAAACCTTTCTTTATTTTTTTGGGAATGCGTGATACCTGGTTTAGCATGCCGGCGCCTCCATCAGACTGACCATCGTGAAGTAATCCGGCGAATAATGACAATCACAACGATACCGATCATAAAGATCATAACCCCCAATGCCTGGCTGTATCCCAGCCGATGAGAAAGGAAAGCCTGATCGTACAAATAATATCCCAGGGTAAACGTTGCGGTCCCAGGTCCGCCGCCCGTCAGAAGAATCATATAAGCTGCCCCGGAGAGAATACCAAGGAACTGCAGGATGATTATCAAACCGATAAAATCCAGCATCAGTGGGAATGCGATCTTCCACATAATCGTCCAGTATCCCGCACCGTCCAATGTGGCGGCCTCATACAGCTCCTCCGGAAGGTTGGTTAAAGCGGCAAAGAACAATACACTGTAGAAACCAATACCGCCCCAGATATCGATGGCGATCAGCGCTCCCAGGGCAGTGGCTTGGTTACCAAGCCAAACCCTGGTGAGCCCAGACAATCCCACCGCGTTCAGAAAGGAGTTCAGCATACCATCCGGGCGATATAGTCCCAGGAAGATCATCGCCAGGGCTGCGACGGAGAGCATCGCCGGAGCGAAAAAGAGCGTGCGAAAAATGCGATAGCCTGGTTTGCGCAAGCTGAGAAAAAAACCGAGCATAAATGCAAAAGGAACGACACCAAAAATTCCTACCAGGAGATAGATTCCGGTATTATGCAATGCGAAGGCCATCTTCGGGTCATGTAGCATTCTGATGTAGTTATCCAGGAAGATGAACTTCTTGGGCATGTTTAATGAATTCCAGCTGGTGGTGCTGATATAAAACATGTTAAGCAGTGGCCAAAGCATGAAGGCCAGGAACCAGCCTAAAGCCGGAGCCACCAAAAAGAGAAAAGTGATTCGCCGCCGCCGCGCGGTGCGCCGGGCGTAATCCACATTGGAGAAGGGCTTCTTTGTAATCGGGATCGATTTCTCGGAGGTGGTCATCGCTTTCCTCTGCGAGATTGGGGCACGGGTATTTTCCTTCCCGTGCCCCAATTTAGG
>JBGPQJ010000021.1:0-26738 GCA_041488995.1 Anaerolineae bacterium
CACGGATAAGTCCGAAACGCTTGGCATTACCATGGCCCCACTCGAAGTTATCCAGCAATGACCAGACGAAATAGCCGCGCACGTCCACACCGTCCTGCATGGCCAGGCGCACTTCGGTGAAATGCCGGCGCAGGTAATCGAGGCGGTGCTCGTCATGGATTTTGCCATCCCAAGTAACGACATCCGGGAAGGCCGCACCGTTCTCAGTGATATAAATGGGCGGGAGGTTGTAATCATTGTTGATCCGGTTCAGCATCCGGCGGAAGGCTGGAGCGCAGACCTCCCAGCCCAAATCGGTATATTCTGATCCGGGAACAGGGGATATGACTCCTTGCGCGCCGACCAAGGTACGCGAATAGGAATTGATCCCGATGAAATCAAGTTTCTGTGAAATCAGCGCCATGTCACCAGACTTGATTTCCGGTAAATTGTCGCCAACTGCATCGATCATCGCTGGATGGTAATGGCCTCGGAAGATGGGATGCATGAATGTGATTCGCTGGCTGTTCCAAATGAGGTCAGCGGCGGCAATGTCGGCAGGATCGTCACTGGTAGGGTCCACACCCCATAGGCCAAGCACAATACCCACTTCGAGCGCCGGATTAACCGCCCGCATAGCTTGAACGGCAAGGCCATGTGCCACCATCAGGTTATGGATGACCTGATGGACAGTTTTCCAATCGTTTTTTATCCCTGGCGCGTGTTCACCGCTGGCGTAACCAGCCTCGGCAATGTCATCGGGTTCGTTGAAGGTCGCCCAGCGGCGGACGCGATCACCCAGATGTTTGACCATCAGAGCAGCGTAATCAGCGAAGTACGGCAGGTTGTCGCGATTCATCCAACCGCCTCTATCGTGAAGCACCTGGGGAAAATCCCAATGGTGAAGCGTTAAGAATGGCTCGATATTGGCCGCCAGCAGTGCATCCACCAGACGGTCATAAAAATCCATCCCTGCAGGATTTACCCGCCCGAGGCCGGTCGGCAGAACCCTGGACCACGAGACAGAGAAGCGATAGGCTTTCAGTCCAAGCTGGCGCATCAGGGCGATGTCCTCTGGGTAGCGGTGATAATGGTCGCAGGCTACATCGCCGGTATCGGCGTTAGTAATTTTACCGGGCGTATGGCTGAAATGATCCCATATGGATTCGCCTTTACCATCTTCGTTCCAGGCGCCCTCGATCTGATAAGCCGCGGTGGCGGCGCCCCACACAAAATTTTTCGGAAAACGTAATTTGTTCATAGGATCTTTCATCCTTTCAGCAGGATTTAGCGGAAGATTAATAGAACGATGCCAAGACGATCACCAAAGCAGATGAGGGGTTGGTGGTCGTCTGCTTTTTAAGAAAATCCGGATTTTATCCCCATTTTTATTTACCAAAGACTTTCCGCATTCTCTCGCAATAATACTGCACATTTTCCCAGCGCGTATCGATCGGTAAGCGGTGGTCAGGGCAGGGGATGTACCCGCCAAGGTCCACCAGCGGACGCAAGCGCTCGATTTCTGTATCGATGGCGGCGTAGTCGCATCCGAAGATATGCTTGTTCACTCCTCATCAACCCATATTCGTGATTGAAGTTTTATAATCTGCCAATATAGAATAGCATAAATTAACTAATGAGGCTTAGAGAGAATTATCGTATATCTGGATTTTATTGTTTGAAACAATTGGGCAGGCACTGAGATTGTTCAGCTCTATGTTCGGGATCAGGTGACTTCAGTGACCCGCCCGGTCGAGGAATTGAAAGGGTTTGTGCGTGTTGCGCTTCATCCAAAAGAAGAACAACGTGTTAGATTAGAGGTGCCTGTAAGGGATATTGGCTTCAGCGGGCTTGATATGAAATATGTTGTCGAGCAGGACGCTTTCAAAGTTTGGACTGCACCAGATTCGAGACAGGGATTGGAAGGGGAGTTCGAAGTGCAGCTATGAATCATCGTCGGCTAGGAACTTGCTGATATGCACTGCATGGCACTGGAGTGATAAAATGCTAATATGAAAGTCAAATATATTCTTGAGCATTTCTTATCGCGTGCAGACTGGGTGAATCGCGAGACGACCGTAGACCGTGTCATTATGGGGGATGCCGAGGCGGAGGTCGGGAGTTGTCTGGTTACTTGGATGCCCTCTTTCAGGGTGCTTCGACACATGGTAGAACGGGATATGCGGCTGCTGGTCTGTCACGAACCGACATTTTGGAATCATTGGGATGAGCGACCGGCAAATGATGCTGGGATCCAGGAGAAACTGAATTTCATACAAGATCATGAGCTCGTGATCCTTCGTAACCACGACTGTTGGGACCGCTGGCCTGATGTTGGCATTCCATGGGCCTGGGCAGGTTTTTTGGGTTTGGGGAGCAAGCCAGTGACCGTTGGCGCGGATGGGTATCAGCACCGCTACGACATCGATCCCGTGCCTCTGGAATCCTTTGCCTACCATGTGGCCAGGAGATGTGCAAGCCTCGGGGAGCCATTGGTGCAGGTTACGGGTGACGTCTCCCGGGTGGTTTCCCGAATCGGCGTCGGGACTGGATGCGGTTGTGACATTCCCACGTTTCAGCAGATGAATTGTGACTGCTCGATCGTTTGTGATGATGGCTCGGTCTACTGGGCGGGAATTCAGCGTGCTGAAGAATGTGGGCATCCCGTCATTCGCGTGAATCACGGTACGTCTGAAGAGCCCGGAATGGTGACACTGACGGAGTATATGAATACTAACTTCGACGGTCTGTACGCTGAACACCTACCTCATGGCAGTACCTTCCAACTGGTGGGAATATAAGAACTGTAATAAGAAACCGCTCTGCAAACAGAACTATATTATCAATGCGCTTGAGCCTAATTTCGGGTAAGGGATTATTCCGAGGTTTAATCGTCGTATCTCTATCATCATGACCTACGCGTTTGTTTCGAATTAACTAAACTGGCTTACAAGCCGTAAGAAAAACCCTGAGCAATTTAGACTCATTGTGGGGCCCATCTACTAGGAAATAATATTCTAAGAGATAGATTGTCATGTGCCACATTATGTAGCACTATCTGGGGCGGGTCGCTCAGGAATTAATTAGACACAATAATGCAAACCAACTTGACCGCAATGGATTAAATAACGACCGCAGCTGATTGCGGTGGAATGATGATTCCTCCTTCAACCAGTTTCCAATCAGAATCATCCACCAGACGGTACCGGCTGAATGCCATGCCGTTTTCCTGTTTGGCCACCACGGTAACTGGCAAATGCTCTTCGTAGTTGCAAATCACCAACCCGACTTTGTTTGATTTGGCATTGATGAAAACAGCATACGGATGGTGTACTTTGCCTTCGCAGGTAACGGCTGCGCCAAGGGTGTCGCGGAACTCGCCGTCCCAGAAGTATGCGCGTAACTCGGTGCGCAGCGCATCCATCTGTTTCCCGTAAGCCAGGGTTAGTGGATAATCATCAAGCCGACCCTTGAAATTGTACGGCTCGTAGCTGATGACATAGCGGTACATCAGGCACTGGTTGATCATGTTGCGATCGTTGAAGCCGTTTACAGCAGTCATGAGTTGTACATGCGGCTGCATATAGCGACTCAGCGGGATGTGCTGTTTATTCTCACTGCGGTGATATGAGAGCTGATAGACCTCAAACTCCCAATCGTAGCAAGCTTCCCCGGCAAACAAAAAATCCGGGCGAAATTTGTCCGCAATCTTGCTGAAATTCTGGATCAATTTGCAGTCATTTGCATACACCATCGCGCCGTAACGATGCCCGTGATGGGGGTCAAAGCACATAAAAGCCTGACCGTGATGAAGACATTCGTCGAACAGGATACCGTCTGCTCCTAATTCCACAGTTTTCTTGAATTCTATTTCGCAAAGTTTAAGATATTCCTCGCTCAAAAAGCACATAGGGATCAGGCGCTTGGTGTTGATATCCAGGAGTTGAGTAGCGGTCTGGTATTGGTAACCTGGATACAGATAATAATCACCATACGGGTCCTTAATCGCCAGGCGTTTTAAATCCTTGCGGAACCAATCTGTGCTCCTGTCTGCCCAGGTGAATTTGGAGAAAAGAATAAGCTTCACTCCCAAGGCTCGGATCTTCTGGATGGCTTCTTTTAACTCGTTCCAGGTTCCCAAGCGCGAGTCAGGATTGTGAGAAGGGTTGTTTTGGTCCTGGCCGCCCTCGTTCCAACCGACAAGTTGGATCGCCTTGACCCCATGTTTTGCACAATCTTCGCCGATCTTCGGTAGATCGGTGAAGCGGATGCGTAACTCGTCTTCCGGGGAATTAATATGGATTTGTTGCCAGGCATGCGGCTCGGTTGTCCATTCCGGCGCCTGGGGTAAATGGAACCAAGTATTTCGCCAGCGTTTATAGATATCTACACCTTGCTGCCATCCTCCTTGGTAAGGTTCTAATGCAACCGGGGTCAGAGAGCGGGTCTCACCGGGTTGGACATATGGAACATGCACTGCCGCAAAACGCGTGCAAACATCTTTCTCCGAGATAGCCAATTCTTCAGGAGGGCGAGAATCAATTGAGCTGCCATAGCCTGGGTGCAACTCGGTGAACCAGGCCACCAGCTCGCTACTTGGACTAACAACCCCGGCGTATAGACCTTGCTTCTCACCGCGCATTAGAAAGAAGGGAGACATGGGTGCGCCAATAAATGGATACCAATTATGCAATTGGGTCGGATTATCAACACCAGCTCCCCCTCGTAGGTTGTCGTACTGCGGCCATAGGCGCCATTCTTGTGCGGAAGCGTAAGTGTAGATAAAGGTCTTGAACCAGGATTCATCCTGAGGATGAGCTACATCGCCGAGATATGGAGAGTAGACATTTTCAACCACAAATCCGGAATGGTTCTCCACGGTCATGGCGAATACTGCCTGACGGTCGCCGAGGGTGACATTCAGGGTCAGCTTGATATCGTGCTTGCCACCGTACTCCGAAGTAATGCCATCCCAACCGAAGGTCGCGCAGCGTCCGCCCGGGGTGACTTCCAGGGTGCTGAGTGCCTGTTTTTCACCGTAGACCGGGTTATTGCGCCGTTCTTCCGAAAGCGGCAGCAGCAGGCGGAACGAAAGCCCCAGCTGAGGCCGGTCGAGGATCTTCCAGTCTGTGCGAACTGCACTCAGGCTGACTAGTGCGCCATTAGCGCGGTTAAATTCCAGAACGAGGTTGTCATTCTTCAAAGTGAAAGTCGTCATTCACCTTTTCCTCAATTTCAACTCACATTATGTAGTTGGATATATATTATTTGCTTCTACAGAGTAACATATGATGATGTGCAAGTCTTGGAGAGAATTATGATTAATCGGGATTATGTTGTTGGAAGGATTCAGGCAGCCGTGGATGCTCGGGCTTGCTGTCGGTATGCTCGTGGTGAAGCCCCCTCGATTTCGTGGAACACCCGACCGAAATAACCCACATCCTCGTAGCCGACATCAGCAGCAATCGCGGTGATGCTTTCATCGGTTAGAAGAAGGAGTTCTTTTGCTTTTTGAACACGGTAACGGTTCAGGTAATCCCAGAGGGAAATTCCCGTATCCATCTTGAAGATCCGACTCAGGTAACTCTTGCTTACCCCGATTTTCTTAGAAAGCTCTTCCAAAGAAAATGAACGGGTGTAATTCTGCTGGATAAAAGCCGAAGCCTGTTTGACCAGCATGCTGGTAGGTTGAGGAAGCGCGCTGCTGGCGGTCAGCACACGCTGGATTTCTGCTACGCTTTCAAGGTCAGACAAGACCCCCTTGGTCTGCAGCATCACTTTGGGAGCGTCAAGACGTTTTACGTCTTCATAGGAAAGAATTTTCCCAGTGATGATGATCACCGGTATCAATGCAGTTTTCACGTTGCTACGCAGGTGCTCAAGAACCTGGAAGCCATCGATATCCGGCATCATCAAGTCCAGCAGGACCAGGTCTGGGGTTTCTTCTTCGAGCAGCCTGAGCGCCTCCCTCCCGCCGCGGATTGCCCGTACCAGGAATTCGGAAAGGGATGAGCTGATCAACTCCTGGTAATATTTCAGGGCTTGAGGGTCGTCGTCGATGATCCAGATTTCACCACGCTGCACCGCCTGCGGGAGCAGGTTTAAAACGTGCTGCAACATCTGTTTCCCCGCCGGCTTGAGCAGGACATTGGTCAACCTGCTCCCTCCGGAGAGCATCCCGCTGATATTTTCGTGGATGATGAGCAGAGGCAGCTGGCAGTATTGGGAGTAGCTGCGCAGTTTTTGAACGATGGACCAATCCCCCGGCCGGACATTTTCCAGGTCCCAGGCCAGCGCAACCGGTTTTCCATGCTGAAGGCTCAGTTCAATATCGTCGATATTCTCCAACCAGTACGGTTTGAGGCCGTTCTTTTGACAGATATTTAGTATGGCCTGGGCTGCCTCCTTATTGCTGGAGAGCCACAATAAAATCGGCTGTGCTCCCTCCGGATTGACTTCCTTGGCGGAGGCGTAGTCTAAACCCGGAAGAGGTATATAGACATGGAAAGTAGATCCGTGCTCGGGTAGACTGTCCAGCGTGATCGAACCGCCGTGGAGTGCCACCAGCCGGCGCGTGATGCTCAACCCCAGCCCAATCCCCTCCCGACGATGCCCCGGGGGATCGGCTTTGACAAAGGGCTCAAAGATCCGCTCCTGCAATTCCGGGGTAATCCCTGGACCGGTATCGGCAACCCAGAAATGGATGTGGGGAAGCTGCACCTCGGCTCCCAGAATAATCTTTCCCTGCTGGGTGAACTTAAATGCGTTACTCAACAAATTCATCAGGATCTGGCGCAGGCGGACCGGGTCGGCGTGAAGAATGGGGAGATGATCCGGGACCTCCAGAAACAGTTCAACGTTCTTCTGTTTATTGGTGGAAGTCTTCTTGAAGGTCTCATACACTTCTTTCAAAAGAGTGCTCGGTGAAACCGGTTCAAAGCAAAGGTCCAATTCGCCGATCTCCGCCCGCGACATATCCAGCAGGTCATTAATCAGACGGATCAGGTGCTCTCCGCTGTCGTATATATACCCAAGGTCTTTGGTGAGCTGGGAGGGAAGTTCGATCCCGTAGGGGTTGGGGGAGGAAAGAGCAATCTGGCTGAGGCCTAAAATAATATTTAGCGGTGTTCGTAGCTCGTGACTGACGTTGGCTAGCAGATGGGTTTTTAGCTGGTCGCTTTTTATCGCTTTCGCCTCCGCCTCAAGTGCCACCTGGACGAGTTCGGCGCTCTTCAGTGCGCTGCTCAAGTGCCCTCGGAGCGTGGTGTATACATCCCCGTCACGCGGGCCGATCTCAAATAGCACGAAACCGATTTGTTCCTCCTGAAAGTACAAGGCTTCAACGTCGAAGGCAGTCCGGCGGTCCTCCGGGAGCATGCTCTGGGGCACCAGCTGCCGGGTCGGAAAGCGGATTCCGCCGTTATCCAGGGGCAGGCGCTCCTTGCCGAGAAATGCGAGAATCAAGCGTGACCACGCAGGAGTCTCTCCCTTCTCATCGTAAAGGGAAAGGAAACAGCTCTGGATGCCCAATCCCGGAAGCTCCTGGGCAAGCAGCTTCATCAAGGTTTCAATCTCATACATGGTCACCATCGTCTGGACGATGCGGTTCAAGCGGTTGGTCTGCTCTATAGCCTCCAAGCGCTGATAGAGCTGCCGGCGATGGGCCATCTCTCCGACCAGCGCATATCCGTTCTCCAATAGACTGTGTGCTTTGACGACATCATCTTTTGATTGGAATAAGGTATTGATCTTCGTGCAAAAGAAATTGAGTACGTCCAGCCATTCGAGGATTTCCGTCCCGGTGGGGATGGCGGAAAGGATCCCTGCCAATGTTTGGATGAATGAACTTGAAGCTTTCTTTTTCGATTGGATATCGGTGAGGAAATCGTCACCGAGCTTCTTCGCCAACCCAGCTTCCAGCCCTTGGATGGGGGTAAGGGTGGAGAGGATTTGGTCAAGGTCGCCGCGCAGGTCGATGTGCTTTGAAGAGGCGGCAGGCTGGTACTTGATCTTTGCGGCCGAGGCCGGGCGATGATCGACCGCGTCCGTTTGATGGTTATCAATCACCATCTGCTGGCATCCACAGGATTGCCGGCAGATGATTTCTGCCTCCAGAAGGATTTGCTCGGGGACCACCTCATCCGCCAGCTTCGATAAAACCAGATCGACGCTTCTGCTACCCAACAAATGCCAAGGAGCCCGAACGGTAGTAAGCGAAGGAGAGATCGCTCGCGTTTCCTCGATATCATCGAAACCCGCCACAATCACATCATCCGGGATATGGATTCCTTGTGCCTGTAAAGCCTGCATGGCACCGATCGCCATATTATCGTTGGCTGAGACCAAAGCATCAAACTCCATCCGGCGAGTGTCCATCAGCTGTTTAACGGCGGCTGTCCCTGAATACCTGCGGAAATCACCAGGAATGATCAGGCAGGGATCGAGTGGAAGACCGTATTGATTGAGTGTTTCAAGGTAAGCCTGATACCTTTGTTCAGCGTCCTGACTGACTTCCAGACCGCGAAGAAACGCAATCTTTCGCCTTCCATGTTCTTCGATCAGATGGGACAGCAATTTGCGCATCCCTTCCCGCATGTCGATCTGGATACTAGGAATGGAGGGAAGAACCATCCCCATACTGATTATTGGAAGAGGCGCATAGCGCAAGCAGAAGGCTTCAAGGCTACTTCGATCAAGGGTGTGGCTGAAAATGTTAGCCCAAATCAGCAGACCATCGGCATTTTCCTGACCAGCGATATTAAAAAGGATGTTTTTCTGGGCTTCGTATTGCTGCGGCCAGTGAGGGATTCCCCCAGAAAAGCAGATCAGATTTACATTCCGTTCTAGAGCTCGGTCTGCAACCCCATGCCAGAGGTTGATTTCAGTGGGTCCGTTGAGCCTAGCGGTCAACATCCCAATGGTTAGCGGACGGGAGGAACGAGAGGAGGAAGCAGGAAGGATCATAACTAGTAGTTAATCAATCGTTCGAATGACAAATTTGATACTAAAATATTAACCTTACTACTTAAGCAAGCTATTGCTCAACTTGAAGAAAACGACTTAAGTCAGGAAGTTAATCCTCGAAGGTAAAAAGAGAGTTGTATCTTTGTCCTATATTGTCTATTAATATAATTATAGGCGCTTATGAGCTTCGCGAATTAATCCATCATAAGTTTTAACTATTTGATTAGCCATCTCATTTAGTTCGTCGGCGATTTTTTTGCGGTTAAGTGATTCTTCATCATAGATTGTTTTTGTTACTTCGTCTGAGATTGCGCTTTTTTCTTCAGCTGAAAGATCTGTCCAATCTCGTCCCCGGCCTATAAGCTCACTCAATCTATTACGGGATGCATCATATACTGGGAGTATTTGTAATAGCGATCATCGTCCTTACATACAAAGCATTTTTCCATTATTCGAAGATTAAACAAATAAAATTCCTTAAATAGTTTAACTCTTAATTTTTCTAAATCCTTGTTTATAAAGAAAAATTCAGGTCTATCACGATGATCACAAATTTTATCAATTTCTTGGGAGAATTGACGTTCAATTCTCCCACCGAAGTCATTTTTTCTTAAATAAGAAATTGTGTAGCTATCACTAGGCAACAACTCTAAAATTTTCTTATACACTTCAAGATCTTTCTCTACTTTACGTTCACGAACTTTCCTAGCCCCCACTATAAGTAATCCCAATATAGCAACAATAGTTGTTATTGCCTACAAAAGAGTCGTTGTATCCATAAGGAGTCTGTTATATTTATTTGATTGCTTAGGGAAAACAAAGACAACTAAAATGATTAGTTGCGCATTAAAACATATATAAAAAGTGGGCCCGGCTGGATTCGAACCAGCGACCAAGCGATTATGAGTCGCCTGCTCTAACCGCTGAGCCACGGGCCCCATGAATCATTTGCGGTCAACAGCCAGCCATCAGGTTAAGCGCCGACTGCTGACCGCCAGAGGAGCGGGAGACGGGACTCGAACCCGCGAATATCAGCTTGGAAGGCTGATGCCTTACCACTTGGCGACTCCCGCGTGGAGGATGATTTTACCGTGAGGGGCGCGCACGGTCAAGTTACCACACGCCCGGCAGCAAACGATAGCGCGTGCGCAGGGTGTAATCCCGGTAACTGTCTAGTTCTTCGATCAGGGTACGGTCCTCCAGTTTTGTGCGCAGGATGATCAGCCCGACTGTGACCGCCGCCGAGATCAACGCCCAGAACGAACCGAGCAGGAAGGGAATCGCCAGCCAGGTTACGATCACGCCGCTGTAGGCCGGGTGGCGCACAAAACAGTACGGACCGGAATCCACAGCCACATGTCCGCGCTCGGCCTGGATGCGCACCACGGAGGAGAAAAAGGGGTTGGAGAGCATGGCCCAGATGCCGATGGCATAACCCAGCAGGATCACCGCCAGCGCAGCCCCCACCAGCCAGAGCGGGATCGCCGGGGACCAGCCAAAGCGCTCATTCAAACCTGCCACGACCAACGTCACCAGCGGCATATAGATGGCGACCAGCGGTGCCAGCGTGCGGTCCCAGGGTTTGACGCCCTCCGCCTGGGTGAAGCTGGCGCGCTCCTTGATCAGATCCGGGTTCTTGACCGCGATGAGGACTCTGCTGAGGATGGAAAGCCCGATGGTGACCCCCGCATAAAGCCAGCCCTGCCACCAGTCCCAGCGGCCGGCAGCCAGCAGGGGGACCAGAGGGATCAACAGGAAGGTGGCGACTGCCCCGAGGATCATTCGGAAGTCAGGTCTGGTTTTGTTCTGTTCATTCGTCATACTTGCTCCGGGGGAAAAGCCCAGTAACAGTATATATCAGGTTTATAATACCAATGGATTGAAATTATGAAAATCGCGCGCGTATTGCTCACCCTGACCGGTCTGTTCTTTCTGCTCTTTCAGCCTGCCGGCGTTCTGACGAGGGCGCACGCCCGGAGCGACGCTCCCCTGGCGCTGGTGCTGACCTTCGACGGCGCCATCACCCCGGCGCTGACGCTGTACCTCGAGCGCGGGATCAAAGCCGCGGAGCAACAGGGCGCCGAGCTGTTGGTCCTGCAGCTCAATACCCCCGGCGGCAGCATTGACACGATGACCGAGATCGTCCAGGTCATCCGCAGCAGCAACGTGCCGGTGGCGGTCTACGTCGCGCCGCGCGGCGCCATTGCCGCGAGCGCCGGGGCGGTCATCACACTGGCGGGGCAGGTATCCGCCATGGCACCCGAGACGGTCATCGGGGCAGCCAGCCCGGTAGGCTCGCAGGGCGAAGACCTGGGCCAGACCATGAAGGAGAAAGTCAGCGAGATCATCCTGGCGGGAATCCGCACCATGACCGAGCGGCGCGGTGAAAGCGCCATGCGCCTGGCGGAAGAGATGGTGGTCAACGCCAAAGCCGTGTCCGCCACAGAAGCCCTGGATGCCGGGCTGGTGGACTTCGTCGCGGTGGATGTGGACGACCTGCTGAACCAGATGAACGGCTTCACGGTTGTCCTCCAAAGCGGCGAGCGCACACTCGATACCGCCGGCGTTCAGACCAGCAATTACCCGATGAGTTTCATCGAGCAGCTCCTGCAAATCCTGATCAACCCCAACATCGTTTTCCTGCTGCTGACCATCGGCGTGCAGGCCATCCTGATCGAACTCTCCAGCCCGGGCGGATGGGTGGCGGGCTTCATCGGTGCGGTGTGCCTGCTGCTGGCGGCGTACGGGCTGGGCGTCCTGCCCGTCAACTGGTTCGGCATCCTGTTCCTGATCGCCGCCTTTGTCCTGTTCATCATCGACGTCAAAGCGCCCACCCACGGCGCGCTGACCGCCGCCGGGGTTGGTTCGCTGATCATCGGCGCGCTGGTGTTGTTCAATACGCCCTCCATCACCCCGCCCCCCCTGCGCATCTCCACCCCGCTGGTGATCCTGGTCTCGCTCGTGACGGGACTGGTGTTCGCCGTCATCGTCGGCTTCGGGATCCGCGCCCAGCGGGCGCCCGTGCGCATGGGGCAGGAATCGCTCCCCCACCAGACAGGGATCGCCCGTACGGATATCGATCCACAGGGACAGGTGCAGGTGGCGAGCGAACTGTGGACAGCGGAACTGGCCGAGGGCGCCTCGCCCATCCACGCGGGGGAACCCATCGAGGTCGTCTCTGCCAAAGGGCTGCGGCTTAAAATCCGGAAGAAGGAATAAACCCGGCATGTCTCACTGGTGAGAAAAAATTAAGATTGCCTCTGCCTGCCGGTGTGGGGGCTGAGGGTCTTCGAGACCGCCCTGCTGATTAAACGGGTCTCGCTTGACTCCGCAGGGGTGGGCGATTACAATCAAAAAACTTAACCTTTTTCATAAAAATTCAGCTCCCAGACTCATAATGACTGCCATCCCAACCAGAGACCGGGTCATCCCCGAAACGGTCAACACTTCTCCCTTGCGCCGCCCCGAGTGGATCAAGGTCCGCGCGCCCTCGGGCGAGACCTATGAACAGCTGCATACGCTGATGCGCGCCAAAGCCCTGCACACGGTGTGCGAGGAAGCCATGTGCCCGAACATGGGCGAATGCTGGGGCTCTGGCACCGCCACCTTCCTGATGCTGGGCGACGTGTGCACGCGCTCGTGCGTCTTCTGCGACATCAAACACGGCAAACCGAACGCGATGGACTGGCTGGAGCCGGAGCGCGTGGCGCAAGCGGTCAAGTCGATGAACCTGAAGCACGCCGTGATCACCTCCGTCAACCGCGACGAACGCCGCGACGGCGGCGCGCCGATCTTTGCGATGGTCATCCGCCGCATCCGCGAGCTGCACCCCGGCTGTTCCATCGAAGTGCTGATCCCCGATTTCAAGGGCAGCCTGGAAGCCCTGAAGATCGTCATGGAAGCCCGCCCGGAGATCCTCAACCACAACGTGGAGACCGTGCCGCGCCTGTTTAAGACCATCCAGCCGCAGGACAGCTATGATTGGGCAGCGGCAACCCTCTCCAACGCCAAAAAACTGGACCCGGAGGTGCTGACCAAATCGGGCATCATGGTCGGGCTGGGTGAGGAACTGGAGGAGGTCAAGGAAGTCATGCGCGACCAGCGCAGCTGGGGAGTGGACATCCTAACCCTCGGGCAGTACCTCCAGCCTAGCAAGAAGCACTACCCGATCGCGCGCTACTACACCATGGAGGAATTCACCGAACTGCGCGAATACGGTAAGCAGATCGGCTTCAAGTGGGTGGAGGCCAACCCGCTGGTGCGCTCGTCCTACCACGCCGCCGAGCAGGTGCGCGCGCTGAGCATCGTCCACCGCAAACTGTACGGGGATCAGGCAATGAAGGATTTCACCTCAGCCAGCAGCATAATGCAGGCATAACGCCGGGCGGACAGATTGTCCGCCCGGTTCTATATAAATCTATTTGTTAAATTCATTATGCACGAAATAAATACATAAAATCAATACTGATCAATTTGCCGTAACAACCCCTCCAGCGGCCTCTCCGCCAGCGAAGCGAGACGCATATCTTCGCCTTCAAATTTAAGTTGCGCGGTGAGTGGGTTCGGTACTACCACCACAAAGATCCCGGCGCGCTTTGCCGCCGCCACCCCATTGGGGGAATCTTCAAAGACCACCGCCTGGTCAGGCCGGGCAGCCAGGGCGGACAACGCAGAAAGGAACAGGTCCGGTTCCGGCTTGGTGCGGAGGACGTCCTCCCGCGCCCTGACAGTGTCGAAATAATGGAAAAGCCCCAGACGCCTCAGATGCCCGTCCACCCAATCATGCGCGGAGCTGGAAGCGATCGCCAGCCCCAGCCCAAGCCGCCTTCCATCCTCCAGGTAATCCTGCACCCCGGGCAGCGGAGGCTGGCGGTTGATCAGGGCAAGGCTCTGCTCCCTGACGCGGTTATACAGCCGGGGGGAATCCAACTCTTCACCGGTCAGCGCCGCGAGATGGGCGACCGGCTCAAAGTCTGAGGCAGCCGATCCCCCGACAATCTGCCCCCACGTCCGGGCAGACAGTTCCTGCCCGTGTTCGCGGTAAATCTCCTGCCACGCGAGCAGTTCGGGGGTCTCGGTGTCGAGGATCAGGCCATCGAAGTCGAAAATGAGCGCTTTGATCATGGGGAGCTGCTTATAAAAGCGCTCCCGCCTGTGGGGCTGACGGGAGCAGCAATGATGCTATGGGGAGCCATTCGAATCAGAACATTTTCAAAACTGCCTGTGTTGCCCAGGCGAAGATGAAACCGGGCACGAAGCTCAGCAGCACGGTCAGGATGGCGGCGGTGCCCCAGGTGAAATCAAGCCAGGTCTCGCTGGTCCGTTCCGGCGCGCCCTCGCGCATGTACATCGTCACGACGACCCGCAGGTAGTAGTAAGCGGAGATGAGCGAGGTCAGCACGCCGATAATTGCCAGCCAGTAGTAACCGCCGGCAATCACCGAGGAGAACAGGTAGAACTTCCCGACAAAGCCAAGCGTCGGCGGGATGCCGGTCAGAGAGAACATGAAGACCGTCATCGCTGCCGCCAGCGCCGGGTATTTGCGCCCCAGACCGGCATAGTCGGTGATCTCCAGCCCCTTGCCCTCGGCTTTCTCGAGTGCGATCACCACCGCCCACGCCCCAAAGCTGGTCAGGGTATAAGTGAAGAGATAAAAGAGGGCGGAAGCGACTGCAGTTTTGGCGACTTCCGGATTTCCGTAGGGGACAAACGCCATCAAAATATAGCCGGCCTGTGCAATGGAAGAATAAGCCAGCATGCGCTTAATGTTGGTCTGCGCGATGGCGATGATATTCCCTGCGAACATGGTCACCGCCGCGATGACCCACAGGACGGGCGTCATATCGACGGCGATGGCGGGGAAGGCGATCATGAAGACCCGCAGCAGGGCGGCAAAACCGGCAGCTTTCGCACCCGCCGACATGAATGCCGTCACCGCGGTGGGCGCGCCCTGATATACATCCGGGGTCCACATGTGGAAGGGAACCGCCGCCACCTTAAAACCGAACCCGACCAGGAGCAAGGCTGCTCCCAACAGCAACAGGGGCATATTTGCCAACCCGGTGTTCATGGCAGAGACGATGGCATACAAACTGGTGTTGCCTGTCGCGCCAAAAGTCAGCGCCGTGCCGTAGACAAAAAAGCCAGCGGCGAATGCACCCAGCAGGAAGTATTTGAGCCCCGCCTCCTCCGATTCCGCGCGCGGGTAGGCGAATGCGGACAGGACATAGAGCGGGATCGAGAGCAATTCGAGCGCCAGGAAGACAACGATCAGGTCGGTCGCCTGCGCAATGAGGATCATACCCGCCACGCTGAACAGGATCAACACGTAATATTCACCGCGCTCAATCCCCATGCGGCGGATGTAGCCATAAGACACTGCCACGCCGAACAAACCGGTGAGCAGGAAAAGTATGCTGAAGAAAACCGCGAAGCCGTCCAGGACCACCATGCCAGTGAAGGCGGTCATTTCGCTCCCGACCTGCATCAAGGCAAAGCCCAGGGTGAGCGCCAGCCCCACCGCCGCCAGCAGGGCTGTGACGCCCTTGCGCTTGATGACCAGCTGGTCAAGCAGCAGCAGAGCGCACGCCCAGATGATCAAAAGGACGGTTGGTAAGATGACGTAAAGATTTAGATCGGGCATTGTTTATGCTCCGCCTCTCACCCTGACAGGACAGGTGAGGGTCATGGATTAGTGCATCGCCATCGCGGCGACCTGTACAGCGGCGACAAGCTTATCGACCGCAGGTGCCATCAATGCGAAGAAAGGCTTGGGATAGAGACCGATCCAGAAGATGAAGACCAACAGCGGGATCAGGATGGCGATCTCGCGCCAGTTCAGGTCGCGCAGCGTATGCTCCTTGGTGATCGAACCGGCAGGACCGAGGAACATCTTCTGGAACATATAGAGCATGTAAACGGCAGCCATGATCACGCCCAGCGCGGCAAAGGCAGCGTACAACACCGTCCCGTAGACCTGCGTCTGGCCTGCGCCCCACGCACCGAGCAGGATGGTAAACTCACCCACGAAACCGTTGAGTCCGGGCAGACCCATCGAAGAGAGCACGACAATCAATGAAATTGCGCCAAAGACCGGCATGATTTTCCACAGGCCGCCGTAGACACTGAGCTCGCGGGTATGCGTCTGCTCATAGATCATGCCGACGAGCAAGAACAACGCGCCGGTGCTGAGACCGTGGTTGACCATCTGCAAAATCGCGCCCTCCACCCCCTGCGCGTTGAGCGCAAACAAGCCGAGCATCACAAAACCGAGGTGGCTGACCGAGGAGTAAGCGACCAGTTTCTTGACATCGCGCTGTGCATAGGAGACTGCCGCACCATAAATAATACCAATCACCGCAAGCAGGGCAATCCAGGGCGCCGCCTGCAGGGAGGCCTGCGGGAAGAGCGGGATGTTGAAGCGCAGGAAGCCGTAGGTGCCCATCTTCAGCAGGACACCGGCCAGGATGACAGAACCGGCAGTCGGAGCCTCGACATGGGCATCCGGCAGCCAGGAGTGCAGCGGCCACATCGGGACTTTGATGGCAAATGCCAGCGCAAAGGCGATGAACAGCCAGAGCTGCGTGCTGGCCGGGATGCCCTTGGCAAGCAGGCTGGGCATGTCGAAGGTGCCGGCATACAGACCGAGCCACAGAATCGCCATCAGCATCAATAAAGAACCAGCCATGGTATACAGGAAGAACTTGATGGCGGCGTAAATGCGGCGCGGACCGCCCCAGATGCCGATCAGGAAGTACATCGGCACGAGCGTGAATTCCCAGAAGATGTAGAACAGGAACAGGTCCTGTGCCAGGAAGACACCCATCATGCCCACTTCGAGCAGCAGGAAGAAGATCATGAAGTCCTTCACGCGCTCCTCGACCGCCGTCCAGGTTGAAAGGATGGAGATGGGAGTCAGAAAAGCGGTGAGCAGGACCAGCAGAATGCTGAGGCCGTCGATCCCCATGTAGTAGGTGATCGTCCAGCCCGCGACCTGGATCCAGTCATATTGGGCGACAAGCTGCAGGTCGGGGTTGGAGGCGTTGAACTGCGCCAGGACCCAGAGCGAGATGCCGAAGGTCAGCAGGGTGGTGACCAATGCCGTCCAGCGCAGGGCATTCTTCCGCTCAGCGTTAATGAATAACAGGACCAGCACACCCACCAGCGGGAAGAAGGTGACCAGGGTCAGGGGTTGTAGAAAAAAGTCCATAGTCTATCCTCGTTTAGCCGTTATTTCAGGAGTAAATAACCCAGGATGGCGATCACGCCAACCAGCACCGTCAATGCATACGTACGTACAAAGCCGTTCTGCCAGACGCGCATGATGGTGGAGAGTCTCTTCGTGCCGGCACCCAGCGCATTGGCGAAAGCGTCGATCCCGCGCTGGTCGGCATACTGGTCGAGCAGCACGGTGCTGACCCAGATGTAACTGCCAGCGATGACCCTGTCGTGGAACCAGTCGTGCCAGAATGCCCAGTCCACCTTATCCGCCAGGAACTTTGAGATGACGCGGTAGGGATTGATGAACAGGAATTGATAGGCCTCATCAATGAACCATTTGTTTTCCATACCAAAGAATATCGGTCCGAGCGGCTTCTTGAGCGGGTCGGGCTGGCCTGCGGCGATCGGCTTGCGGGCGTAGATCAGCCAGGAGAAATAAAGTGCCAGCAGCGCAAGGACTGTCGAGACGCCCGCCACGATCAGGTCAAGTTCGCCCGGTTCAACCTCGCCCAACGTATGCCCAAGCCACTCTGTTAGCAAATGGGCGCCGGGCAGCGTTATGCCAAAGATGGTCGCCAGATTCAGCAGCCCCCCCAGGACAGACAGGGACGCCAGCACCATCAGCGGCACCGTCATCACCCTGGGGCTTTCTTCGGCATGCTCCGCCACTGCCGTGCGCGGTTTACCAAAGAAGACCATCCAGATCTGCCGTCCCATATAAAAAGCGGTGAAAAACGCCGCAATGAGCAGCATCCAATATACATGGGGATAATTCTTGCTGGCATCCAGCAGGATTTCATCCTTCGACCAGAAACCCGCCAACGGGAAGATACCGGCCAGCGCCAGCGAACCGATCAGATACAGCCAGTATGTCACAGGCATCTGCTTGCGCAGGCCGCCCATGTTGCGCATATCGCCCGGATCAAAGACTTCGCTGCTGTGCCCGCCGTGAACGTCTTCCGCGTGAACGTGAGCCAGGTGATGGTGGCCGCGCTCCATGCCCAGGATGACGGAACCGGCGTCGAGGAACAACAGTGCCTTGAAGAAGGCATGCGTCACAAGATGGAAGATGGCGGCGACGTACGCCCCCATGCCGGCAGCCGCCACCATGAAGCCCAGCTGGCTGATGGTGGAGTACGCCAGCACTTTCTTGATGTCATACTGTCCCGCAGCAATCGTGGCGGCAAACAGCGCGGTCGCCGCTCCCAGAGTGGCAACGAAATACTGCACGCTGTGATTGACACTGTAGAGTGGCGCCGAGCGGACGATGAGATACACACCTGCTGTCACCATCGTCGCCGCATGGATCAGTGCTGAGACCGGCGTGGGGCCCGCCATCGCATCAGGCAGCCAGACGAACAGCGGAATCTGAGCCGATTTGCCCGCCACACCCACCAGCATCAACAGAGTCACCGCCACGATAACCCACGGCATCGCCGCGGCAATCTCAGGCACCCTGGCAAAGACCGCATCAAACTGGAAGCTGCCAAACGCCCAGAAGATGATCAGGCCGGCGATGAGAAAGCCAAAGTCACCCACGCGGTTGGCAATGAAAGCCTTCTTGGCGGCGTTGGCGTTGGCAAATGACGGCCGGCCGAGCGTATCCATGTCATACCAGAAACCAATCAGCAGGAACGAGCACAGGCCCACGCCTTCCCAGCCCACGAAGAGCATCATGTATGAGTCGCCGCTGACCAGGATCATCATCATCGCGATGAACAGGTTCAGGAAGACGAAGAAACGCCGGTAGCGGTTGACATCGCCTTTAAACCGCACATCCTCATGCATGTACCCGATGGCATAGATGTGGATCAAGGTGCCCACTCCCGACACGACCAGCATCATCGTCACCGAGAGCGTGTCCACGCGGAAAGCCCAGTCGATCTGGAGCGTGCCTATATGGATCCACTCTGCAAACGGCACGATCACAGTTTCGGGGTGCATCGCCAGCGAGTAAGCCAGCAGCACCGA
This sequence comes from Anaerolineae bacterium, assembly GCA_041488995.1. Lineage (GTDB taxonomy): Bacteria > Chloroflexota > Anaerolineae > Anaerolineales > Villigracilaceae > JBGPQJ01. The sequence goes on from JBGPQJ010000021.1 coordinate 19,135, forward strand.
GGCCACAAATGCCGCGCCCGCAGCCAGGCTGGCGATGGTGCCGACCACCTTCTCGCCCATCCGACCGCCAAAGATGATGTTGATCAGCAGTCCGATGACCGGGAAGAAGACGACGAAAGGAACGAGAGAGAAGAACAGTCCAGAAGTTGTTTGCATGGGCATTATCCCTTCAGGCTGCTCATCTGGTCAACATTGATGCTGTTCTTAGTGCGGAAGATCGCCACGATCAGCGCGAGACCGACCGCCACTTCCGCCGCCGCGACCGTCATCACAAAGAAGACGAACAATTGCCCGCTGAAGGTATTGTACATGCGGGCAAAAGCGACAAAGGCCAGGTTGCCGGCGTTGAGCATCAACTCGACCGACATAAAGATCACCAGCGCGTTGCGGCGGATCAATACGCCCATCGCGCCGAGTGTGAACAGGATTCCCGATATGGCGAGGTAATAAGATACAGGCACCATTTAGCCCCGCTCTCCTTTCTGTTTAATGGTCAGCACAATCGCACCGATCATGGCAACCAGCAGTAAAACGGACGTCACTTCAAAGGGTAGCAGGTACTGCGAGAACAGCATTTTACTCATGGCCTGCACACTCGTCATGCTGTTGAGTTCTGAAGAAGGCAAGGGGATCAGTCCCGTCATTGCACCGCGCCAGATCCAATAACCGATTTCGACCACCAGCAGGGCGCCAAGTACAAGAGCGGCATTTCGCTGGTAAGGGAGCACGCTGGTAGGTGCCAATGCTTCGGTGCCGAGCAGCATGACCACGAACAGGAACAACACCATGATGGCGCCCGCGTAAACCGTCACCTGCGAGAGCGCGATGAAGGGTGCGCCCAGCAGCAGGTAGAAAATCGCCACGGTCATGAAGTTCATCACCAGATACAGCGCCGCATAAATTGCGCTGCGGCTGAGCAGCATGCCAATCGCGCTGGCAACAGAGGTCAGGGCGAGGACCAGAAAGACGATCAGGTCTAAGTTCATAGGCTTCTCCCTAATCCTGCGGGTCTTTCATTTCAGGGATCGAGCGGTTGAATTTTCCGGGCTCAGTCGCCTGCGGGGTGGGGCGGCCGCCAGTCTGCACGGTTTCGAGCAGCATGTCCTTGACATAGACCGCCTGCCGCCGGTGGGTGAAGGAGAGTTCGTAGTTGTCGCCCAAGACAATCGCTTCGGTCGGGCAAGCATCTTCGCAGAAACCACAGTAAATGCAGCGCAGCATGTTAATTTCATAAGTGCTGGCATAACGGTCGCCGGGAGAGAAACGCTTTTCGTCGGTATTCTCAGACGCTTCAACAAAAATCGCATCGGCCGGACAGGCTGCGGCGCACAGGGCACAGCCAATACACTTCTCCAGTCCGTTCTCGTAGCGTTTAAGCACATGCCGCCCGCGGAAACGCGTTTTGACCGCCCGCTTCTCTTCAGGATACTGGATGGTCACGGGTTTTTCAGTGAGGAGCATTTTCAGCGTTGTGACAAGCCCGCTCATCAATTCGATAAATGGTTCAACGAGCCGCATAGACTTTCCTCCGCAGCGAACGGTCTACAAACCCGATGACGACAAAACCGGCAATGGTCGATACTACCGGTATAACCCAGATGAGCACCGGATTAACCTCCTGGGCCAGCAGCACGCCCACCGCAGAAATAAATGCGATTGCCAGCGAAAGCGGCAGCAAAACTTTCCAGCCAAAAGCCATCAAACGATCATAGCGGATGCGGGGCAGCGTGGCACGCACCCACACCATGAAAAACAGCAGCGCCACGATTTTGATGAACATATACACCGGTCCCATCCAGGGAGCGAGCCATGTCAGGTATTGTCCGACAAAAGGCAGCTGGGCAATATCGGGTCCCAGGTACCCGCCGAAGAACAGCGTAACGGCAATGGCTGAAATGACGATCATCTTGATGTATTCCGCCATGAAGAACAGCGCGAATTTCATGCCCGAATACTCGGAGTGATAACCCGCCGTCAGCTCCTGCTCGGCTTCTGGCATATCGAAGGGCGCCCGGTTCACTTCTGCCAGCGTGGCAATCAGGAAAATGAACGCCCCCGCTGGCTGGATGACCGCAAACCACATGGAGCGCTGCGCCTCCACAATATCAATCGTGCGCATTGAACCCGCCAGGATGATGGCGGTCACAAACGAAAAACCCAGCGCCAGTTCATAACTCACCATTTGAGCGGAGGCGCGCATGCCGCCCAGAAGCGCATATTTGTTATTCGAAGACCAGCCTGCCAGCGTAATGCCATAGACCGATATAGAGGTAACCGCTGTGATATACAACAGACCCACATTGAGATCGGCGATATACAACGTGACCTCACGACCAAAGATGCTCACCACCCCGCCCCACGGGATCACCGCTGACACCACGATAGCCGGCACCACGGTAATGATCGGAGCCAGCAAGAATATGACCTTCTGAGCTCGGGCAGGCGTCAGTTCTTCCTTAAAAATCAGCTTGATGGCATCCGCGAGCGGTTGCAGGACTCCCCACGGGCCTGCCCGGTTCGGACCGATGCGCACCTGAAAACGAGCCAGCACCTTGCGCTCGAACAGCGTCAAATAGGCGAACCCTACTATTAAAATAAGGATAAGCAGGAAAGCTTTGATGATCCACTCAATAAACAGAGCCCAATCCATAAATATCCTCCTCAGGCCTTCTCAGCGACAGAAATCTTCACCGGGGTCGGCTCGGAGATGGGGATGCCGAAACTGCGATAGACCAGGACGACCCCCGTCGAGAGGGACTCATCCAATTTGACGATCACATCGTACTCCGCCTCGTTCAGACTCACCTTCGCCGGGTCTCCAGCCGCGAGGCCAATCTTCCCGGCTGTGACGGGATTCACTGCCACGGTCGGAACCCCCGCGCGTCCATCGAGCAGGCGGGCGGCAACCATGGTCGTGCCGCGGTCATAGACTTTGCTGGCTGGAATGGCCAGCAGTTCGTTCTCTTTCGGGCGCAGGGCTGCATGGGGTTTAGCCCCTGCGGAGATATCTTCTTGACTCAACGCAAGGTGCGTGCCGAGGCCTTGTGTATTCTCATAGGTCGTGCCGCCGTAATACAAATCACCTCGGCCGACGATGGGATACTGCTCGGTCACTTCTGCCAGCCTGGCATAGGAGATGCCCGAGAACACCTTCACGGATGCGGCGATCCTGTTCATCACCAGCAGCGGCGAGCGGCCTTCGAGCTCAATCCCGGCGTAGCGGGCGATGTCCGCTGTCAAGGCAAAATCAGGCCTGGTGCCGGGGCGGGGCGGGACAGCCGGGTAGAAGCGCTGAACGCGGCGTTCAGCCGATGTAAATGTGCCCTCCCGTTCGGTATAAGCAGAAGCGGGCAGGACCACAGCAGCGAGCCTGGCCGTTTCAGTCAGGAAGAGTTCCTGAACTGCAAGGAAACTGGCGGATTTGAGCGCTTCTGCCAAAGCAGGGTCATCCCCCGCCGGATCGGCCGCCGCGACATAGACCGCCTTGCCTTTCAATTCAGATGCTAGGTCGGTTGCGGGGCGGAACCCAAGCTCGTAGGCGCCCTGAGTATTGGCTGCATTCCACACGCCGACGAGGCCGTTGTTCGGCTTGCCGGCCCGCGACTTGACCAGCCCGGCACAGGCCTCGGCCAGGGCTGTGGAACCAGCCATGCCGAGCCCGTCGGAGCCGTAGAAAATGACCAGGTTTTCAGCGCTGAACGCGCCGGCGAATTGTTCCTTGCCGCTCAAACTGTTGACCGTCTGGACCTCGTCGCCATAGGCGTAACGGACGACGAAGGTCGCAAAATCATCGAGCGGGGTGGCGCGGGCATTGGCCACGACAACCGTTGCCCCCCTCTGGGCTGCCGCCTTGATGCGCAGATACCAGATCGGCGCTTCATCATGGAGGTCGGACGCGATAACCAGAACTGTGCTTCCCTTGCCGAGGTCGCCCAGGTTGGAGCCGGCCGTCAGGCCGTAAACAGCCGTATACTCGCCGCCGCCGATCGGGGTGTAGAGCAGGGCCTTGCCGCCCAGACCGTCGGCGAGTTGCTTCAGGTTGAACAAATCCTCATTGGCGAGCCGACCGCCCGCCAGCACAACCGTCTCAGCTTTGGCTTCTTTCAGCTTTTCAGCGACCAGCTTCTGGGCTGTCTGGAGATCAGCAGGAGCCCCCTTTATCAGGGGCTGGGTCAGTCGTTCAGCGGATTCAGCAAAGTGGTACCCGGCAAAGCGTCCCTTGTCGCACATCCAGATTTCATTGACCTGTTCGTTCTGACGCGGCATGATGCGTTTAATCGAGTGCCCACCGCCGGATTTAGCCTCGCGGCGTACGTTGAAAGTGATGTTGCAACCCACCGGGCACTGCGCGCAGAGCGAGGCGGTGTGATTCATTTCCCAGGGGCGGGCGCCAAAGCGGAAGTCTGCCGTGGTGAGCGCGCCGACCGGGCAGATGTCGGTGGTGTTACCGCTGAAGATGGAGTCGAAGCCCGGCTCGGAGTAGGTGACGATATCGGTGGCGCGCCCGCGCTGGTAGAAGTCGAGCACGGGTTCGCCGGCGATGTCTTTCTGGAAACGGATGCAACGCGCGCACTGGATGCAGCGCTCCCGGTCGAGATAGATAAGCTCGCCGAGCGGGATGCTCTTGGCGGCGTGTTGTTTTTCATCGTAGATAAAGCGCGAGCCGCTGGAGCCGTAGGCCATGGTGAGATTTTGCAGAGGGCACTCGCCGCCCTTGTCGCAGACCGGGCAGTCGAGCGGGTGCGAAGTGAGCAGGAGCTCGATGATTTCCTTCTGCCCCGCTTTGGCTTTCTCGCTGGCGGTCAGCACAACCATGCCTTCGGAGACCGGGTTGGTGCAGGCGGTCTCCAGCTTGGGCATGAACTGGATCCTGGGATTGCCGTCTTCGCCGGGCACGGGCTGGCTGGTCGTACGGTCAATCATTGGGCGGCCGATTTCAACCAGGCACTGGCGGCACATACCGACCGGCTCCATCTTGGGGTGATAGCAGAAGACCGGGATGTCGATGCCCGCCCGCTTGGCCGCATCCACGATCAGTGTCCCGGCAGGGACGGTGACCTTTACTTCGTTTACGGTGAGGGTGACCATTTGCGCCATAGTGTTAAGTCTTCACCTTGGATTCAAAATCCTGCGGGAACCGCTCAATGGCCGAGGTGATCGCCATCGTCGAGAAGTCACCGAGGGCGCACAGGCATTTCCCGTTGACCTGATTCGCCACACTCTGAAGTATTTGCACATCGGCGTTGGTCCCGTTCCCAGCGTGAATGCGCTCCACGAGATGCAGCATCCAGTAAGTGCCGTCGCGGCAGGGCGTACATTTGCCGCACGATTCATGTTTGAAGAAATGCATAGTCTTGTTGATGATCCAATCCATGCTGCAGGTATCATCAATCAAGATGACCGAGGCTGAGCCGAGCAGCGAGCCGACGTTCTGCACGCTCTCGTAGTCCATCGGCGTATCCATCACTTTGTCGAACGTCGCGCTGTTGACCAGGATGATGGACGAGGAGGCGCCCGCTGGCATGATGCCCTTGACCTGATGCCCATCGGGAATACCGCCACCGTGGGTGAAGATCAGCTCGCGGAACGTGGTGCCCAGCGGCAGTTCGTAGTTGCCGGGTCTGGTAACATTTCCGCTGAGCGAGAAGATCTTAACGCCCGGGCTTTTTTCGGTGCCCATGGACTTGTACCACGCCGCGCCCTTCTCGATGATGAGCGGGACGTTGGTCAGCGTCTCGACGTTGTTGATGACCGTCGGCTTGCCGTAAAGTCCATATAATGCGGGGAACGGCGGGCGGATGCGCGGCTGCCCGCGTTTGCCCTCAATGGATTCCAGGAGGGCCGTCTCTTCACCGCAGATATAAGCCCCAGCCCCGAGGTGAGTCCGGATCCGCAGGGAGTAATTCGACCCGAACAGGTTATCCCCCAGGTATCCGGCTTTTTCCATCTCTGCCAGGCAGTCATCCAGTTCGCGGGCGAGCTGGTAAAACTCGCCGCGCAAATAGACGTAGCCCACGTTCGACTGAATGGCATAGCAGGCAATCGCCACACCCTCGAGGAACTGGTACGGGTTGCCCTCCATGATCTCGCGGTCTTTGAACGTGCCCGGTTCGGACTCGTCCGCGTTGGCGACCACATAAGTGGGGAACACACCCTTGGGGATAAACGACCACTTCACACCGGTGGGGAACCCGGCACCGCCGCGCCCGCGCAGACCTGAGGCCTTGACTTCATCCATGACCTGACCGGGCTGCATGCCGGTCACGGCTTTTTTGAGAGCCGTGAAACCGCCGTTCTTGACATAGACATCCAGTTTCTTGATGTCCGGGATATCGCGATGACGCAGAAGAAGGTGAGCCATTACTTCACCTCCCTGCTGCTTGCGTCTCGGATGCTCTCGCCGAGGCCGCCCTTTTTGAGCGCGTCGATCAGTTCCATCGTCTTATCCACCGTCATGTTCTCGTAGTAAGCCACCTTGTCGTCGTCCTGGAGCTGGAACATGGGAGCCTTGTCGCAGGCGGCGAGGCACATCACCGCTTCGAGCGTCACCAGCCCATCAGGGGTGGTCTCGCCGACCTGAATGCCGAGGTTCTGGCACAAGGATTCGAGGAATTGATCCGCGCCGCGCAGGGCGCAGGGCAGGTCGTTGCAGACCTGCATGCGGTACTTGCCCTCTTTCTTGTCATGGTAAAGGGTGTAGAACCCGACAATCGAGGCGACTTCGGTCACCTCAAGGTCAAGCAGAGCGGCGATCTCCGCCATCGATCCCTTGGTGATGTAACCTTCATCGCGCTGGGCAAGGTAGAGCAACGGCATGACCGCCGAGCGTTTCCGGTCAGCCGGGTATTTTGCATAAATGGCTTCGATTTCCTGAGGATATTTTTCTGCGAGGCTCATCGGTCGACATCTCCCAGAACAATGTCAACTGAACCGATGATGGCGACCAGGTCTGCCACCAGGCAGCCTTTCGACAGTACCGGCAGGACTTGCAGGTTGTCCCACGAGGGGGTGCGCCAGTGGACTCGGTAAGGCTTGGGACCGCCGTCGCCCTCCAGATACACGCCCAGTTCACCGCGCGGAGATTCGACCGCGACATACACGGAACCCTTCGGGGCATTGAACCCTTCCGTCCACAGCTTGAAAAAGTGGATGAGCGCTTCCATGCTCGTGCCGATCTCAGAGCGGGGCGGCGGGACGAATTTGTGGTTGTTCGAGCGCACGGGACCCATCGGCAGTTTGTTCAGTGCCTGCTCGATGATCCGCAGCGCCTGATGCATCTCTTGTATGCGGACGAGGTAACGGGCGTAGACATCCCCGGAGGTCTCAATGGGCACTTCAAACTCATACAGTTCGTAGCCCGAATACGGCGCGAATTTGCGGTAATCGTGCGCGACGCCGGAGCCGCGCAGGCAGGCACCCGTCAGCCCCCAGGCCAGGGCATCTTCAGCAGAGATCTTGCCAATTCCAACGGTACGGTCGACGAACAAAGGATTCTTGGTCAACATCGATTCATATTCATCGATACGCCGGGGCATAACCTTGAGCACATCGCGCACCGCCGCCTCGAACTCCACCGGCACATCCCGCCACAACCCGCCAGGGCG
>JBGPQJ010000022.1:0-26153 GCA_041488995.1 Anaerolineae bacterium
CTCTCCCATTGGGAGAGGGACAAGGGTGAGGGCAGGAATAAAGATGACCGAAAACACCAAGCAACAGGTCCGCGAATTTTATGACCAGATCGGCTGGGCGCAAGTCGGCGACGGGCTATATCAAAATGCCCGTTACGAAGATTTGCGTCCCGTGGCGCAGGAGTATATCCACAAATGCCACCTGCGGGTGAACCGCTACCTTGACCCGAGAGGTGATCTGTTGCTGGATGCCGGTTCCGGCCCGGTGCAGTGGCCGGAATATCTGACCTATTCCGTTAAATATCGCTACCGTGTCTGCGCTGATCTGTCGTTCACTGCGTTGAAAGAAGCCCGTCAGAGGCTGGGTGACAGAGGCCTTTACGTGGTGATGGACATCGCCAACCTGCCCTTCAAACCGGATGCCTTCGATGGGATTGTTTCCCTGCATACGATCCACCACCTGCCGGCGCAGGACCACAAGAAAGCCTATGCCGAACTCCTCCGCGGATTGAAGCAGGGACATCGCGCCGTGGTGGTTAACGGCTGGAGCAATCCGCCGCTCATGCGCGCCGCTGACCGTTTGGCGAACCTGTTCAAGCGGCTGGTCATGCCTTTCGGGCGGAGGCAGGCTGAAGAGGCGTCTGAGTCTGCGCCTTTGTCTGACGCGGCGAACATACCGGAGGGCACTGTCAAGCTCGATGAACCGACCGGCACCTACGTTCACAAATCCGATACTGCCTGGTTACGCGAGCAGTTGAAGGATGTGACGCCGATCGAGATCTTCGTGTGGCGCAGCGTGAGCACGCGCTTCATACGAACGTATGTGCGCGAGAAGGCGGGTGGGAAATTGCTTCTGCGGTTCATCTACTGGCTGGAGGAGCGTTTCCCGCGCTATTTTGGTGAGAATGGGCAGTATCCGATCATTTCGTTCAAAAAGTAGGAGTCACCATGGAATGGAAAGACAAAGTTGTACTCGTTACCGGCGGTACAGGCTCTTTTGGCAAGAAGTTCACCGAGTTTATGCTGAAGGAGTATCAGCCAAAGAAAATCATCGTCTTCAGCCGCGACGAATTGAAACAGCATGAGATGCGCGTGCACGGTTTCGACCATTCATCGCTGCGCTATTTCATCGGCGATGTTCGTGACCGCGAGCGGTTGGTGCGCGCCCTGCATGGCGTGGACATCGTGGTGCACGCCGCCGCTTTGAAACAGGTGCCTGCCTGCGAATACAACCCGATGGAGGCCATCAAGACCAATATCATGGGTACCTCCAATGTCGTCGAGGCGGCGCTGGATGCGGGTGTTAAGAAAGTGCTGGCGCTCAGCACCGACAAGGCGGTCAACCCGGTCAATCTCTACGGTGCGACGAAGCTTGCCGCTGAAAAACTGGTGGTGCAGTCGAACGCCTACGCAGCGGGCACCGCGACGCGCTACTCCTGCGTCCGATATGGCAACGTGGTTGGTTCGCGCGGCTCGGTCGTTCCGTTGTTCTTGAAGCAGCGTTCGACGGGCAGGGTCACCATCACCGATGAGCGCATGACCCGCTTCTGGCTTTCACTGCAACAGGGTGTACAGTTCGTCATCAACTGTATCGAGCAGATGGAAGGCGGCGAGGTCTTTGTGCCGAAAATCCCCAGCACGAAAGTGATGGACCTGGCGAAAGCCATTGCCCCGGATGCTGAAATGGAGATTATCGGCATCCGCCCCGGGGAAAAACTTCACGAGGTGCTGATTTCCGAGGACGAATCACGCACCACCGTGGAACTTGATAAGCTGTTCGTGGTTCAACCCGCCGAAGCGCTTTGGTTTGGCTACCAGTGGCAGTCGAAGGGCAAGCTGCTCGGCGGCGGCTTTCGCTATGGCAGCGATAACAACACCGAGTGGCTCGATGTGGAAGGCATTAAGAAATATATCGCCCCGTTCGAAGAGGCGTTCGCAGCGGGCACGCTGGAAGGCTAAATGAAAATTCTGGTCACCGGTGCGAGCGGGTTGCTTGGTTTGAATCTATGTCTGCTGATGCAGCCCGCACATGAGAACGTGGGTGTGGATCGCAGCAAGCTTTCCAACGTGCCGTTCCGTTTGATCCGGGCGGATTTGCTCGACGCCCAGGTGGAACACCAGATTCTCGATTCGGTGCAGCCTGATTGGCTGATCCATTGCGCGGCTCAGGCGAACATTGATGCCTGCGAGGCGGACCCCGGGCTGGCGCAAACCCTTAACGTAGACCTGCCGGGGGAACTGGCAGTGGCCTGTGCGCAACGGGGCATCCGCATGGTGCACCTGTCCACCGATGCGGTTTTTGACGGCACCAAGGACGGGATCTACACCGAGGAGGATGCTCCCAATCCGCTCAGCGTATATGCGCGGACGAAGCTCGACAGCGAGCGGGCGGTGCTGAAGGCGAATCCTGATGTGATCGTCGCGCGCGTCAATTTCTTTGGGTGGAGCCTGACGGGTCAGCGCAGCCTGGCGGAGTTTTTCGTCAACAGCCTGAGCGCAGGCAAACGCATACCGGGTTTTATCGATGTCCCTTTCTGTCCGCTATTCGTCGGCGATTTGGCTGAAATCCTTTTGAAAATGCTTGCACATGGATTAAGCGGAATCTACCATGTGGTTGGGTCAGAATCGCTCTCAAAGTATGAATTCGGCGTATTGATTGCGCGCAGGTTCAAGCTTGATGAGCGCCTGATCGAACCGGTCTCGGTGGAAGAATCTGATCTGAAAGCCAGGCGTTCCCACAACTTGCGCCTTTCTATCCACAAGTTATCCACAGCCCTGGGCGAACCAATTCCGGGTGTTTCCACAGGATTGGACAAGTTTTATACACAGTACCAACAGGGTTATCCACAGAAAATGCGTAGTTATCAACAGATTTAGCCCCTATGGAGGCCACTATGGACATCAAAATCAAGGATCGTTTGATTGGACCCCGTCACCCCGCCTATTTCATTGCCGATATCGCCGCCAATCATGACGGTGACCTGGATCGGGCGAAGATGCTCATCCGCCTTGTAAAAGAGGCGGGGGCGGACGCGGCCAAGTTCCAGAACTTCGATGCGCCGAAGATTGTCTCGGACTATGGCTTTAAAGCCATGAGCGGCGGCCAGGTCTCGCACCAGGCTGCATGGAAGAAGCCGGTGGTGGAAGTATACCGGGCGGCTTCCATCCCCTTTGAGTGGACGCTGACGCTGATGGAGGAGTGCAACGAGGTCGGCATTGATTATTTCTCTTCGCCCTATGATTTTGGCGCGATTGATTTTCTTGACCAATACGTGCCGGTCTACAAAGCCGGCTCCGGTGAAATTGACTGGATCGAAGCCCTCGAACGCATGGCCAGCAAAGGCAAGCCGCTTTTTGTCGCCACTGGCGCTTCGACCATCGGCGAAGTGCAAAAAGCGGTTCATGCGATTCTAAAAATCAACAAGCAGCTGGTCCTGATGCAATGTAACACCAATTACACCGCCAGCCCGGATAACTACGACCACCTGCACCTGAATGTGTTGAACACTTACGCAACCTTGTTCCCTGATGTGGTTTTGGGACTCTCCGACCACACGCACGCAATTGCGCCGGTTGTAGGTGCGGTGGCGCTGGGTGCGCGCGTGATTGAACGCCATTTCACCGATAGCAACGAGCGCGAAGGGCCCGATCACAAATTTGCGATGAATCCTGAAAATTGGGCCAGGATGGTCGAAGAAACCCGCCTGCTGGAACGGGCATTGGGTTCGCCCGACAAGTTCATCGCTGAGAATGAAGTGCAAACCGCTATCGTACAGCGCCGCTGCCTGCGCGCCGCGCGCGACATTCGGGCTGGCGAAAACTTCACCCGTGAGATGATTGATGTCCTGCGTCCCGCCACGCCGGGTGCCGTCAAGCCGGATGAAATTTCGAACGTCATCGGCACGAAGGCTTTATACGATATGCCTCTCGGCAAGGAATTGCGCTGGACGGATCTGGGAGCTTAGGTGCGCATTTTGTACTTCAGCAAGGACTACACACCGCACGATTATCGGTTTCTGGCCGCTCTTGCTGAAACCGCGCATGAAGTGTATTATGCGCGGCTCGAGCGCGGTCCCCGGCAGACGGAGGATCGACCTGTACCTGAAAATATCGAACAGGTTCTATGGAAAGGCGGCCAGGATATTTTCCGCTGGCATGACCTGCCGAAGTATGTGATGGGTCTGCGCCGCATCATCAAGCGGATTAAACCCGATTTGATCCATGCCGGGCCGATCCAGACCTGTGCCTTTATCGCAGTTTTATCGGGCTTCCGCCCCATCCTGACCATGTCGTGGGGCTTTGATCTGATGAAGGACGTCGATCGCAGCCGCTGGTGGCGGTTTGCCACGCGTTACACACTTCGCCGTTCGACCTTTTTCACCAGCGATGCGGAGGTGACACGCGATAAGGCGATCGCCTACGGCATGCATCCTGAACGGACCGTGGTCTTCCCCTGGGGCGTGGATCTTAACCACTTCAGTCCATCGACTGTTAGACATCAACCGTCAACGGGTTTCACCCTCTTCTGCAACCGCTCATGGGAACCCAACTACGGGGTGGACGTGGTCGCCCGTGCCTTTGTCAAAGTGGCGGAGCAGCGCGAGGACGTCTCGCTAATGTTGCTGAGCGGCGGGTCGCAGGGCGCGCTCATCCGCAATATACTGGCCAGCAGTGGTGTTATTGAGCGGGTTACTTTTCCGGGTACCATCTCGCAGACGGAATTGCCACGTTATTACCGGATGGCTGATCTGTTTATATCCGCTTCCCATGTGGACGGGTCGTCTGTCTCTCTCATGGAAGCTCTTGCGTGTGGGCTGCCGTGCGCCGTATCCGATATCCCGGCGAACAAGGAGTGGGTGGCTGATGGCGTCAATGGATGGGTATTCCCCGATGGCGATGCCAGCGCGCTGGCAGCGGTCATCCTGAAAACCATCGAGCAGCGTGCGCATCTGCCGGAAGTCAGTAAGAATGCCCGCGCATCTGCCGAGGAGAAAGCGGATTGGAAAAGGAATTTTGGGAAATTGCTTGAAGCTTATGAACGGACGAGAAATCTCGTGAAGGGCAATTAAGTTTGGAAACTCTATCCCGAACAATTGCCATCATCCAAGCCCGCATGAGCTCTTCCCGCCTGCCCGGCAAGGTCTTGCTGGATATTGGCGGCGAGCCAATGCTTGTCCGTGTGATCGAGCGGACCCTTCGCGCCAGGAAACTGACCGGTGTGATGGTTGCCACCACTGAGGATCCGGCGGATGATCCAATCGCCAACCTGTGCAAGGAACGCGGGTTTGCTGTCTATCGCGGCAGCGTCCATGATGTGCTTGACCGTTATTACCATGCCTCGCGCTCCAAGCGTGCCGATGTGGTGGTGCGGATTACTGCAGATTGCCCGGTGATTGACCCGGGTGTGATTGACCGCACGGTGCAGGCTTTCCTTGGCGAAGCGAGACCTCAGGACGAGGTCCTGAGTCATCGCTCACCCCGCATAGACCTCCTCCCGGCGACTGGTCCTTATGACTTTGCGGCGAATCGCCTGCCCCCGCCTTTCCATCGGACATATCCCATTGGTCTGGATGTGGAGGTATGTACGTCCCAGGCCCTTGAATATGCCTGGGCACATGCTGATGAGAATCATCAGCGCGAACACGTGATGCCTTACCTCTATGAGGAAGAAGGGCGCTTCAATGTCCTGCTTGTCAACCACGAGACCGATCTAGGCTCCCTGCGCTGGACGGTGGATATGCCTGAGGACCTCGAACTCCTGCGCCGGATCTATGCTCATTTTGGCGATCGCGACGATTTCTCATGGCTGGATGTGCTGGATCTATGGCAGAAGAATCCGGAACTCGCCAAAATCAACGAGGGCACTCGTCACAAGACACTCCGTGAAATTGATCAAAGGAGTATAAAGTAACACGAATGGCTTTTTTGACCGTTTTCTCCGCCCCCAAGCCCTTCACCGACCCTCGCATTGCCTTCATCCAGCGCAATGCCATTGGGTCGTGGACTCATCTGCCGGAGACGGAAGTCTTCTTGGTAGGAGAAGAAGATGGGCTGGCGGAGGCGGCTCGTGAGTTTGGCGTGAAGCATCTGACGGGCGTCGCCCGTAATGCGGAGGGAACACCCCTGGTGAGTTCCATCTTCGCCCTGGCTCGCCAGGCTTCAGATTCCCCGTTTCTTGTCTATGTCAACGCGGATATTTTGCTGACGCCCGATATCGTCGCTTCTGCCCATCAGGCAATGGCAAAGACGGATATGTTCCTGCTTGTCGGTCAACGCTGGGACCTGGACGTAACTGAACCGCTCGATTTTACTGGTGATTGGGTGGCACGCCTTCAAAACGATGCCCGCGTGCGCGGCGAACTCCACCGCCCGATGGGCAGCGATTACTTCATCTTCCCTCGTGATTGCTTCACTGACATGCTCGATTTCGCCATCGGTCGCGCAGGTTGGGATAACTGGATGATCTACAAAGCTCGCAAGGAGGGCTGGGCGACCGTGGACGCTACCGCCTCCATCATGATTGTCCACCAAAACCATGATTACAGCCATTTGCCCGGCGGCCAGCCGCACTATCGATTGCCGGAGACCCATGAAAATATCCGCCTGGCAGGCGGGCGCGAGATCACGCGATTCACGCTCCTCGACACAAACCGGCGGCTGGTCAGTGGCCAGCTCCGGCGTCCGGCATGGAGCGGGGCAAGGTTTATCCGCTGGCTGGAGGCTTTCCCTTTGTTGACATTAAACAACCACTGGTTGGCGGAACGCGTTGCCTATGTCATCCGGTTTGTGCGCATTAAACTTGGAAAAGAAAAATGAGAATCGGCCAAAACCCCGCCAAATTTACCAAAACCGTTGCCAGGCCTGAGCGGATCACCGTTGCAGTGCTGAACTACATCCCGTTCCTGAGTGGTTATTACACTGAAATGCTGGAGGTACTCAAAGTGTGCCTTAACAGCATCCGCGAAACTGCTGACCTGCCTTTTGACCTGCTGGTGTTCGACAACGGGAGCTGCGAGGAAGCGTTTCAGTATCTTGTGGATGAGAAACAAGCCGGGCGCATTCAGCACCTGATTCTGTCCGAGAAAAATTTGGGCAAGGGCGGGGCGTGGAACGCCATGCTGGCAGGCGCTCCGGGTGAAGTTATTGCCTACGCCGACAGCGACGTGCTCTTTTACCCTAAGTGGCTCTCGCGTTCAGTGGAACTGCTCGAAACTTTCCCTGATGTGGGCATGGTGACGGCACGACCCTTCCGCACTAACCCGGATTTCTACAATCACTCTCTGGCCTGGGCTCAAAAAAATGTCGAAGTAACTTTGCAACACGGGCAACTAATCCCCTTTGAAACCTTGCATGAGTTCAATCTCAGCCTTGGTCAGAGCGATGCTGACAGCCGCCATTTCATCGAAACAAGTGAAGATGTGCATTTTGTCTATCGTGGCGTACATGCCTTTGCTGGAGCGTCGCACTGGCAATTCACCTGTTATAAATCAGTAATTACACAGTTTTTGCCTTTTGAAATGGATCGCCCGATGGGTCAGGTAAAACAACTCGACCAACGGGTGAATGCTGCCGGATTACTGCGGCTTATGGTTTCTGATCCGTTGGCGATGAATATGAGCAATTCATTGACTCTATCAAACCCAGCAGCAGGGAATAAGAAAATACCAAGGCGCATTGCCAACCTGCCGTTTGTAAAAAATGCTTTGCTGGATATCTACAATAAAATTTTTGACCTGTATTACAAGTGATTAATGAACTTTACACTTCTTGCCTGCCCTGTCTGCAAATCCAACTTACACCAGCATGGTGAAAGTCTAATTTGTGTCTCTTGCGGTAGACAAATTCCTTTGCAATCGGGCAAACCTATATTCACGAATGCGCCGGCGATCATTCAGCCATTTGAAAAAATAGAACGTGGCCCCGATAAAGGCACACCATGGCGAAAGGCAAACTGGCGCTTCCTTGAAAGTGTGGTTTCTGACCTGCCGGAAAATGCTTTTATCCTGGATGTGGGAGCCGGTCATGGTGATTTTGCCCAAATATTCACTGGACGAAATTACACATCGCTCGATGTTGTCCCTTACGCTGAGGTGGATTTAGTCTGTGATCTCACGCAGCAAATACCATTCCCCCCGGGCTTGTTTGATGTGGTTATATTGATGAATGTGCTCGAGCATGTTTACGCATTTGACAAATTAATGTCAGCAATCTCATACTTGCTCAAACTTGGCGGCAGACTGATCATGGCGGTACCGTTCATGATCAAAATTCATCAACCACCATTCGATTTTTATCGTTATACCCATTTTGCCCTGCCTCAAATTGGCGCAGATGCCGGTCTCAAGCTGGATATGCTTGAAGGTTACTATGATACGGTTTTCTTTATCGGCGAAGGTTTTCGCAACCTGCAATTCTGGGGTCTGCCAGTACTTACCCGTCCTCGCCGGATATTGGTGCGCGGCATATTGCTCGGTTTCAAATTATTATTGAACGCATTATCGCTCATAGTGCCTCGCGGATTCACAGCCTCGCCAGAAAAAGTCAACAACCCTGCAGTAATTGGTTATCATCTGGTTTTCAGCAAGTAAGGATGTAAATGTCTCAAAAAAGAGTTTTCATCACTGCCGATCACGGCCTTTCAGTCGTGTACTTTCTACAGAGCGATGTCGTCTCCACCTTGCTCAATGCAGGTGTGGAGGTTGTATTGTTGACGGATGACGAACTTACAGAACGCATTTCCGCCCGATTTGCCCGCCCCGGATTAACAGTGGAGGGTTTGCGCATTAAACAGGCAGAGTATTTCTATAGACACGAACACCACGACACGCAATGGTGGTTGAATTTCCTGCGCCGGGCGGGCGGCTCGCGGCGCATCAACACGGAGGCGATGGACGCTTACATCCGACAGGTGTGTGTGGAGCAGCGCTCCTTCCGGCGCCGGACGATGTACGTACCTATGCGCGGATTGGTGGAGGTGCTGCGGCATTCGTCGTCTGCGCGCAAGGCACTGGTGCAGGTGCAGAAGCGTTTCACCCCCAACCTGTACGCCGATCTGTTCGACCGCTACAAACCGGATATGGTCATCGCCAACACACCCGGCTGGCGCATCGATCGCTATCTGTTACGCGAGGCTGCACAACGCGGCATACCCAATACCGCCGCCATTGTCGGGTGGGATAACCCCTCCAGCTATGCCATCCCCGGCGCGCCGGTGCAGGATGTCACCTGCTGGTCGGAAAAGCAGAAGGATGAGTTGGTGCTCGGTGCGGACTGGCCACCGGAACGTGTCAATGTCAGTGGAATTCCCTCATATGATGGTTATATCCGCCGCGAATGGTTGATCCCTCGCGCAGACTATTTCAAATTGCATCAACTTGATCCCGATCGCAAGCTGATCGCTTACGCATGCAGTTTTGAGACCTTCTCGCCAAACATCCAAAACATCGAAGCGCTTGCGCGAATGATCAACGGCGATCAGTTTTCCGCACCAGCGCAACTGCTCATTCGCCTGCACCCCAATCATTACATGCGCGCATGGCCGTACATCGTTGCTGAGCGTGAAGCGATTTTCCAGCTCGAAAAAGAATTCCCGCATATCCATGTCGTCTCACCGGTGCCATTGGGCGGGTCCCTGGGATATTACTCGGGTGAAGACATGGACGAGAAATCATCCATGATGGCATATGCTGACGTGTTCATCACTGTCTACTCGACCATGGTGGTTGAGACCACAATCCACGACCGCCCGGTGGTGAGCGCGTGCATCGATGCGCCCGGAGGCGGTTGGAACATCCCGGGCAAGTTTTCGCTGGCACTTTCCGAGATCGGCAACTGGCCTACCCATCAGCGTTTCCGCGAGGCAGGGGCGGGACGTGTGGCATTTGACGAATCGGGCTTGCGCGAAGCCGTCAATGCCTACCTTGAAAACCCCAAACTGGATGCCGATAATCGCCGCGCTTTTGTCGAGCAGGAAATCACCTTCACAGATGGCTCCGCCGGACGGCGCACCGGTGAATACCTGCTCTCGCTGCTATAGGACATCTTATGCCGCGTACCGGAATGAACCCCTCTCGAGGCCGCACCACCGATTACAAACCTGCCCGCGTCACCCTGGCAGTGCTGACCTATCTGCCCAATACAATTGCTTATTACGAGAATCGTTTCGACGTCACCCGTCTGTGCCTGGAGAGCTTGATTGCCAATACACCGGAGCCGTACGACCTGCTGGTCTTCGACAATGGCTCCAGTCAGCTAATGGTGGATTACCTGCGCAGCCTAAGAGATGCCTCGAAGATTAACTACCTGCTGCTTGCCAGCCAGAATATCGGTAAAATCGGTGCGCTGCAAATGATCGCCCGGGCAGCGCCGGGTGAGATTGTTGCATATAACGATGATGATATATTTTTTCTCCCCGGCTGGCTGGAAACGCACCTGAAAATTATAGACAACTACCCCGGGGTGGGCATGGTCACCGGGTTCTATATCCGCCCGCACATGAGTTATGGGAACGACTCTGCGCTCAAGTTCGCCCTGCAACCAGATGTGAAAGCCGAACGCGGATTGCTTATCCCAAAAGAATGGGAGGAGCAGTATATTAACAACATGGGACGCACCTGGGACAGGTACAGCGAGGAAATTGCGGACTTGCAGGATGTGGCGCTCACCTATAAAGGTGTCGAAGCGCTTGTCTCTGCCGGGCATCACCAGTTCGTCGCGCCGAAAAGCATATTGTTGGATGCGCTTCCCACAGGCTGGACCGGCAACTTAATGGGACAGATGCGTGACCTCGACACAACGGTGGATCGGATGGGTTACCTGCGCCTGACGACCCGCCAGCCGGTCACGCGATTAATCGGCAACGTCGTCAGCCCGGAAATGGCTGCCGAGGCTGCTAAATATGGAATTTCGGTGACTGGCAATGTGGTCAAACCGACGCTGCCCAGGCTGGCACGCTTGTACCGCCATCCCATTGTCCAGCGGATTGCAAAAAGTATTTATAACCAGGTCTATAAGATCGTAAACGTTTGAGGCTGCATGAAATTTCTTATCGCCGGACTCGGCTCCATCGGCAGACGCCACTTCCGCAACCTGCGCGCACTGGGCGAACAGGATATCATCCTTTACCGCACACACCGTGCCAGCCTGCCGGAGGATGAACTGGCTGGCTTTCCCGTGGTAACGGATTTATCCGCGGCGCTGAAAAAGCACAGACCGGAGGCCGTCGTCATCGCCAACCCGACAGCCCTGCACTTGGACGTGGCTCTGCCGGCTGCCGAGGCAGGCTGCCATATCTTTTTGGAAAAACCCATTTCCGGGTCGCTTGAGCGGGTGGATCAGCTCGAAGCGGTAATGAAGCGTTCGGGAAGCAGAATCCTCGTGGGCTTTCAGTTCCACTTCCACCCCACGCTTAAAAAAGCCGCTGAATTGATTGGCGCGGGTGCGCTGGGGCAGGTGCTCAGCATCCACGCGCACTGGGGAGAGTATTTGCCCAACTGGCACCCTTGGGAGGATTACCGCACGAGTTATGCCGCACGGGCTGACCTGGGCGGTGGTGTGATAGCCACGCTGACGCACCCGCTCGATTATGTCCGCTGGCTGGTGGGCGAGGTGGATGGATTGTGGTCGTTCAACGGACATATTTCCCCCCTCGAAATGGATGTGGAGGATGTGGCTGAGATCGGCATGCGCTTTGTCAACGGTGCCATCGGGGGTGTGCATGTGAATTATGTCCAGCGCCCGCCTGTGCACCGCCTGGAAATTGTGGGCACGGGCGGCACGCTGCGCTGGGATAACGCCGATGGCGTGCTGTATTTTTATCGCATGTCCCAGCCGTTTGGAACGTGGAGCGCCAGCCCTCCTGCACCTGAGGTGGAGACGTTTGCCCCTCCTGAAGGCTTTGAGCGCAACATGATGTTCCTTGAGCAGATGCGGCATTTCATCGCTGTGGCACGCGGCGAGGCGCAGCCGGTCTGCACGTTGGGAGATGGAAAGCGTGCGCTGGAGCTGGCGCTGAAGGCAAGAGAATAGATTTGTGATTCAACCTATGGAAATTATTTGCGCATGATAAAAAATTCGATAAAACCGTTGGTTTTTGGTGCGATTCTAATCGCAATATATTCGGCTGTTTTTGTAGCGTATATGGGCCGGATTTTCCCAATCATTGGTCATGATTTCTCCTATTTCATGCCCCGCCTTATTGATACATATTTGCATTACTCTATCAACGGGCTTGGCATTCAATGGTATACCCCAAGTTTTGGCGGAGGGGTACCTGCTTATGCCAACCCGCAGAGCATACAATTCTCCTTGGTGCAATTGCTCACTTCATTTGTAAACCCCTGGTTGGCAACAGTTTTTGCAACCATTATCCATATATTCGTTGGATTTTTTGCAAGTTATTTTTTCTTTAAAAATCTAATTAACCTGGACTGGGCCACAAGCCTATTGGGGGCATTACTGTTTGTTGTAAATGGATTTTATATTCAACACATTAGTGTGGGGCACATCGGCTTTTTGGGTTTTACCCTTTTGCCTGTAATTCTTTACTTTTTGTTTCGAAAAACCCAGTCTTATGTAATCGAAGGAATATTAATATCAATTGTGCTTGCCCTCATATTCTACAGTGCTGGCATTTATATTTTCGTGATTTTTATTTTTAGCTTATCATTGTTAATCCCACTCCTGTATGTTTTTCGAAGCCATTTATTTAATTGGAAGCTGTTAGGATTACGAGGCCTTATCGGTGTTTCTTGGGCTTTTGGGTTAGTCCTTTCGAAATTGTGGGCAATGCTTGCCTTTACTAAATTATTCCCAAGAGAGATCTCCTATTACATTCAATCTTCCTGGATAGATGGCTTGAGCAGTATTGTGGGTCAGTTGCTTGGTACCATGACCATGGCACCCTTTTATTGGTTGACCGAAAAGAGCCTGGTGCCATTCAGTACATATTTCAGCAAGTGGATTGGAGAAGGGCACAAGCTTTGGGAATATGATGTCTCCATATCACCTGTTTTATGGTTCTTAATTGCACTTGGTGTTTTTTGGGTACTGATCGATATAAAAAATCCGAAAAAGCTTACATTTCAGCAACACATGGCAGTGCTGGTCTTGATATTGGCATTGGTATTGACGACCAGTGCCATAACTACAAAGGGTTTCATATATGACTTCCTTAAGCAGTTGCCGGGTTTTAAATCGCTTAATGTAACCTTACGCTACACGGCGGCTTTTATCTTTCCGTTATCCCTCATTGGCGCGATAAGCTATAATCGGCTGATTATTAATGCCAACGATCGCAAGCGCGAATTAATGCTGATTCTTTTTTCAATAATAGTGTTTATTTTTTTGTTGCCTTATTTCCGTGTGCCCGAAAAATATACAGGACAGTGGTTTGATGCTCAAAACCTGATTGATACGTATTATTCTATAAAGAATGGCAATTCTCCAATGGTGAATCAGATATTAGATGTTAGGGACACTGAAACAATCCCGAACGAGGCAAGTAATATTTACCCTCACGATCCGATATTCGGGTATGCGGCTGATAAATTCCACCCGGAAATATCGGTGGGTCCGGTTGGCCAGGTCGAAAACGGTTATTTCAATATAAACAATGCTTCCGGGCTGTTATATCCTGCGATCAATCATACGCGCCCCTTTGAACGAATTAAGATCGAAGACAAAAAAGCTTTTAATGATTTTGTTCAGCGACGACAACCTGAATGGAAGAGACCTGCAGGTCAATATGTTGCCGATTTAATATCCATTTTTTGTCTTTGCGCCACAATTGTCATGTTTATATTGGCGATCTATAAAAAAAGGATCCAAGGTGTAAAAAGGACTGACAAAAGTGCACCGGCTTTAAATCGGCCACCCGACTTTGGGAACAAGCAAGGATGAATAAATTTTCAATTCTGCAATATTGGAAGATAGGGATAATTTTATTGCTGGGGGCAGCGGGGATGGGCCTGGTCTATTATGCCACCCGTTGGGGACCGGTCGTTTTCAGCGACTCGGTTTATTACCTGGGCTCTGCTGACAACCTGGTTCATGGACGAGGGTTTGGCCTCTACTGGGGCGATAATCATTTTCGTCCCTTCGCCGGTGACCCTCCTTTTTATCCCTTTGTGGTGGCTTTCTTTCAATTATCAGGGCTTGGTGTTGTGACTGCAGCTCGCTGGGTGGGCATACTTTCATTTGTTATTCTTGTAGCTGGCTCGGGCTGGCTGGCTTATGACCTGACCCATTCACCGGGACTGGCCGTCGGCACAAGCCTTTTCTTGTTTTTTCCGGCCTTGCAGGTTTCGACAAATGCCAGTTCTGAAACGGTCTTTTTCCCGGCTACCTTGTTGGGAGGTATGCTGATAGTGCGATATTTAATAACAGATAACCGGTTCAATCTCATTTTGGCAGCGATATTGGCGGCGGCGGCTTTTCTCAGCAGGTATGTGGGAGTTGCGCTGCTTGTGACCAGCGTGCTGGCTCTTATGTTTTTTTCAACCACCTCATGGAAAAAGCGAATCCTTGATGGTCTTCTACTTTGTCTTATAGTTGGTATCCCGACGTTGATGTGGCTGGGATGGGGTTATTTTCATACCTCTACGCTTGGCGAACGCACAATGCATGCGCCCGACATAGCATCTTTTGCAATCAAGTTCAAGCTTGCGTTCGCAGATATTCTGTGGAAATGGATTGTCTTGCTGCCAGATACGGCCGGTTATGAAATAAAGAAATGGGGTGCGCTTTTCCTGCTTGTTCTTCTGGCAATGATTGCCGGTTGGGCAATGTGGCGTTCTCTTAAAAAGCCTGCCGCAGGAACCGTATGGCTATGGTCGGGTTTCTTTGCTTTATATGCGCTTGTTTATCTTTTTATCTACTTTGGCGCTTACGTTTACACTGTTCCCACGCCCGATTTAATTCCTCGAATATTTGATCCGTTTTTACTCGCTTCCGGATTGTGTTTGCTGGGCCTGGCGGTGCTGGTGGCACAGGGCCGGCAGCCATATTGGATGTCTTCTGCGCTCGCTGTGGTGCTGGCTCTTCTTTTTATGGTCCCGGTAATACCCGCTAATGCGGATTATATTGTTGCCATGCATGAAGATGGCTATGGTTACACGGGTCGCTCATGGAGCCAATCACCGGTTTTGGCAGCAGTTAAAGAACTGCCGCCGAATACGCAGATCATCACCAACCAGCCCGATGCCGTCTTGTTCCTTACCGGACGTCCTGCACATTGGATACCTGAAGTTGTTTCTGAAAAACCTGTTGCCAGCTTTACACGCTTTGGCGATGGCGGCGAATATCAGGAAAATGTTTTTCGTTACGATGGCGGTGCTCTGGTATTATTTCCTGATATATACTGGCAGATGCAATCCATTTACTATGGTCAAACAGAAGAACGTATTGCAAGTATGCTCAATGGCCTTACTGTCTATCGCCAATTTGGCGATTACGCCGGTATATATTTTTATCCTGATCAATAGGAAAATACTTTGACAAACATACTTGAAAAATTCAATCTCAAAGACCGCGTGGCGGTTGTCACCGGCGGGGCGGGGCTGCTCGGCGCAGAGTTTTGTCGCACGCTGGCAGAGGCGGGTGCAGCAGTCGCTGTTATTGATTTGAACGCGAATTCTGCTGCCAAAGTGGCGGCTTCGCTTTCCGCGTCTGGATTCCGCGCCCTGGCTGTTCCCACCGACATCATCCAACCCGAGAGCGTGAACGCGCTTGTCGAGAAAGTGCTCTCTACCTTCGGGCGGTTGGACGTGCTCGTCAACAGCGCCGCGCTAGACCCCAAGTTCGATCCGGAGGCGGTCACCAAAGGGATTGCTCCAGGCAAGTTCGAAGATTACCCGCTCGACCAGTGGAATGCCGCGCTCGGTGTCAACCTGACCGGCATGTTCCTCGTCACGCAGGCATGCGTCAAACCCATGCTGGCACAGAGTAAGAAGGGCAGCATTATCAATATCTGCTCGACCTACGGCTTGAACGGTCCTGACCAGCGCATCTATCGCAAGAAAGATGGCACGCAACAGAATTTCAAGCCGGTCTATTACACGGTTACCAAAGCGGGCGTGCTGGGGTTCACCAAATATCTTGCGGCCTATTACATGGGCACCGAGATCCGGGTCAACGCGCTCACCCCGGGCGGCGTATTCAATAATCACGATAAGACTTTCGTTAATAATTATTCAACCAAGACCATCCTGGGGCGCATGGCAACGAAGGACGAAATGAATGGTGCTTTACTTTTCCTTGCATCAGATGCTTCCTCATACATGACCGGCAGCAATGTTGTCGTAGACGGCGGCTGGACGGCTTGGTGAGTCGAGCAGGAGAACAGTAGTGAAAATCCAGGCATGGTGGAAATGGTTTGAATCAGGGCTGTTTATTACAGTCCTGATCACTCATGCATATGTTGCGCTTGGCCCAAACCGCACAGTATTGAACTGGTACTTGAATGACGATGCGTTCTATTACTTCAAGGTGGCAGCAAATATCAGCGCCGGTCTCGGTGTTACCTTCGATGGCATCAATGCCACCAATGGCTTTCATCCTTTATGGATGCTGATTAATATCCCGGTGTTTTGGCTTACCCGGTTCGACCTCTTCATCCCATTGCGGGTGTTGATTATTGTTTCCTCGTTGCTAAGTGCCGGAACAGGTGTCCTACTTTTCCGTTTCCTTCGTCATTACATTCTCCCGGAAATTGCTGCTTTGGCGGCAGTGGTCTGGGTATTCCTGCCGGGTATCCACAATGTCGTTGTCGCCAATGGTTTGGAAAGCAGCCTCAGCGCCTTTATGATCATGTTGCTGCTCTATCTCTCATCCAAGATCATTGGATCGAAACTCTCGACAAGAAAGATGGTCGTGCTGGGAATTATCGCCGGGCTGACTGTATTGGCGCGGTTGGATAATATTTTCATCGTTTCACTAGTCGGCTTGTGGATTGTCTTGCTGGAAACGACGCCCTCTTTTCGTAACAATGTCCCGATGGATTTTGGTCTGATTTTTATCGCAGGGCTTCTCGCCTATTATTTTGTATTCGGCACCGGACCGACCTATTTTGAAGGAGCCAGCACGCTCCCCTGGTTTATCGGGCTGGCGTTTATTGTAAAACCGATTTCTTTGGCAATAGCCAGACTATATTCTTATCGTCTTGAAAAGATTTCCATTGGTTTTATCATGCGATGCTTCCTCGCCCCTCTAGCCGCTTCATTGATGATTGGGTTGGGGCTTGTGATCTTCAAACTCGGACAACCCAACCTGCTGCGCCTCCTGCTTGTTGATGGGCTGATTACTTTCATAGGCCTGACCGGAATCCGCATCCTTCTTTGGTTTTTATACCGCAAGTCCGAGCAACCTGAGCATGCTATCCCACCAATGTTTTCTACTGATTTTTGGCGGCGGATTATTCCTGGGACCCTGAGCTACTATCTGCCTCTTATTATTTTGTTGGTCGTTTATGTAGGTTGGAGTTATTCCTACACAGGAACCGCATTTCCGGTAAGCGGCCAGATTAAACACTGGTGGGGTGAACTTCCCCACACTCTCTATGGGGTGCCGACCGTTGGAGAGCGTGAGTTGATCGGGTTGGATAAAGCGGGCAGCTGGTCTTTTCTTCTCACGCCTGTGTGGTCTTTGAACCGGGCGCTACCGAATGAATTAAAACCTGAGCAATTGCATTATGTAATATTGGGATTTGCAGGGGTTGTTGCGGGAATTTGGTTGTTAATGGTCCTGACTCAACGAAAATGGTTTGCACAGGTCGCAGATGGACTGCTATTGTTTCCATGGTTTGTAGCTTTGTATGCTCAGATTTTTAGTTACACAACGACCAGTTACGTTCATTTGCGTGAATGGTATTGGATATCTGAAATGTTATTTGTGGTGGTCGGAATTGGGCTGGTACTGGATTACCTGTATTTATTGTTACAAAAAATCAAGCTCGGTATCAGGATATGGCGATTGGCATTGATTGCCCTGTGCGCCTGGGTCTTGTTTTCATTTGCAAACCTGCTAAGTCACCGTTATTCCTATGATACATTGCCTGACGATGAGAATATGGTGCAAACGCAGTTTATCGAAGAAAATACCGAACCGGGAGCCCTGGTGGGTATGACCGGCGGCGGTACCACGGCTTATTTCATTCATGATCGGACAATCGTGAATCTTGATGGACTCATCAACAGCCGCGAATACTTCGAGATGATGCGCGCTGGAAAGGGCGCTCGCTTCCTGCAAGAGCTGGGTCTCGATTACGCTTGCTGCTCGCGATTTGCCCTGCAGCGAACTGATCCCTATGAAGCCATGTTGGACGGCTGGTTGGAACCTGTTGTTGAACGGGACGGAATGACCCTTTTTCGTTTTGTGTCGAATCCATAAGATGACCCTGTTGGTTTCTATTGACTTTCGAAAACGATTGACATGACCAAGAAAAACTCTCTGGAAATTCTCGCCCTCATCCCTGCGCGCGGTGGTTCGAAAGGCATCCCGCGGAAAAATATTCGCTCCTTCAGCGGTTATCCGCTGATCGCCTGGTCGATTGCCGCCGGCAAGCAGGCGGAGATGATTACCCGTACCATCGTCAGCACGGATGATGAAGAGATCGCCTCTGTCGGTCGCCATTGGGGTGCGGAAACGCCTTTCCTGCGCCCGGCGGAGTACGCGCAGGATGCGACCACCGATCTGCCGGTTTTTATGCATGCCCTTCAATGGCTTTTCGAGCATGAGAACTACCGGCCCGATGTGATGGTACAATTGCGCGCCACTTCCCCCATTCGCCCGCGAGATTGCGTGGACCTTGCCGTGCGGACGCTGCTGGCTCACCCCGATGCGGACAGTGTGCGCGGTGTCGTCCCCGCCGGGCAGAATCCTCACAAGATGTGGCGCATCCCCGCCGAAAACAGACCGATGATAAACCTGCTGGATGTGCCGGGGATTGACGAACCCTATAACGCCCCGCGCCAGATCCTGCCGCCGGTTTACTGGCAGACCGGCCACATTGATGCGATCCGCACTGCGACCATCCTCGGCGGTTCGATGAGCGGCAAGACGATTTATCCGCTGATGATCGATCCGCGGTATACGGTGGACCTTGATTCGCTCAATGACTGGATCAAGGCCGAGTGGCTGGCAAACAACGGCGGGCTGGAATTTGTCGTCCCGGGCATTGCGCGCCGCCCGATGCCGGAACGGATTGAACTCCTCGTCCTCGATTTTGATGGCGTACTGACAGATAACCGGGTATGGACCGATCAGGATGGGCGCGAGATGGTCGCCTCGGACCGGAGTGACAGCCTCGGGCTGGGGTTGATCCGCAGCGCGGGCGTGCAGGTTTATGTCATCTCGAAGGAAGTCAATCCAGTGGTAGAGGCGCGTTGCAACAAACTAAAGATCCCGTATTTGCAGGGGATCGACGACAAGGCATCTGCCCTGAAAAAGCTGCTGGTTGAACGTAAAATAGATCCTGCTTGTGCAATTTTTGTCGGTAACGACTTGAATGACCTGCCTTGCTTCCCGCTGGTGGGCTGGTCGGTGGCTGTAGCCGACGCGCTGCCCGAAGTTGTCCGCCATGCCGATTTTATCCTGACACAGAGAGGCGGGCACGGCGCAGTGCGCGAATTGTGCGATTTGATTATCAAAAGAAATGAGGCTTGAAAATGACCCGCGAAATTAAAATTGGAAATCGCCTGGTTGGGGATGGTCATCCGGCGTATATCATTGCAGAGATTGGAATCAACCACAATGGCGATCTGGAGCTTGCCAAGAAGATGATTGATGCCGCAGTCCATGCCGGGGTGGATGCAGTCAAGTTCCAGAAGCGTACCCCTGAAATCTGTACGCCGCCTGAACAACAGAAGCAGATGCGCGAGACTCCCTGGGGGTATATCTCCTACCTCGACTATCGCTACAAGGTCGAATTCGGTGAAGCTAAATACCGGGAAATTGACCGCTATTGCCAGGAAAAGGGTATCCCGTGGCTTGCGTCGGTCTGGGATGAGCAATCTGTGGACTTTCTCGCACAATTTCATATTCCTGCATATAAAGTCCCCTCTGCCTCGTTGACGGATCACAAACTGCTGCGCCATATCCGCAAGACCGATAAGCCCATGGTGATCTCGACCGGCATGTCCACCATGGAGCAGATCAAAGCTGCTGTGGACGTGATCGGGACGGATCACCTGGTGATCATGCATTGCACCAGCACTTATCCTTGCGAGCCGGAAGAACTGAATCTCAAGATGATTCCAACACTGCGCGGGACGTTTCCCTGCCCGATCGGCTACTCTGGTCACGAAGTGGGGCTGGTCCCCTCGGCGGTGGCGGTGGCGTTGGGCGCGTGCATGGTGGAGCGCCACCTCACCCTTGACCGCGCCATGTGGGGCAGTGATCAGGCTGCTTCGGTTGAACCGGGCGGCTTTGAACGGCTCGTCAAGTATATTCGCGTTAGTGAAGCCTCGCTTGGCGATGGGGTCAAACGTGTTTATGACAGCGAAAAATCTTCTCTCAGAAAATTGCGCCGGGTATCAGAATCATGAATCAGGGCGAAAAGATTGAAATCCCCTCAGTTGAACTGCTGGATCGGCATCGGGCAGTATTCAACACTCTTTGTGCGGTCTCGCGCGTCGTGCGCGTGGAACCGAGCTGGCATTCCTTACTCAACCTCTTTGGATTCGCTGAAGTCGTCAGCACTGATCGTGGTATTCACTGTGAACTGCCGCTGAGCATGCGCTCTCTCTACGATGTGACAAAGGCCTATTTTCAGTCTGCTGATAAGGGGATACCCCGGCGTAAGTGGGAGCATAAGCTCCCGCCAGTGGCTGTATGCGAACTCACGCCTCCCATTCAGGAGTATTGTCGGTGAATTTGTTCTCTCTGCCTTCCAAAATCTTGCAGCGGGTACGGCGCGGGGTATTGAGAATACGTGAAAATCGTGCCATTACTCGCAAGGCCGTTCAAATCGCAGCGCATATTCCACAGGCCAATGAAACCGCTCCGGTGATATTTTTTAGGGCATCTACTGGTACCGCTGATTTCTCGCTCAATTCTGGCTTTCATATAATAGCCTCGTGGGTATTGCGTTTGCAGAAAGTTCCTGTTATTCACTTTGCCTGTCATTCGGGTATGAGCCATTGCGTGCTGGGAACTTCTCGTGTCAAACCGTCTTCTCCACCGCCGTGTGGTACCTGCATTGCTCACTCGCGGGCTCTCCATACTGGAGCGGATGTCCACTGGTTTAACTATCACCAGGACCCCAGACTTGCCAAGCAGCTCATAGATCTTTCGATTCCCGAGTTGCTGGTATATGAGCATCACCATACTATCCCTAATATCCCCAGCCCGGTACCTCTGGGGGAATTTGTCGCACCCGGACTGCGGTGGATTTTACGCCGTCATAATTTGTTGGATGATGACGGGACGCGTTATCTTTACCGCGAATATATTCTTTCTGCCTGGAGCATTGCTCAGGAATTCAGCAGATTACTTGACCAGACTCACCCTCGGGCGATCGTCGTATTCAACGGGCAGTTCTACCCTGAGGCAACAGCACGCTGGCTCGCCCGCAAACGCGGAATCTGCTCCTTTGCGCATGAGGTCGGGTTGCTTCCGTTCTCAGTGTTTTTTACAGAAGGAGATGCTACTGCGTACCAGATAGATATTCCCGCCGATTTTGAGCTGAACGATGAACAAAATGCACGCCTCGATGCTTACCTTGAAAAACGCTTCCAGGGCAAATTCAGCATGGCAGGCATAAAATTCTGGCCGGAAATGAAAGGTCTGGATGAATCGCTCAACCAAGAAATATCCCGGTTCAAGCAAATCGTCCCTGTATTTACCAATGTCATTTTTGATACGAGCCAGCCGCATGCCAACACGCTCTTCACGGATATGTTTGCCTGGCTTGATGAAATACTGGAGATTGCCCGGAAACACCCCGAGACGCTTTTTATCATTCGTGCCCACCCAGATGAGACCCGTCCCGGAAAGGAAAGTCTCGAAACGGTGGCAGGCTGGGTGGCAGCACGTTCCGCGGATTCACTCCCCAACGTCATATTCATCCCCCCGCAGGAATACCTCAGCTCGTATGCATTAATCCAAAGGTCCAAATTTGTCATGGTTTACAACTCCACCATCGGACTGGAGGCTGCCATCATGGGCGCTCCGGTTCTTTCAGGCGGCCGGGCGCGTTTTACTCGCTATCCGATTGTATTCTTCCCTCAGAATGTCGAGACGTTCCGCGCACAGGTGGATGAATTCCTCGCAGCGGATAAGGTTGAGGCACCCCCTGAATTCCAGCGCAATGGACGACGTTTTTTTTATTACCAGTTGTTCCGTACTTCTTTGCCCTTCGAAAAATTTCTGGGTCAAGGCTATTACCCCGGTTTCACGCATTTCAAGGATTTTTCCTTTGGAGATTTAATGCCGGAAAATTCCCAGACCATCGATACCATCTTGGAAGGCATCCTGAAAAGCGGTGATTTTCTGCTCAAAGATTGATTTTGCTTTTCACCTTTGTTTAAAGATAATCAACTATGTTAGAGCGTTCTCCTGTTGAGGAAATCAAATACCGTCTGCATTGTATCAAGCAGAATGTTCTATATCGCACGACCAGCACCGGGCGTGAAAGCCTGCGCGCATTGGATTCGTTGAAGAACGCGCATCGAGGCAAGCGATGTTTTATCCTTGGCAACGGACCCAGCCTGCGCCAGACCGACTTAACCAGATTGCGTGGGGAGTTCACCTTTGGACTGAACCGCATTTACATGCTTTTCCCTGAGCTTGGATTTACAACGAGTTATTTAGTGACGGTCAATCAACTGGTCATTGATCAATGTGCGGCGGAACTGGCCTCAGTATCGACAACCAAATTTTTCCCGTGGACCGCTCGCAAAGTTCTTCCGAACGCTTCCGATATTGTCTACATTCGAGATCATTGTGCCCGCCTGCAATTCACCACTGATGCGCGCCGAACCCTGTGGTCTGGAGCAACGGTTACTTACGTGGCGATGCAGTTGGCCTATCATATCGGTTTTGAAGAGGTGATTTTGATCGGTGTCGACCACTCCTTCACCACGCAGGGAAAGCCGCATTCCACTGTCGTCTCTGAAGGCGATGATCCCAATCATTTTGCGTCGAATTATTTTGGCAGGGGCTTCAAATGGCAGCTCCCTGACCTGGAGACTTCTGAAATTGCCTATCGCATGGCGCGCACAGCCTTTGAATCCGATGGGCGTAAAATTGTTGATGCTACTATTGGTGGAAAACTAACTGTTTTTCAAAAAGTAGATTACACCTCTCTGTTCTAATAACAGCCTTCCGGGTAAATTTGCTTAAGGGATGAGAATGCCGCCTTTTGGAAAAACCCTCATTTGGTATCTTCGACGGCCTTATTTGTACCCTGATTTGATTCGTCTTGCTCGATTGAAGACTCGTCGTACATTTCTGGGGAGCGATGGAACTGCTGAAATGCATGCCCGGGCTGTTGAATGGTGCAATGAACGGGCTGTGGAAACGGGGCGGGCTTTGTTCCAAATCACAGGTAGCGCCCCGAAGGCTTCCGTCAGCGAGAAATTTCCACAAGTCTTTGCTCAAGCAGAAGCTACTGCACGGGCTTGTCCAGTAAGAATGGGAGGACCTGGGGATCTTGATTTGATCTATCAGCTTGCCGAGTTTATCCAGGCGCGCCGGGTCATAGAGACGGGCGTAGCTTACGGCTGGTCCTCCTTGGCGATCCTGCTTTCCTTACAACCTCGCGCTGGGCTTCTTGTTAGTACAGACCTCCCTTATCCGGGCTTGGATAATAATCCGTACGTAGGCTGTGTTATTCCAGGTGATTTGAAGACCAACTGGAAGCTCCTGCGAGCAGCGGATAGACTGGCGATACCAAAAGCTCTCAAGCTCATAGGGAGTATTGATATGTGCCATTATGATAGCGATAAAAGCTATGGCGGACGAATGTGGACATATCCCAGGCTATGGCAAGCACTCCGCCCTGGCGGTATATTTATCTCTGACGACATTGGAGACAATCTTGGTTTTTCTGATTTTGCTCAATCCCTGGATATTGAACCTGTCGTTATTCGATGTGACGAGAAGTTCGTTGGCGTTTTATTGAAAATTGCATGAGCAGGTATGACAACAACACCCATCTCCATTATCACGCCTTGCTTTAACGCCGAGAAATTTATCCGGGAGGGCATTGAGAGTGTCCTTGCTCAGAATACCCCTGGTGGATTTGAACATGTTATCGTGGATGGAGGCTCTACTGATGGGACGCTTGCTGTATTAAAAGAATATCCCCATCTGCGAGTAGTCAGTGAACCCGATCATGGCATGTATGATGCGATTAATAAGGGTTTGCGAATGATTCGAGGAGAGATCATTGGATTGCTCAATGCAGATGATGTGTATGCTCCAAACAGTTTTGGGGCAGCGCTTGATGCATTCTCTCAAGATCCAGCGGCCGATGTGGTCGATGGGGGATTCATGGTATTTGAAGACCGAGAGGGGAAAAGATGCTTTATTCGTACTTCTCCCTCCATCGCCCCTGAAGAGTTCTGGTATCGGATCGTAATTGGCTCCACAGCGCCCAATTCCTGGTTCTTTCGCCGTAAAATATTTGAGCGCGTAGGTGAATTCGATTCGCAATATCGCTATGCGGCTGACCGGGAGTTCATCATGCGACTTGCACTGGCCGGGGTAAGGCCAGTTTCAATCCCTGATGTTGTTTATTATTTTCGCAGTCATAAAGATTCGGCCACGTTTTCAGTTGAGGATTCACGAGAACCACAGCGAGGGACCTTGCGGATTAAGACCCTTCTTGAAGGACAGAACATCCAGGAGCGATACCTTTCCATGGAAAATCTGCCTGTTGAGATGGAAAGACTGCTCCGACGTGCCCATGCCGATACAAGTTATCGCATATCGGCAACCGCCCTGTATCACCGCCAGTGGAAGCAATCGATCATCGCTGCCTGGCATGGCTGGCGATGCAATGTTTTCTGGCCGCTGATCTTTCTTCAAATGGCAGCCCGCCGTTTTCGAAAAGAATTTACCGGGTATGAATAATAAGAAAATTGCCTTTTTCCTACCAAGCTTGGTGGGTGGTGGCGCGGAACGAGTCTGCGTTAATCTTGCGATGGGGATTATCCAATGTGGTTTTGAAGTAGATATCGTCCTTGCGCGATTGACGGGCGATCTGCTTGAAAATGTCCCCTCTGGCGTGAGGATCGTTGACTTGCATGCCTCGCGCGTATTGTCAGCACTTTTCCCATTGGCGGACTACCTTCGTCGTGAGCGGCCTGCTGCTTTGATTTCTGCACCCAACCATGCCAACCTGATTGCCATCTGGGCAAAGATGCTAGCCGGTGTGAATACGGCGGTGGTGATAACCACGCACAACCATCTTTCCATTGTCATACGCCAAACTCCAAAAATGCAGGAAAAACTTTATCCATATTTCCTGCGCTTGTTCCAAGGTCATGCTGCTCATATCGTTGCGGTATCAGCGGGAGTAGCGGATGACCTGGCGCGAACTGCACATATTCCGCGCGACCGTATATCCGTCATTTATAATCCAGCCGTGCGTCCTGAACTGGATGAACTGGCGTCGCAACCGCTTGTCCATCCATGGTTTGCTGACAAGCAGCCGCCAGTTATTTTAGCGGTAGGAAGGCTGACTCCTCAAAAAGACTATCCTACCCTGCTACGTGCGTTTGCCCTTCTCAGGGCGCAGCGCCCGATTCGGCTAGTAATTTTGGGAGACGGCAGGCAGCTTGCGGAACTAGATGCGCTTTCAGTCCAATTGGGTATCGCCACTGATGTGGATTTCCCTGGTTTCGACCTCAACCCATATCGTTACATGGCACGCTGCAGTGTTTTCGTCCTATCATCGGCATGGGAGGGTTTTTCTGTTGTCCTGGCTGAGGCGCTGGCGTGTGGTGCACAAATCGTCTCAACGGACTGTCTCAGCGGACCTAGTGAAATCTTGGACCATGGGAAATATGGCAGGCTTGTTCCGGTGGGTGACGCCAAAGCTTTGGCTGCTGAAATAGAAAATGCACTTATCCTTCCTTTGCCAGCCGGTTTAATGCGCGAGCGTGCCAAGGAGTTTACAGTTGATGTGGCTGTAAAGAACTATCTCCGTTTGTTGAGGCTTGCCTGATGAATGA
>JBGPQJ010000023.1:0-24923 GCA_041488995.1 Anaerolineae bacterium
GGTGCGAGGAATAGAACCCTCGCACCACGATCTAACGTACAAGCCTCCGTGGCCTCGAGGACCACGAAGGCCATGCCTTACCTAGCGAATATTCTTCGCGGCGAGAGGAGCAATGAAGTCGACGTTGCTTTTGTCGACAAAGCCTGCGCCGGTGTTGATATCCAGGCCGGAGAACCCGTAGACCTTGGTCAAGCAGACTTGCAGGATGGGCAGATAGCCCTGGAGCCATTCCTGCTGGTCAATGACCAGATTCATCCAGCCAGCACTGATGGCATCCGTGGTGGCCGGCGAGAGATCGAAGCCCGCCATCATAATGTCGCCCGGTTTCTTACCAGCAGCTTGCAGATAGGTCCCGGCGGTGGCGGTCAGGCCGCCATGATCGGTCACGACCACTTTGACATCCGGGTTGGCGGAGACGTAGCCAGTGAAGGTGGCTGTCCCGGAGGCTGGGTCTTTGTTGGTGGCGGAATCGATCTCAATGTAATCCACCGTCAAGCCCGCCTTCTTGAAGGCGTCGATAACGCCTTTCGTACGTTCGCCGCGGCTGGGCTGGGAGAGCAGCCCCCAGACCATGGCCCGATCGCCTGACTTGAGGTTAAAGCGTTTGACTGCTTCAGCGCCCAGAGCATAACCAGCATCATAGTTCTTAGCGCCAACATAACCAAATCCGTTGGCCATATACTTTTCCTGGGCCTTCGGCAGCTCGGTATTCTGGCTGGTGACGATGATGCCCTGTGACTCGGCATCGTCAATGAGCGAATCGAACGAATCGTCGCCGGGGTGACCCATGACAGCGATGCCGTCCGGCTTCGTAGCAGCCACTTCACTGAACTGCTGGGTCATCTTCTGAGGATCCCAATCGGACCAGACATAGTCAACCTTGGGGCCCAAGTCAGCCTGCGCCTGCACGGCGCCGTTATACACGTTCACTGCAAAAACGCCGCCAGCTGGTCCGCCAGGGAAGAAGACGATGTGGACGTTGGAGCACCACTTGGCACCCTCCCCGGGTGCTTGAGTAGCGGCTGACGTTGTGCTTTTTGCAGGGGCACAGGCTGCCAGCACCATTACGAGTAGGGCGATCACGCATACACCGCGTGAGACTTGCTTATACATTTCAACCTCCTTTTGGTCACACACATATAGAATATTGAATTTTTTCCAGATCCTTTTTCAAGGATTAGATCGGTTTCTTATTAACTGATCACCTCCTTTCACTAAAAGACGCGAGTAGTGAAATCGAAAGATGGATGGTCACGAACCATACCAGTCCAATTATGAGACTGGTTTAGGACCGCAAAGAACTTTCCCGAACGATCAGTTCTGGCGTAATCATTGTCACAGTCGCCTCTTCGAGTGTTTTCAATTGACGGTTTGCCTCGATCATCTTATGCAATGTTTGCACGGCGACGCGGCCCACATCAGTAAGTTGCTGATAAACAGTCGTCAATGGAGGCCAAAAACAGGCTGATTCCGGGATATTATCATAGCCAACAATCGCCAAGTCTTGGGGAACCCGCCGACCTAATCGATGAGCTGTTCCAAGTGCACCCAAGGCGATCTGATCGCTACTGGCAAATATGGCGTCGATGTCCGGTTCTTGATTCAACAAGATCCGCATCCCCTGCTCGCCACTAGCAGCTGTCCATTCTCCCTCAAAAACTAGAGAAGAAGATGTAGGCAGACCGGCTTGGTGAAGTGCAGCTTGCCAACCGGTATATCGCTCGCGTGCTTCCCACCATGTTAATGGTCCAGTAATTATTCCAATCTTACGCCGGCCTTGATCGATTAAATGTTGCGTAGCCTGTTTAGCTCCACAACAGTTATCCACCGCAACTACTGCCAACCCGGGCCGCGCTTCCATACTGAGGAAGACAATAGGCGGAAGCCTATCCAGAGGATTGGACTTCAGCCAAGAGCGGTTATCACCCACTTCTGGCACGGCCCAGATAATTCCATCCACCCGATGAGTGATCAATGTGTCCAATATTTTTTCGCTGTCGCCACCGTCAGGCTGATCCATGAGGCTAAGAAACAAGGAGTAGCCCAATTCGTGAGCTTGCTGTTCAATGCCAACGACCGTACGCGATGGGCCAAAGTAGTCAATTCCCCAGGCAACAACCGCCAAAGTATTGCTGCGCTGGTGGATCAAACTACGTGCCAGAACATTGGGACGATAGCCAAGTTGTTCAATCGCCGCCTGGACCCGCTCCCGCGTCGCTTTTCTGATTTCGTCCTGATGGTTGACGACCCGTGAGACTGTCTTCGTCGACACACCAGCTAATTTCGCTACATCCTTCAACGTAGCATGGAATGAACTATTTGCCCTACGGAGCGGTTTTTCTTGTGTGGGAATTGTGCCCATCTTGGAATGAGCCTTTTCTTATACGTCAGGAACTAAGAAAAAAAATTCAAAACCAATGTTATCGCTGACGACAACGTTGTCATGAATATGATACAACTTTCTTATGGCTGTTGTCAATAGGTTTTCTGAAGTTTGGACATGAACTCAGAAAAGATGAGGCCTCTTGGACCGGATAATATGGTTTAGGTGAACCAAACCCAGAAAAGGAGGCTTCCTATACAAGAGTCTCGAAGAGAAAGACAATTGCATAGGTGTTTATGAAGCCGCCCTTGCAAATTGGCCAGTGCCTTGCGAACAGCTCGACCTGCCGACGCACTATGGCAGCACGCACATCATTTCCAGCCTAATGGCACAATGTGATTTTTCTGGGTTACCCGACTCAGATACCCCTAACCAGCTTCGCCTCTTGGTACTCGTCACCGTTACTTGACAGTTCTCGAGCACTTCCGATTACCTGACGTTATGAATAAGACATTGCATCCCATTCAAAGGCGGTATGCAATCACTTGGTGGGCCCGGCTGGATTCGTCGCGCAGCACTCTATAAGAGAACCAGCGACTAAGCGATTATGAGCTAGGCAGGGAGTCTTCCATAGCTTCCACTCTCGTTCAGCACCCTCATGTCTGGCGGTCTTTGTCTACGCTACCGTACCAAATGTGGGGGTGGCGATCCATTTCGTAGTCTTTTTCGAGGGGGACCCTACTAATTTCAGCTCACAACAGAACGCGGGGACATTCTTATTAATCCTTGACAGTTTGCTTTTCTTAAGTCAAGCATGATTCTTTCCACTGTTTCCATTGTTTACTAACTTTTTAAGAAACAGACGATTTTCTACTTTCTCCTCCCTGGAAAGCCTTGCTCATACTTTGATTCGGTGATAAATTGAGCATATGTATTCTCAAGGCTATAACAAGATCATAAAACCGCTTAAAGATTTTTTTCAGAGGTTGCTTGGTCTTTATGTAAAAGCGAATTATCACGAAATTCCAGTCATTGATAAAGAGGGAAACATCATTGGGGCTGAGTTTGTAACTACTCACGAAGGAACTGTAATTCGACCGAATATAATTACCAACGATAATGACGAGAGTAATCCACCAAATAATCCTTCAACAATAAGGTAAGATCTCATTACTACATTCCGATCCCGACGAAACTTTAGCAACTCGATTTTGAGGGAGTGGTGGAATATTTATCTACCAGAGCAATCTGACGAGGAGGGGCGACATCCCGGCAAACTATCTCTTCTAATTGAATAATCTGCAAACAATATGAAAATGTTTCCGGTATGAATAGATAGTTAGCTGATCATGCTTGAATTTGCCTGAAGCGCCCAATTTTCCCCTATTCCTATTCTCTATCTACCAAGGTGAAAACCATGTTACTCTATGAAGAAAACTTCTCCCATATGTCTCCCGTCTGGTCGCGTATTTTCCCAATCCAGGCGGAACGCGCCGAAGGGTGCTACATCTATGCCGTGGATGGCAAAAAATACCTCGACTTCACCTGCGGCATCGGCGTGACCAACACCGGTCACTGCCACCCGAAGGTGGTCGAAGCCATTCGCGAGCAGGCTGGACTATTCCTGCACGCCCAGGCCAACATCGTCGTCCACAAACCGATGATGGAACTCATTTCCGAATTGCGCCAGGTGGTTAATCCGTCTATTGATGGCTTCTTCTTCAGCAACTCCGGGGCGGAAGCGCTGGAGGGCGCAGTCAAACTGGCACGCGCTGCCACGGGCAAGCCCAATATTATCGTTTTCGCGGGCAGTTTCCACGGTCGGACCGCCGGGACGATGGCACTGACCACCTCCAAGACGATTTACCGGTCCGGCTTCCAGCCGCTCCCGGCGGGTGTCTTTGTGGCCCCGTACCCGTATGCCTATAAACTAGGCATGAACGAAGCCCAGACCAGCGCATACTGTCTCTCTGCGCTGGAAGAACTCCTGCTCTCACAGACTTCCCCGGCGGAGACCGCTGCCATCCTGATCGAACCGGAATTGGGCGAGGGGGGCTATGTAGTCCCGCCTGCAGCGTTCATGAAGGGATTGCGCGAATTGTGCAACAGGAATGGCATCCTGCTCATCTTTGACGAAGTCCAGTCGGGCTTTGGCCGGACCGGGAAGTGGTTTGCGCAGGAACACTTCGGCGTCGTGCCGGACATCATGACCGTCGCCAAGGGCATCGCCTCGGGCCTGCCGCTTTCGGGTGTGTTCAGCCGCCTTGACCTGATGAAAAAATGGCAGACCGGCTCGCATGGCGGAACCTACGGAGGCAATGCAGTGGCCTGCGCAGCGGGAGTGGCCACCATCCGCGCCATGCGCGACGAAGATATGCCCGGTAACGCGGCTCGGCGCGGGGTTCAATTGACGACCGGACTGCGTAAATATCAGGAGGAGTTCCCCATCATCGGTGATGTACGTGGCCTGGGTTTGATGATCGGAGCCGAGTTCACTGATAAGGGTAAGCCGGCGAATAAGGCTTTGATTAAATCGGTCATCCACGCCTGCGAAGACCGCGGTCTGCTCCTGCTGAACTGCGGGACGTATGACAACGTTATCCGCTGGATCCCGCCATTGGTGGTGAGTGAGAAGCAGATCAATGATGCTTTGGGCATCTTTGGAGAAGCACTGAAGGAAGTCATTAAATAATTTTCTTGGGGCGGACTTGTATCTCCGCTTGTCAACGTACGATGTAACAATCCCCGCAAGAATTTCTGATCTCCATACATTCCCAAAATAATAATCTTGAAATCTTATCGCTCCTACAAACTCTTACATATCACTGGTTAAATCGTGCGGCGCCAGTCTATCATCCTCTTCATGGTGAAGAAACAGGTTAAGTCTTGAATGGCTAATTTTCCTACAATTGCCAAGATGGCGGCGGTTTTTTGAATGTACTATAAATTTTCAAATGACTAACTAAAAACTTGGAATCCGCATTCTTTCAACTTCAACTAGCTCAATCATATTTGGTAATTCAAGAGGCTGTTTGCTTTCTGCATAAAAGGATAATCCCTTATAGGTTGTCAGATATTGAAAAAGTTCACTAAATCAATTCTTGCTGCGAGACATTACAACTAAAGGCACTTCAATTTTGGCAAGAGTGGTCAAGAAAACATTAGGTTCAACTTGAACAACAACTCCAT
This sequence comes from Anaerolineae bacterium, assembly GCA_041488995.1. Lineage (GTDB taxonomy): Bacteria > Chloroflexota > Anaerolineae > Anaerolineales > Villigracilaceae > JBGPQJ01. The sequence goes on from JBGPQJ010000023.1 coordinate 5,513, forward strand.
AAGCCATAATTGCTTTAACTGCTTCTGCTGCTTGGGTTATTGTATATTCTTTCATTTCATCACCTCTGGGTATTTATATTACATTCCCATTTCGATCGTGGACATCAAAAGAACAATCAGCGCCACACACAATACTGGATTGAACCATATCTCTTTAGGTTTTGCCTGAAGGTTATTTTCATATGATTACCACCACAATCAATTTAAATATTTTAGCTACCTTCTAATAGACATAGCAGAGCTTTCTCAAGATAGAATTAAAAGAACCTTTCTTGATTGTATTAATCCAAGTAGGAGTTGCAATGTCTCCAGCCAACATGGCATATTTTATATTCTCTCAAGGCCCTGCCCAAGGATACAAAGCGCGCTATCTACTTGATTTTCTGTCACGTTTAATGGTGGCATCATACAAACAGCCTGACTCCGCGAGCCGGCGCAATAAGTTAGCAGGCCATGTTCTAGAGAGAAGCAAACCAGATCCCAGGCCGCAGATGAATTGGGGGAAGAATTATTCTCCATCGGAATAAACTCTAGGGTCAAGTTTAAACCTGCTCCTCGGACATCTTCGATAATGGGATATCTTTTTTGCAGAATATGAAGACCGGCGAGGAATCGATCACCCATCTCGCGACAGTTCTTTAGTAGATTCTCCGAATAAATAACATCTAAAGTAGCCAAAGCAGCAGCGCATGAAATGGGGTCAACTTCAATTTCATTCCATCCGCTATCCAATAGCCCGGGAACAATACTTTCTTTTATAACAACACAACTTAACGAATATCCATTTGCAATCCCTTCCCCTACAATTGTCAGATCTGGACACACTTCCAATGCCTGTGAAGCTAACATCATTCCTGTTCGTCCAATTGCTGTCGCCCTTTCATCTAGAATAAGTAAGACTCCATAACGATCACACAAACAACGGAGAGCTGAGAAAAAGACAGCTGAAGGGAGAAAGAAACCATTGTCTTTTTCACCCAGCTCGACAATGATTGCAGAGATCTTAGCAGGTGTCGTAGGCGGGCAAATTAGATCACGAATGCATGATAAAAGCTCAGAGATTGCGGTCTCTATCGTTATCTCAGAATTATTTTTGGGCGAAATATAACACTCAACATAATACGTTGAGGGGTCCGAGTTATTATCCTGAACCTTATATTCAGCCTTTATCAGAGATTTAATATTAGTATTCATCTTCTGCCTACATTGGCAGTATTTAAACCTGATAACCGCAGAGCGTTTCGTTATACTTTTTGCCAACCAAACCGCATATCTAACAGCTTCTTCCTCTGTATTAGTGAAAAAGAAAGAATCCAAGCCCAGGGGCAATAATCCTGACAGGGATTTTCTTAATTGATAGATTGTTTTGGAATTATCAAAATATCCGGCGCTGCGAGAATATTTCTCCATCTGGTTTACAGCAGCAGATAATACCTTGGGATGATTATGACCTAAATTGATCCCGTTTATCCCTGCTGAAAAATCCATTATTTGCAGATTACTTGTTGTATGCAGATATATCCCGCTTGCTTGGTAAATCAAAAATTTCGTCCCCTCCTTCAGGTTATCAGGAGCCAAGGGGTCAACACCAAATTGGATCAGATCAGAATAGCTAACAGATTCTTTCATGAAGGAATTTTCCATCAAATGATTTGAAATAGAGCCTCCCTATTTTGGTAACTCTAGAGAGGCTCCATCTGGTCTAGCCTAATTTGTACTTCTTTATGAAGTCTCCCAGAACTCCATCGAGATTGGGCCGGCCGATCTCCTGCAAATTGTAATAAACCCGAGTGAACGGCTTATTGATCTTGATAATCCGGCTGAGGTCGATCGGGGTTCCGATGACCACCGAGTCGCATTCGGTACGATTGATGGTGGCCTCCAGATCCTTCAACTGCTGCTTGCCATAGCCCATGGCAGGAAGGAGCACGCCGATATTGGGGTAGGTCTTGAAGGTATCACTGAGCTTCCCAACGGTATAAGGTCGCGGGTCGACAAATCCGGCGGCGCCGAACTTCTGCGCGGCCACAACCGCCGCCCCGATCTTCATTTCACCATGGGTGAGGGTCGGTCCATCCTCAATCGCCAGCACCTTTTTACCCTTGATGACGGACGGGTCATCCACGTCCAATGTGGAGGCGGCATCGATCACTGTTGCTCCAGGGTTTATCGCTGCAATATTCCTGCGCACCGTCTGAATTCCAGCCGCATCGGCGCTGTCGATCTTGTTGATCACGGCCACATCTGCCAGGCGAAGGGAAATCTCGCCGGGATAGTACATGAGCTCGTGACCCGGACGGTGAGGATCCACAACCGTGATCTGCAGGTCGGGCTGGTAGAACGAGAAGTCATTGTTCCCGCCGTCCCACAGGATCACATCGCAACCCTTGGGGTCCTTCTCGGCAGCCCGGAGAATGGCCTCATAATCGACACCGGCATAGATGACATTTCCGCGCACCACGTGCGGCTCATATTCTTCCATTTCCTCAACCGTGCACTTGTGCCTGGCAAGGTCCGATATTTCAGCAAAACGTTGGACCTTCTGCGCAACCAGGTCGCCGTATGGCATGGGGTGGCGGACGGCCACGACCTTCAAACCTTTGGCCATCAAGATCTCAATCACCCGGCGCGAGGTCTGGCTTTTACCGCAGCCTGTCCGGACCGCACAGACCGATACCACCGGCTTGGTGCTCTTAAGCTGGGTATCTTTGGGCCCCAGCATGGTGAAGCTGGCACCCGCGGCTTCCACGATGGCTCCCGTCCCCATCACCCTCTGATAGGTGACATCACTGTAGGAGAAGACGCATTCATCAACTTTCAATTTCTTGATCAGCTTCGGCAGGTCCTTCTCATCGTAAATCGGGATGCCTTTCGGATAAAGCTTGCCAGCCAGACCGGCAGGATACGAGCGTCCGGAAATATCTGGGATCTGGGCAGCTGTAAAGGCAACCACCTCGTAAGCCTGGTTGTTACGATAATAGGTATTGAAGTTGTGGAAATCTCTTCCAGCTGCGCCGATGATGATCACTCTTCTTTTACTCATTGGTTCCTCCGTCTATGATACGATTTTTTATTTTAACAAACAGATCAGCTGCCAAGTGTGGATACCATCACCGCTTTGATCGTATGGATCCTGTTTTCAGCCTCGTCAAAAACGATCGAGGCAGGTGATTCAAACACTTCTTCCGAAACTTCCATTGACTCTAGGCCAAATTTTTGGAAGATTTCTTCACCCACCTTGGTCTCCCGATTATGAAAGGAGGGAAGGCAGTGAAGGAACTTGACCTGTGGATTCCCGGTTTTTTTCATCACAGCGGTGTTGACCTGATAGGGAGAGAGCAATTTGATTCGCTCCTCCCAGACCTCAGCCGGTTCGCCCATCGAAACCCAAACATCGGTTTCAATGAAATCGCAGCCCTTCACCCCGCTGTCCACGTCTTCTGTCAATGTGATCCTGGCGCCAGTTTCCCTGGCAATTTCCAACGCTGCATCAACCAGGGAGGCGGCCGGATGTACCGACTTGGGAGCAACCACGCGGAAATCCATGCCCATCTTCGCCGCGCCGATCAGCAGCGAGTTGCTCATGTTATAGCGGGCGTCCCCCATATAAACCAATTTCACCTGATGAAGTGGTTTGTCACTGTGCTCGGTCATGGTTAAAAGGTCAGCCAAGATCTGTGTTGGGTGAAATTCGTTCGTCAACCCATTCCAGACCGGAACTCCTGCATATTTTGCCAGCAGTTCCACGCGCTCCTGGCCAAAGCCGCGATACTCAATCCCGTCGTACATCCTGCCCAACACCCTGGCAGTATCTTTGAGCGACTCCTTGCTTCCCAGTTGCGACCCGGTTGGCTCAAGATAGGTGACATGCGCACCCTGGTCATGAGCAGCCACTTCAAAGGCGCAGCGCGTGCGCGTGGAGGCCTTCTCGAAAATGAGGACGATGTTTTTGCCCTTGAGGCGCGGCTCCTCAATACCGGCATATTTAGCAGCCTTCAAATCTGCAGACAGTTTCAACAGGAACTGGAGCTCCCGAGGGGTGAAGTCAAGTTCCTTCAGAAAATGTCGATTTTTTAGATTGAACGCCATACTTAACTCCTTATCCAGATTAATAGCCCGAGATTTGCTTGGGGAAGTAATCCTCCAGCTTGCCCTCGCGGTAGACATCCGCGGTAGCACAATGCAGCCCACCGCCGAATGCTGATACATCCCAGAAGGGAACTGGAATTACATTAAACCCGAGCTTGTCAAACTGTTCCATCTGGGCGGTTTCTGAAGCTTCCACACAGATCGTCTTCAGATCAAGTACCAGGACATTCATAGAGAGCCATACACTGCAGAAGGAGAGCGGAGCCTTTTCGGTATGGGCCGGCGTAGCGCATTCGACAATTTCCCAGTCATTTTTCTTGAACAAATCCACCATTTCTTTGGTGAGCGGAACACGCTGCCGGTTGCTGATCGCTAATCCTGGCCGGACCGGGACAAAGGTCGCATCAATGTGCATCGGATGCGCTTCCCTGAAAAGGACCTCGTGGATACGATGGTTCGGAAAGTGGCGCCGCAGCCAGGACATGCCAGAAGTATTGGTGCAGGTTGAACGCTGCACAAACAGGTCCTTCCCAAAGCGACCGATGTCAGCCGCATCGAAGAGAGGCTCTTCTTCTGTAAGCGCCCACTGTTTCTTCATGGTGTATTGTTCGATTTGTTCTTCTTCAGTTTTTTTCTCAACTTCATCCCAAAAACCGATCTTATAGGTGCGGTCTGTCAGTCGCGGCTTAGGAGCAGCTTCAAAGCGGAAATTCGGATCTTCCTGGAAGTAACGGTTGAGCAAAGGACGGTAGCAGATGAACTCAAACCAGCGACTCCGCTGGGACATGGTCGCTTCCAGGATTTCGTTACCCACAGTTAACAAAAAGTCACGAGGAGGCATGACGCCGAACATCGAATCTTGTACCCAATCCGGCGTTTGCACCTTCTGGGTAAAATCGATCGGGGTCGGTCGATCAGCCCTAATTCCTCTGCCCTCCAGCAATTTGGCAAAGTTATCCAATTGTTCATTGGCCTTTGCCTCCATCTCTTTCGGCAGGGGCCCGTAGGTCCCCTTGGGGAAACCATATTTGGGCCAGTCGCGTACACACGCCGGCTCTGGCGCTTGGACGACGGTGCCATCCGCACGACCAACAATTACATGCTTGAGCGGATCCCACTCATTCCAGGAGCTTACTACAGTCTTGGTCTTCTTATCAGTCGCCATATTTTTATCTCCTTATTGGATTTAATGAAGTTTTGATGAATAGATTCAAACCTTGAGATAAAGTTGGATCATTCACCGTTGTTCATAACTGGTTCATTTTTGAAATTGGATGATCAAGCCCATCTGCGAGGCATGATTTGTAAACAAGTAGAAAAATATCCCAGAGAATACAACAAGAGAGAGACCAAGCGCTACAAAATCCGCTCGAGTGGGTCGTATTTCTTCCAGGTAAGTCCGTTTTACTGGAGCACCGAAACCGCGCGACTCGATGGCCACATCCATATCCGCCGTACGCCGCAAGAGCGTCAGGACCAGCGGGATAAATAATGGCACATAACCCTTGAGCAATTTTTTAAAGTAGTTCATCTCGGCGATGTCATGCCCGCGCAAGCGCTGCGAAGCCATAATGTCCAAATAGGTGCTCGTCACCAGCGGTACCAGGCGCATCGACACGCCAAAAGTAAAGATGAACTTGTAAGGCAAACGAATCGCCGCAAGCCCGGCCATGAGCTTGGGCAGGGTGGTCGTGCTGGTAAGCAACGGGATCATCAAGATCACGGTCAGGATCTTCAGATCGACAGCAAAGCCGAAAATCATTCCTTCCAGCGTGAAAGGCCACCTGAAGAAGTAAAACAAGGGGGTTTTCCCGCCATAGAACATGAACCCGTTGATGACGATAAAGATCACGAATATCGGCGCCATGATGGCGAGAATGCCGCGCAGGATTCGCAGGGGGATATGAGCTATCGGGTAGAGTAACAACGCAAGGGCACTCATGAAAAAAAGGATGGGTATGTTGAATGTAAAGAGCGCCGTGGCCCAATACAACAACATGATGAACAGTTTGGTCAATGGGTTAAGCCGGTGGATAACAGTATCTAATTGAGCCAGTCGTAAAGCTTCCATTGGGTTTTCTACCTTTCACCGGGAACGGTCGGTTTTTTGAGTTTTTGAATGCCTTCTTCCACCTGATCGATGGAGAGTAACCCGGATGGCAATCCACAAACCCGCAACTCCTGGGCGAGTCGAATGATTTCCGGAGGCTCAATGTATGTTTCACGCAGGAGAGAGACATGGTCGAATACATCGCGTGTCGGTGAGTCAAGCAGGAGCTGTCCCTTGCCGACTACCAGGGTTCGTTCCGTATACCTTGCAACCAGCTCCATATCATGCGAGATCATGATCACGGTATGCCCGGCATGATGCAGTTCAGCCGCCAGGTTCACCAGTTCATATCGACCTTTGTAGTCCTGTCCGGTCAGCGGTTCATCAAAGATCAGGACCTGTGGACGCATGGCCACGATCGAAGCCACAGCCACCTTGCGACGGTCCCCCAGGCTGAGCTTGAACGGATACAATTGGCGATAATTACCAAGTCCCGTTATCTTGAGGGCTTCTTCGGTCCGTCTTTCAATTTCTTCCGGTTCCAATTTCAGGTTTTCCAGCCCAAAACGGATTTCTTCTTCTACGGACATGCAGAATAACTGCGTATCCGGGTTCTGAAGGATCAAACCTATCTGGGTGGCGATATCCCCGACCTTTTGCCCGGAGAGAGGCTTGTTTCCCAGGCAGATTTCACCCTGGGAGGGCTTTAGTAAACCCACCAGGCATTTCATGATGGTGGTTTTTCCGCCCCCATTCTGCCCGATCATCCCCACGAACTGTCCATTCGGGATGGAAAAGTTCATATTGGAGATGACGGGAGCGCTCGTGCCAGGATAAGCATAGGTCAAATTATTGACCTCGACAGCCAGATCACCCTTTGATGCATCGTTATTGGCTGCCTTAACAGAGGCGGATGGTTCTTCAAACGCTTTGCCTGAGACTGATTTCTCCCGTCCCAACCAGGTCTTGATTTGAGCAGCGGCTTTGGGCACATCCAGACTGAGCGGCTGATCTCCATCGAGTTTGACGGATTTTCCCAGGCGAGCCAGGTCCGGAACATGCACGAACATGCGATCCAAGGTATCCACCTCGCGGAAGACCTTGTCTGGCGGACCTTGCAGGATGATACTGCCATGATCGAGAACGATCACCCGGTCAGCATATCGTTCGATTTCATCAACGTCGTGACTGGCAATCACAACGGTCATTCCAATATCTTTGTTTAAGGAAGACAGGGTGGAAAACACCTCTTCCTTACCCACCGGGTCAAGTTGTGACGTGGGTTCGTCAGCAACCAGGATTTTCGGACGGACAATCAGGTTGGCGGCGATGGCAAGACGTTGTTTTTGACCGCCAGAAAGTTCATCTGAGAGGCGGGAAGCCAGTGCATCCAGCCGCACGATCTTAAGGACTTCCTGCATGCGTTCGATTATTTCTTCACGAGGAACGCCGCGGTTTTCTGCCGCAAAGGCGATCTCTGAGCGGACATCCGCGGAAAATAATTGTGATTCAGGGTCTTGAAGCACCAGTCCAACATTTTGGGCGATGTCGTATACATGGTGTTCGAAGGTGTCCATGCCACAAACCTGCACTGTGCCAGAGACACGTCCCCCAACAACATTTGGGATGACGCCATTCAAGAACATGCACAATGTGGTCTTGCCGGCTCCGTTGGCTCCAACAATCGCCAGGTATTCACCCGGGTAAACCTCTATGGATACGTCCGTCAATGCCTTGGTGGTGCTGGGGTAGGTATAAGAAAGGTTCTCAATCTTAATGATTGGTTCAGCCATATAACCATTTTCTGAGCTCATTTACTCGGGCTCTTCAAAATTTAAGATCAGACAAACTGGCAAGGTCCCCTATAGCCTCCTTCAAGATCAAGGAGGCTATAGGACCAATAAGCATTTACGCCTTCGGTTTAATGATAAACCAACCGATTGCTGCAATCACCAGACCAACCACCAGGATGATCGCGGAGGGTACAATGCTGCCACCTCCCAAGAAGCCCGTCGCTGCGGACGCGGCAGCATCCGGTGTCCAGATGCTGCTGATCACGCCCAGCAGACCGATCGCTGCAATCATGATCCCGATCGCTGTCCACCAGTCCTGTGGCGAGCCCCAACCAGATTTTTTGTCGCTAGACATAGCATACCTCCTAACCTAATCTGTGTTCGAATCCAGGATACTACCTGGCACGATTCGCAGGCCGCTTTTTTCAAGGGCGCGGATGAGCAACATGGCGACGATACCGGTGGCCACGGAAATCGGCAGGATGTAGAAGTACCAGGCTACCCAATTGTTCAATTCTGCGGTTTGTGGGGGGTACTTAAGCGCCCAGAAGTAGACGCCGATCCAGGGGAGCAACCAGGCAGAGGTCGGTCCAACCATGTAAAGGATATAGCCAAGCAACCGCTTTCCGGTCTTTGGGTCTTTCATCCATTTCAACAGGGTCTTTTGCATCAGGATGACGAACAGAAGCCCGAGCGGTCCCCAAATGAACGAAAGGAGATACATGGGTTGTCGAACAGCGCCGAAGCCCCCTGCTTGTCCCGGAAAATAGTAAGGAACAAGGAAGTAGTACACAATCCACAGCAGGGTAAAGGGAATATAAAACTTGCGGTAATACGGCTTGGCCAAACCCCAGAATACGGGCAATAACACGCCTGAGAGAATCACGTCAATCAGACCCAGAGGGTATGATCCCGGCGAGATAAACATGCCGATCAGGCCGCCAATTAAACCAGCCACGGCACCTGCCCAGGGGCCAAGGACCAAACCGGCCATGGGGCCAAATATGATCATACCGGCCGAGGCGAAACCACCGCCGAACGGATAGAAGATCATTGGCACAATACTGAGTGCGCCCATCAAAGCGCCGAAGAGCGCAACCCATGAAATTGGAGCGCCGAATATGGATGCCATTCCGCGTCCAGAAAATTCGCGTTCCCCTTCTTTTGGTTTTTGTTCCATTGCTTCCTCCAAAGAATAGGTCTGGGGAATTCCCAGAGATTGTGAATTGAAATTCCAGTACAACCTTGCGAGGCAAACATGCAAAAACAGAGAGTGAGATTTGTTTTTAAAGAGACTCGCACCTCCTTTCTGTAATACTCAGCACCATCATCCCATAAATAAGGGCTTTCGCTCCTGCCATGGATTCTCCTTTGGCTTCTTCCTGATGAATAACCGAAGGTGGAACAATGGAGACGAGTGAAATGCTACTGCAGTTCGCGGCTGGCGAGGCGGAGGCACACGATACGAGACAAGGGCAACAGTGCCATCTCAAACCAGTCATTGTTCATCAGGCCTGTGATAACTGGCCTATCATCGCTTGTTCAAGGATTCCCAGATAATCTGAAGCCGTCATAGGGATCGGATTGCTGGAATTGGAAACATTCGATGCTGCTATTGCAGCCAGTTGTTGAAGATCCTGTTGTTTCACACCAACATCTGCCAGGGATGGAAATTCCAGCCATTGGTTCAATGCGATTACCTGGCTGACAGCTTCATCGGGTTTGGGAGCCGCACCAAAGGCTTCAGCGATATGAGCAAAGCGTTCCACACAGCCCTTTTGCCAGAACGCCATAAAATAAGGTAAAAGAATGGCATTGAGCAAACCGTGCGGAGCGTCATAAAGGCTCCCCATGCCTTCCGAGAGGCAATGCACTCCGGCAACATCAGCATTATTGATGACAATTCCTCCAAGCGTGGAGGCCAACATCATCGCCTCGCGCGCCTTTAAATCGTCACCCTTGGTCACAACCTGTCGCAGATTGGCAGCTACTAGCCGGATCGCTTCCAGAGCAAGCAGGTCGTTCACCGGGCTGGACAGAGCGCTGAGATATGCTTCGATGGAATGGGTCAGAACATCCATGCCTGTGGCTGCAGTCAGTTTCGCAGGCAAAGAGAGGGTCAAGTTAGGGTCCACCAAAGCCACGGTTGGAGCCAGGTTGCGGTCACCGATTGCCAGCTTGTTATGAGAGAGACTATCAGTGATCACTGCCCAACAGGTGGCTTCACTGCCACTGCCGGCGGTGGTTGGGATAACCACCAGCGGCAGGATGGGTCCTGGCACCTTCGCCCAACCCGCATAATCACTCACTTTGCCGCCGTAGGTGGCTAGCAGGGCTGCGGTCTTCGCCGTGTCGATCGTGCTGCCTCCGCCGATGGCGACGACCGCCCCGAAGTGTTTTTCCTTCAAAACCGAGGCAGCCTTGCAGACATCTTTATCCCTTGGATTGGGTTTCACCTCATCGAATGTTAGATATTGCAGACCGCTTTCCTGAATGGATGCTAGGATATCTTTCACCCAGACCGTTCCCATAATCCCCGGGTCGATGATCACAAGCGCGCCGGTTTTTGATCCATTTTCGTGGGAAGCGGCGAGGCTTTTGGTGACAGCACCCGCCTGCCGGGAAATATCTGCGCCAAATTGAATCTGGGTCGGTATGGAAAAAATAAAATTAGACATCATTCAAACTCCATGTTCATACCGTCTTCGGGTGGTATATCTCTGGCCTGCGATCAGCCAGGTAATCGGCATTCAAACGAGCCTGCTCAGCACGCCCAAGGTCAATGTCGGCAAAAAGGATGGTTTCACCCGCTCCGGCACGGGCAGTCAACTCTCCCAGGGGGTCGGCTACACCGCTGCCGCCAAAGAAATCGAGAGTCCCTTCGCAACCGACTCGATTTGCCACTGCCACCCATACATGGTTTTCCGCGGCGCGGGCTTGCAGGAATATCTCTTGAAGGTGCTGGTTTGGGACCATGTTGCCAGTACAGGTCGCGATCCACCGGGCACCACGCAAGGCCAATTGGCGTGCTGCTTCCGGGAATTCCAGGTCATAGCAGATCAATAGTCCTGCCGGACCGAGGCCAAAATCAATGACCAGGGGCTGATCACCGGGGAGAAACCAACCGGTTTCAGCATGGAAAAGGTGCATCTTGCGATAGATTCCAGATAATTGACCCTGGGCGTTTGTAATAACAACAGCATCATAAGCCTGCCGTCCATTTTCGCTTAGTTCGGCATACCCCATCAGAATAGCGATTTGATAAAGACCTGCAAGTTCTGCCACGCGCTTGATCGAAGCGCCATCCCTGGATTCAGCCATTTCGACAGCCCGCTCTCCCAGGCTGTAACCGGTCAGGAACAGCTCAGGAAAAAGGATGGCAGCTGCGCCATGGTCAACCGCCAGGCGGATGGCCTCTTCGGCCTTTGCCAGGTTTTTTGTTTTATCGAACAAGGCTGGCTCGAGCTGAGCCAATGCGATACGAAATTGGTCCATGGAAAAAGTTTTTCCAGTGGAATGTTTTCCGTTGGTTGCCGGAAAGAATCAATTCCAAATATTAGGTAAAGCAGAACTACAGAGCTGGATGGTTCCAGCGCAAAAACTAAAGTTTATTTCTTCAACTTTAAAAATAGCTGCCAAAAACCGGCGTCCGAGAGCGTGATCCTCCCTCCAAGAAGGAGGATCACGCTCGAGATAGTAGCAATGGTGTGTCAGGCTATTCTTTCGGAATTTCCTTATAGCTCACAGAGACATCCACGCCCCGGCGGGCCTGGATCCAGCGAGCCATATAATAGACAACCAACCCGCTCAGGAAGATCACCACGTTGAAACCGATCATGGTGGGGGTCATGCCCGAGAGCGGGTCTTTAACGAACACCCACAGCATGAAGATGCACGAGGCCAGGCTGAGGGCGCCGATGATGCTGATCACCGGGATATTGCCCACGCGCTGGTTCACGGCGGAGGTTTCGAAGACATCCGGCAGGCGGTAAGGCAGAAGGATGGCCGCAATCGAGACCATGCCAAAGCTCAGGATGAAGCCGAAGATGCCCACCAGGGTGGCGAAATACGAAGTGAAGACGTAGATCGCGAGGGCGATGATGCTCATCAGGCCCATCGTCACCAGCGCCGGCACCGGGGTGTGCAGCTTGGGATGGACTTGACGGAACCAGGCCGGGAACAACCCGTCGATGGAGTAGGCCAGGATGTTGCGCGAGCCGTTGATGATCTGCCCAGGCAGCCAGGCGTAGCTCCAGAAGATGAAGCCGAAGGTGATCAGGAAGGCGACGATTATGTTGCCGCTCAGATAGGAGGCCAGCTCGGTGTACAGCGGTGTAGAGGAGACCCCCAATTCGGCCGGGTCGATATTGGTGAGCGAGCCGAGGAAGTCGTAACCGGCGGCGTTGCCCACCACGATCACAGTGATCAACACGCCTACACCCACCACCAGCAGGGTGACCGGCATGGACCAAAGCTGCAGGCGGCGGGCATCCTTCACCTCAGAGCCGATGTAGGCCGAGGAGGACATGAAGGACAGGTTCAGATAGATCCAGGTCATCGGCAGCAGGGTGTTCATCAGCGAGAAGGGCGCCGTGCCAAAACCGGCTTCCGCCGCCGCGCTCATCACGTATGCAGCCGCATCCGGCTTGCCCGAGAGCGGACCGAGGAAGGCGTTGAAAGCCGCCATCACATCCGCCTGGTTCTTGCCCAGGAAGACCAGGGCGCTGAGCACCGTGCTGATAATGGCGAAGATGATCAAAACGTTCTGCACACGGAAGAACAAGCGCATTCCGATCGAGAAAATATACACCAGAAGGCTGATCAGCAGCGCGCCGAAGATGAACATACCCACCGGGCTGGCAAACCAATTGCCCACATCGATCAGGCCGGTATTGCCGGTGAAAATGCCCATGGTGCGGAAGAAGGGCGCCAGGCCGTAGCGGGCAAGAAATGCCGAGGGAACTCCACCGTAGAAGAACCACCAGATTGTATTGTTGAAATTGGACATCATTCCCCAGGCTGGACCGAGCACGCGGCTGACATAAACGTAATCTCCACCGGAACGAGGCATGGTTGAAGCCAGATAGCCAAACACCAGGGAAAGGGGGATCAGCAGCAACGTGCAGATGATCGAACTCCAGGCCATATTAATTCCCGGATAAAATGCCGGTCCGAGCATGATCAGGAAGATCAGCAGGAGACCGATGCTGGTAAAGTTTATGTTATATGCCAGCACGTCCCATACGCCCGCGGTACGGACAAGGCCGCTTGCCTTGCGGACAAACACTTCGGGTTTTTTAACTTCTTCTGTAGTTGTCATGGCTCTTTATCTCCTTTTTGGAACAAAAAGATAGGTTGGATTTACCACGCCACTGCCCGGATTGGAGAAGCATCCAATCCCACCCAGCGAAGCGGCAGGAAGGAAAACTGGTACACCTTGCCGGGTTGGAGTCTGTTCAGATTCGTGAGGTTCTCAAGGGTAAGAATATCCCTCTCAAACAGGACGCGGTGGACATGGTCGGTTGCTTGCACGGTTGAATCAACATTCAGGGCGTCAATCCCAACCAGACTGGCTTTGCTCCCAACCAGTTTCCAGACTGCTTCAGGTGAAAGACAGGGATGGCGCAGGTAACGTTCTGTCTTCCAGTATCGGTCCCAATCGGTTTGTATAAGGACGGCATCTCCTTCGGGTAAATTCTTCAGTCCATTGGATATTTGGGCTTCTGAAATCGCATGATCATCCTTCAAGTCCGGCACTGGCAAAACAATCCCCGGAAGAATGAAACGCGCAAGGGGATACTTGTCAACGGTCTTTCCGCCGGGGAGTAAATGCGAGGGACAATCAAAGTGTGTTCCAGTCGCGCTTCCAATTTTTATTTCTGCGACCCACCAAGGTTCTTCAACCCCATCCGCCGGGCGAAAATGCGGCTTTGGATCACCAGGAAATACAGTCATCTCCGGCTCGATGGGCTGGCTCAGATCAATGAGGACTTTGTTGACCAACTCGCCTGCTTCGCTGAAAACCGCTCCGGGTGCAGTCCGTTCTCCTGTAGCTGCCATGCGTTTTCTCCTATTTATGCACAAATGATCGGGTTACCATGCCACCGCACGGATCGGGGAACCATCCATCCCTGCCAGACGGAGCGGCAGGAAGGAAAACTGGTACACCCTGCCGGGCTGAAGATTGGATAGATGAGTAAGATTCTCCACAATGAGAATCTCCTTCTCAAGTAGAAGATGGTGGACATGGTTGGTTGCTTGCACGGTTGAATCAACATTCAAGGCGTCAATCCCGACCAGGCTGGCTTTACTCCCAACCAATTGCAAGACAGCCTCTGGCGAAAGATAGGGATGGTGCAGATAACGATCCGTATTCCAATATTGATCCCATTCCGTTTGTATGAGAAGCGCCCCACCTTCTGGTAATTTTTTTAATCTGTCGGATATTTGTTCTACCGTAATCGCCTGGTCCTCGATCAGATCGGGCACCGGCAAAACAATCCCCGGAAGAATGAAACGTGATATTGGATATTGATCTACGTTCTTTCCTCCGGGGAAATAATGTGAAACGCTGTCGATGTGCGTCCCGGTATGGGTACCTAAACGCAAGTCAGCAACCCGCCAGGGCTGTTCGACTCCATCCGCCGGACGAAAGCTCGGCGTCGGATCACCCGGAAATATGGTCATTCCAGGTTGGAGGGGTTGGCTTAGATCAAAATAGGTGGTCACCGGTCATCCTGAAGTCATCTGGGTGCTTTCAACCTTATTGCCAACGATGGAAACAATAATGCCGCGCAAGACGCCTTCACCGTATTCGCTGCCCGGATTGACCGCCGTGGTGCGGCCGATCTTGGTGACATTACGGGACTCATGAATATGCCCGTGAAGGGAGAGCATGGGCTGGTAGTGCTCAATTGCATCGCGTACTGCCTGGCTACCCGCTCCAAAGAGGATTGGTTCTCCCCCGGAAGTGACAACCGTAGGCGGATCGGTCGAGATATCCAGTTGAGGGCAGGTATCCAGCGTGCTGTCCACCGGAGGCACGTGCATGTTGAAGACGACTTTCTCGCTATTGTCCACTCCCTGAAAGGCGGCTGTAATCCGTTGAACCAACTCGGCTTCTTCAATTTCCCGTGGCGTCTTCCATGGGGTCGGATTGCTGTAGCCAAGGCTGACCATGGTATGGCCTTCATCGCTCAGGGTGACCAGCTTTTCCTCGCACGCCATCACCCGATTTTTAGCCTCCCGGTTTAAGGTATCGATAACCTCCTTTGCATCATCATTCCCACCGGTCACAAAGCAGCGCAGATTGGTTCCGGCAAGTTTTTCTTCAGCCCACCGGATCCATGAAGCCAGCCGTTCGCTGGCTTTTTCCAGATAAAGGCGGTTAATCTGATCGGGATTATCGGAAAGTTCGGCATATTCCCGCTCGCTCATTTCGCTGCTGTAAAAACCAAGCTTGGCCAGGCGGGACATAAATTCAGGCAGATCGTCCTTTTGTAGATTGTAAAGCTTACTCTGCAAGGTAGCACGATAGGTGTTATTTCCCAATGTGATGATCGGAATCAACATCTTCCCGGTGATATCGCCCCCCAACACCAGCACATCCACATTATAAAATTTACCGGCATTTATGAATTTCCGGAATGTCGGTTCCGAGCCATGAACATCCGTTGCGAAAAACAGACGAAATCGCCGGGCATTACTACTCTTTGACCAAAATGGCATCTATTCCTCCAAATTAAAATGTTATTTTATGAAATGTCATCAACATCCTGATACCACTTTACCCGGTCCCCGATTTTAGCCCGCAGCCTCCATGCAATTGTTTTCGGTTCTTCATTGATCCTTGCAAGGGCCGATTCCACCTGGGAGCCCAGGTGGGATTTTTCTTCAGCACTGAGTTGATCATAACTCTGGCACAAATCCGCCACTTTTCTCAGATTCATCGTGATCGTTCGCCATAACCCCCAATCTTTCGCACAGAGTCTGCTGATCCAGGCGATGTTAATCGTCTCATGGTCATCATCGCCCAGGGAGTGCTCTAGCAGCAACATCAAAGTATCGATGATGTCTTTTTCGTTAATTTTGACAATTTGCATCTTCTCCAAAAGCATCTCAGCCAGAGGAAGCGTTGGCTGATCCACATCCAGGCGACCCACCCAGTTGATCTCGTGGCAAAAATTCAACTTGTCGAAGAAGATATCAATATGTAAACCGTTGGATGGGTGGTTATATATCAGGCGTTCCCCCGCATACAGTACATTGATATCCAGATCCTCGCGGTATCCTAGCTTAGATAAAAACGGACCGATTTTCGAAGCCTGCTTTTTATAGCCAGCGTAATCGATATCGGTGTAGGCGCGTCCAAGCTGCTTTTGAAGGTGATCATACCGCTGGCAATGAATATGGAACGCAAGTGAGCCCAAGACACGCAAAGTGAGCCCCTGCTCGGCAGCCATATTCACAATCCTTACCGCCTCCTCTTCAAACAGGCGTCGCTGTTCATCACTTTGAGGGCTCATTCCAATCTGTGACATTTATTAATTCCTAGAAAATCGATTTGATTGATATCCCAATTTCTCTGAAAGCTTTTGAGCCGCGGCAAGCACCATACGGATGAGTTCTTTGCGTCTTTTGGGCGAACAACGGGCAGTCGGTGTGGTAATCGATATCCCTGCAACGATATTCCCCTCATGATCAAAAACCGGCGCACCAAAAGCATATGCACCGACTTCGAAGTCCTGCTCATCTACAGCGTATCCTTGCTGGCGGATTTCAGCCAGGGTTTTGCGAAGCGTATCCTTATCTCTAATCGTATGGGGGGTAAAGGAAGGAAGTTCCATTTCATTTACGAGATGTTCGCGCTGGTCTTCCGGCATGAATGCAAGCAGAATTTTAGGCGCAGCACCCGTATGGAGAGGCAGTCTTGACCCAATCGGTGCAGATAACTGGAGCATGTTATCACCCGAATACCGGTCTACGACAATCGCTGAGTTCCCTGATGCAATTATCAGGTAAGAACAATCTCCTGTCCCCTTAGCCAGGTTTTTGAGCACTTCCTCGGCTTCCCTCCTCAAGCTTAACCGGTTACGAATATTCTGGGCAATTTCCAGGAATTTTAGTCCTAACCTGTAGGTCTCAGTCTTTGGGTCATATTTAACAAAACCGCGATGCTCCAGAGTTTTGAAAATCCGGAACATGCGGCTGCGATTGATATTAAATTGTTTCGCGAGTAATGAAGGGGAATAGGACTCTTCTTGACTGGATGCCATCGTATCAATGACATTCAATGCAACATCCAAGATTTCGATGATATAACGATCGGCTTCCGGCATGTTTTTATTTTGTTTTACTGTATAAACAGATGTTTTATTATAAAAAAATTATAGCATGCCAGTCTAAAAAGTCAACAGGCTATTTACATTTTTAACACTGGAAACCAGCCTTGGGTTTCAATTTTTTTGAATCTCTTCAAAGCAGTCAAAATCGGGTCTGATTCGCACCTGTTCACATTACCGGTGCAACACACACTCCCCCGGGAAATTGAGCAGACATCAACCATGGATTTTGTATCTATTTTGTCAAAGCCTGTGATATAAAGGCTGAACATCAAAGCAGGATCAGAGCCGTGGAACGATTTGTTATTATTCGCATCCCTGAAAAAGGAAAATGCCCAGGTGGACAGCACTAATTTTTTGGGAGGAATTGTCGCTCTTATTTCCGCCGTTGTCTGGGGGACCGGCGATTTCGCCGGTGGCCTTGCTTCCCGAGACCGAAACCAATACCAAGTGCTCGCACTCTCCACATTCGCCGGTATGGCCAGCCTCCTGATCGCAATGCTCCTCCGCTCCGAGCCGTGGCCTGAACCCGTTTCGATCCTGTGGAGTTGCGCAGCAGGGATTTCAGGTGCAATTGGCATGGCCGCCTTATATCGGGGGCTTGCAATTGCTCAAGCCGTACTTGTCGCTCCCACGGCGGCTGTTGTCAGCGTGGTCTTTCCGATTGTTGTAGGCACGATCATGTATGGAGCTCCGAGTCCCGAGAAATGGGTCGGAATGGCAGTAGGGATGGCTGGCATCTGGCTTGTCACGAAAGGGTTGGGATCAAACCGTGATGCCAATGGTTTGGGGTTGGCCATCCTTGCGGGATTCGGTTTTGGTGGTTTTTTTCTTTGTATTGTGCAGACCGAATCAGGGAGTGTTTTCTCCCCCCTTGTTATTGCCAAAATGGCCGGTTTTCTCTTTGCCATCCTCGTGCTCTTATTCCGTCGATCTCGGCTGCCTTCATTCAATGGGAATGGCTTGGCACTTCTGGCAGGTGTCCTCGATGCAGGAGGCAACGTTTTATACCTGCTGGCTGCCCGTTTGACAAGGATTGAACTGGCTGTTGTGATCTCCTCCATGGCTCCGGTCATGACTGTAATACTGGCTTCGCTTATATCTAAACAAAAGGTCTCGACGTATCAGAAGCTGGGTGTTGTTTTTTGTTTGATCGCCATTGTATTGATTCTTGTTTGATTAGGATCACATAGGAACTATCACCTCAATCAGGAACCAAAAAGACCACAATCTGGCATGTGGTCATCTCAAGTGGACCCGACAGGATGTGTGTCTGGATTTATGTATTCGCGAGCTATCCCCTTTTAGGGACCTGCGAACGAACGTATTTGGGTACTAATCCAGTTCGGCTACGAAAACTTTCCCTCCTTATCTAAAATCGATCGCCACTGCTCTAACCGGAGAACCATCGCACCCTGTAAGTTTCAACGGTAGAAAAATAATAAAAGGGGAATCGAAATCCACTGAGTCCAGGTTTGCTAAATTTTCTGCAATGATACCGCCAGCTTCTGCATACATTTCATGGATCGGGAACTCTGTGCCTCCCGTATTATCAAGATTAATGGCATCAATACCTGCTGTTTTGATGCCCTTTGATAAAAGATATTCCCCTCCTTCTTTCGAGAGAAATGGATGATCATAAAATTCGTTTGTGCCAGCTTTTTTATACCAGTTTGTTCTAAACAAGACAATATCTGCTTCTTCAATTTGTTTTTCATACTTCACAATATCTTCAAGCGTTATTTCTTCCTTCCTTTTCTTATGAGTTACATCAACAATCAATCCTTGTCCAATAAAATGCTTCAAGTCCATTTTGTCGACGGTAGCACCTTGATTGCTGAAATGATAGGGAGCATCCACATGACTACCCGTCTGGGAACCCATAATTACATTAAAAAGGTTATATCCTTCGTTTTCTATGGTAGTGGCAACAGAAATATTTGGAACAGGATCTCCAGGATATACCGGGGTATCCGCGGTAAGCGCATGAGACAAATCGACTATTTTCTTAATATTAGGCATTTTCAATATCTCCTTTTTCTTTAATCAAACTACTGACCTGACAGTGTGATATAGATGGGCCCGGCTGGATTCGAACCAGCGACCAAGCGATTATGAGTCGCCTATCTAACCCGTGA
>JBGPQJ010000024.1:0-24775 GCA_041488995.1 Anaerolineae bacterium
ACTGGGATACCGTCTATGATTTTTATTACGTTGCTCATGTTTTGAACGGAAAAACCGAAATAGATTTTCATGAAACCTACCCGCAGGAAGGTGTGACCCGTCTCGCGGAATCCACACTGGCATATATTGAAGCCAACATTGACTCTCGACCCATTTATTTCACAGAACGTCCATCAGAGTTGGCGAGTCTTTATAAGATCCGGAGAATAGGCTCAGGCTTGTTCCGTATCGAGAGAAAGTAAATCCGAAGATGGAATCAAAGACCTTCCCCGAATCGACGCCTCAACACAACTGGGACTCGCATCATTGGAGTAAGAGCGACCGCGCTGATAGACTCTTTCAAGGTCCCTTCCCCATTGAGCTTGTCCCGAAATGGGATGTGGTGATGACAACCATGCCCTCCGCTGAACCTGTGCCAAATTACGGCATGGGGTTGATGGCGTATATCATCGGCGATTTGTTACCGAAAAGAAATAATGGCGAAAGTGTGCTCGAGACGATTGAAAAGATTGCACAGATTCCAATGGCGAGCAAACTTTATATCCGGCCCACCTGGCGACAGATGCAGAGTCAGCGCGGTAAATTGGATTTGTTCGAGCATTGGCAATTGACCATGGAAATGGCAGCGAAGTATAACAAGCGCGTCGGCTTTCGTATCATGCTGGCGAATCCGGATATCGAAGAAGAGTCACTGCCGGATTACATTCTTGAAAATGTGCCTATGTTCCATCTCGGAAAAGGTTGGGGAAATGAAAGGAGCGTAAAGCGCGATGATGTGCGTGCCCGTCGCGAGCATCGATTGCCGCATTATCATCATCCATATTTTCTCGAAGCGCTGGATGAGTTCGATGCTTTACTGGCCGAAAAGTATAACGGTCATGCAGACATCGAATTCATGGATACCTACATGTATGGCTTCTGGGGCGAAGGTCATTCATGGCCCTATGACCGTACCTCGCCATTCCCCGACCATGCCACCGCACTCGAAACGTGGGTTCGTATTTTCGAGATGCAACGTGCGCATTGGGACAACACTCCACTCGTAACAAACACTCAGCCCGATAACAATCGTGTTGGCAATGCTGAAATACTTGAACGTACCATTCGCACTGGCAACTGGATTCGCACCGACACCATCTTCATTGAAAACCAGCAAATCGAATCGTTGAGCAACCGCCCGGCACATATCGCTGCAATTTGTGAAGTGGGCATGTCTGACGGTTCGCCTGAATCACTCAGGCTTGATCACGGAATTCCGCATACGGAAAACATCATTGCACATGTAAAAGACGTGGGCGCAAATTACTGGTCATTGTGGAATTGGCATAACATCCATGCCGATCATGTGATGAATTACTACCATCAGTATCCCGATGGAATTGATGGATTGAATCGTTGCATTGGATTTCGCATCCGACCTTCGTGGATTTGGTCATATGACCATTCGCATCGGACGGGACTTGTAGTGGGTCTCGTCAACGACGGCATCGCAGGCGTTCCTGGCATCATCCGCTTGACTCTGCTCAATGCTCAGGATGACATACTGGTCAGCGGCACTCTTGATGCGGGTTACCCAATTCCGCATAAGGTGAGACAAGCGCGGCTTGTTTTGCCGGAAGGAGTCGGCTGGGAAGGAACGAGACTCAAAGGTGAGTTAATGATTAAAGGTGTGACTTATCCCCTGCGTTGGGCATGCTGTGAATTACTTAATTCAGATGGTACGCTAACAATTACGCGGCAGTTTCCCAGCTGAACCACAGGCAGATAATTAATTTAGTACTGTGGATTGATTAAAGAAAAATCTTCCCGACCCAATCGTACGGAATAACCAGCCTAGCTAGCGAAGCGATTATTGGAGCAATATCCAACCCAGAAATAGGAGTCGGCAGTACACCTTGCTTGATTCTTTAGTCGTGGAAAATCAAGGGGACGGTCATATCTGGCTCTTCGAGGGAGACGGTGAAACCGCCGGACCGAAAAATGAGAACCCGTAAATTATCGCTCATCCTATTGGTGATTATTGTCGCCAGCTGTACCAACCTACCAGAAACGATTTCACCCAACGCACAGGAGATCACTCCAATGGCTCCGACTTCACCCACTCTCTCAATTGATTGGTGGCATTCCACCCCCGGTCTCACCTGGCAATGGCAGCTCTCCGAGTTGCCCGTGGATACAACCGTGGAGGCCGATGTTTTTGATATCGACCTCATGGACAATGATCCCTCCGTTGTCGCTGACCTGCACGCTCGAGGACGCAAAGTGATCTGCTATATCTCAGTCGGTTCCTGGGAGGACTGGCGTCCTGACAAAGACCAGTTCCCGCCAGAAGTATTGGGTAACGACTATGAAGGCTGGCCTGGTGAACGCTGGCTCGATATTCGCCAGATGGATAAACTTGCCCCCATCATGCGCGCCCGTCTCGACCTGTGCAAAGCCAAAGGTTTTGATGCTGTTGAGCCTGACAACATGCAGATCTATGATAACGACACAGGATTTCCAATCACTTATGAGGACCAGCTACATTATGCAAATTGGCTGGCGGACGAAGCCCACTCGCGCGGGCTCGCCATCGGCTTGAAAAACACTCCCGATCAGGTCAAGGACCTGCTACCCTATTTTGATTTCGCCATAACTGAGGATTGTTTCGATCAGGGTTGGTGCAACCAGATGATCCCTTTTATCCAGGCAGGAAAACCAGTCTTCGCAGCCGAATATGATGACACCGGCGTGGATTTCGACGCGGCGTGTACACAAGCCAAGGATTTGAGCTTTAGTGTTATCCTTAAGCATCGGAACTTAAACATATTCAGGATCGCCTGTCCTTGATTTACCATTCCCAAATGGGATAAACACCTCTGTACATCTCACGGTGATTCATGCAGACCCTCTCCACAGGAAAACTACGCGGTTTACAGCAATGTGCCAGTCCTGCCAGAACTTTCACATGCCTGGCTCTGGACCATCGCCAGAACCTGCGTCGGGCGCTCAACCCATCCCTGCCTGATTCCGTCACCGATGAGGATCTGATAGATTTTAAACTGGAGGTCACCGCCGCGATCGCGGAATGCGCCACCGCCGTACTGCTCGATCCCGAATACAGCGCTGCACAAGCGGTGGCAGCGGGGGTAATACCCTCCGGAACCGGACTGGTCGTCGCGCTGGAATCCACAGGATACTCAGGCGATCCGACCGCGCGCCAGAGCCAGATTCTTCCTGGCTGGAGCGTGGAAAAATCCAAGAAACTGGGCGCCAGCACGGTCAAACTGCTGGTGTATTACCATCCCGATGCCCCCACCGCACCGGAAATTGAGCAGTTCGTTAAAAGAGTTGCTGAAGAATGCATCCGATATGACATCGGCCTCATGCTCGAACCATTGTCGTACTCGCTTGATGAAAGCAGAAGATTAACCTCAGGCCAGAAACGAACTGTTGTTGTCGAGACCGCTCGCAGGCTTACCCCGCTTGGCGTTGATATCCTTAAAGTTGAATTCCCGCTTGATATCACTGAGGATCGGGAAGAAACATCCTGGTTCGCAGCCTGTTCAGAAATATCCTCTGTCTGTACGATACCCTGGATATTGCTATCCGCTGCTGTTGATTTCGAGACTTATATGCGCCAGGTGACGGTCGCTTGTAAAGCCGGAGCCTCTGGAATTGCTGTGGGCCGGGCAGTCTGGCAGGAGGCTGTCGGGTTAACCGGTGAAGCGCGTTCCCGCTTCCTGGAGACCGTCGCGAGGGCGCGATTGGTCCGCCTGGCTGAATTGTGCAACAAAATGGCCAAGCCCTTCACTGATTTTTATTCCTCTCCACCCATCACACCCGACTGGTTCAAAAGCTACGGAACATCATGAGAAAAATCTGGCCATTTTCTTTTTACTTTTTTTACTTCGCCGCCATTGCAACCCTGTTCCCTTATCTCGTGCTGTATTACGGGGAATTGGGCCTCGCCGGGCGTCAAATTGGTGTTCTTACAGCCCTCCCACCTCTTATCACCCTGGTCAGCGCACCGTTATGGACAGGTGTCGCGGACTCAACCCACCGTCACCGCCTTGTGCTCTCCCTGTCTCTATTGAGCTGCATCCTTGCCATGCTGGCTGTGTCGACGGTGTCCACATATTGGGCACTGCTGCCGCTCGTTGTGTTGTTTGCGTTTGCGATTGCCCCCGCTGGTTCATTAGCAGATACCGCTACGATGACCATGCTGGCCGACGAAAAGGAAATGTACGGACGGGTTCGCGTTGGAGGCACATTCGGGTGGGGAATTTCCTCATTTATAGCTGGCATGGTGATCGAACAGACCGGATTGCACTCCTCGTTTTACATGTTCGCAATCCTGATGTTCATCACATTGCTGGTCGGGTTAAGGCTGGTCTTTCCTCGTGTTGCCACGAAGGTATCGGTTCGGCATGGAATACGTTCACTGCTCGGAAAACCTCGCTGGGTCTTATTTCTTTCCTTGGCATTCGTAGCTGGTATCGGGCTGGCGGTTGTTAACACGTATCTGTTCTATTACATGGGGGAACTCGGTTCGAGTAAGACACTGATGGGAATTGGAATGGTCATTGCCACGCTTTCCGAAATACCAGTGCTCTTTTTTTCCAATCGTCTCATCAAACGGTTTAAAGCCTATGGTTTGCTGGTTATAGGATTGGCTGTGACCGGTTTACGCCTCCTGCTTTTTGCGGCGGTGGACCTGCCAATCGGAATCGTTTTCGTCCAATTGCTGCAAGGGTTGACCTTTCCGATCATCTGGGTGGCTGGCGTCACATATGCCAACGAACACGCACCTGTGGGGATGAATGCCACCGCCCAGGGGGTGTTCGGTAGTGTATTGATGGGTTTTGGTGCAGCAACCGGAAACTTTTTCGGCGGATTACTGATTGACGCTTACGGTTCTCAATTCATGTACCTGTTCTTCGGTATATTAGTGATCTCTTCTCTTATCGCATTAAGTCTGGTTGAACGACGCCTTCCTGTGGTTTCAAATGAACAGACCATTTGACGTCCTCGTCGCAGGGGAAATCAACCCCGATCTTATCCTGAGCGGTAATGTCACCCCCGAATTCGGGCAGGTGGAAAAACTGATTGAGAACGCTTCACTGGACATCGGCTCATCCTCTGCGATCTTCGCCTGCGGTGCTGCACGTCTGGGACTCAAGGTTGCCTTCATCGGTGTTTGCGGTGAGGACTTGTTCGGGCAGTATATGCTGGATGCGATGAGAGCGCGATCGGTGGACGTCTCGAACGTGATCCGCATCCCGGGAGGCCAGACTGGATTAAGTGTGATCCTTAACCGGGGTAGTGATCGCGCGATTCTGACTCACCCGGGCTTGATCGCAGCACTGAAAGCATCCGACATCCCCGATCGTTTGCTCCACCAAACCCGACACCTGCATGTCGCCAGTTATTTTATACAGACCGCCCTTCAACAGGGTTTACCGGACCTGTTCCAACGCGCTCAAGAGTTCTCGGTAACCACTTCCCTCGATACCAACTGGGATCCCTCTGATACGTGGAAGGGGGTATTAGAACTCCTTCCACTGACCGACGTTTTTCTTCCGAATGCCGCCGAGGCCTGTGCAATTACCGGATTAGCAGACATAGACACCGCAGCAAATGAGCTGTCTAAACACACAGGAATAGCAGCCATCAAACAAGGCGCGCAGGGAGCAATCGGTTTGGGAGGCAAGGTCAAGTCACGCGTGTCATCCATCCCGGTCAACGTTGTGGATACCGTAGGTGCTGGAGATTCATTCGACGCCGGATTTATCTTCGGTTACCTCAACGATTGGGGACTGGAAAAATCCCTGCGTCTGGCAGCCGTGTGCGGCGCATTTTCCACCCGAGCCGCCGGCGGGACTTCTGCCCAACCTGCGCTGGAAGAGGCTTCGCATTATGTCGGTTGAAGTCCTCGATGACCTTGTCAGGGCACACAAGCGAGGAGGGATTCAAGGAATACCGTCGATTTGTTCTGCACATCCCACCGTTCTGCAGGCTGCGATACGCCGTGCGGTGCAGACCGGTACACCCTTGTTAATAGAATCCACCTGCAACCAGGTCAATCAACTCGGTGGTTATACCGGCATGACCCCGACAGATTTTGTATCATTCGTTCAGCGACTCGCCAATAAAAATGGACTCGCTGTCGATCAGCTTATTCTGGGCGGTGACCATTTAGGACCGTCCGTCTGGCAGGATGAACCCGAAGACAATGCCATGGATAAATCTGAGCAGCTGGTCCGGGCTTATATCCATGCGGGGTACAGGAAAATCCACCTGGACGCAAGCATGAAATTAAGAGATGATGAAACCTCCCGCCCGCTGGATGTTGAAATATCTGCCAGACGGACAGCCCGTCTGGTTAAAGTCTGCGAAGAAGCGCATGCCAATTTTCCAGGGATGCCTGCTCCCCGTTATATCATTGGCAGCGAAGTGCCTGTCCCCGGTGGTGCACAGGCACACGAAGAAGGGGTCAGCGTCACGACAGTTGAAGACGCACGACAAACCACCGAAGTCACGCATGATGCGTTCATTCATGATGGTTTGGAGTCTGTATGGGAACGGGTTATTGCGCTCGTGGTCCAACCCGGGGTGGAATTTGGTGACGACTTTGTCCTGGATTATCAACCTGATAAAGCTTCGGCGCTTTCTCGTTTCATCGAGAGTGAACCCCATCTTCTATATGAAGTCCATTCGACCGATTATCAGACTCGCGACCGGTTGCGCGAACTCATCCGCGACCATTTTGCCATCCTGAAAGTCGGTCCTGCGCTGACATTCGCCTATCGCGAGGCGGTTTTTGCGCTTTCATTGATGGAGAAGGAACTTATCGCTGAGGGAGAATGCTCAAACTTGATCGCATGCATGGAGGAAGTCATGCAGCGCGATCCACGTCACTGGCAGAAATACTATCCTGGAAGACCTGAGGAGCAAGCTTTCAAACGCAAATTCAGCTTGAGCGACCGCATCCGTTATTACTGGACAACTCCACAGGCAATAGGCGCATTGGAAAAACTAATGACTAATCTTGGCAGCACGCCCATCCCGCTCAATCTTCTCAGCCAATGGCTGCCAGTTCAGAACCGGAAAATCCGGTCTGGCTTATTGGAGAATTCCCCAATGGCAATCATACAAGACAGGATTGATGAAATCCTGGGCGATTACCATTATGCCTGCGGATTCTAAACAACAAAAAAAGTGCTAAAAAATCAGACTGCCCTTGGTTTATCAATGGGCAGTCTCTTTCTGAATAATTGGATGATCCTGGGCGGTTTACAATGTTTGTACTTATTCTCTCCAGCCGCGCAGGTGCTTGTACACCGATTCCGGACCCACCACCGGCTTGCCATCATAAGGCAATTACCATGGATCAGATTTTATTAGAAAGCGGGATCATTACCCCACAATTTCCTTCACCCGTCCAATCTCACCGCTTACCAGGCGGACTTTAATGCCATGGGGATGCATGGGAGATTTTGTCAGGATATCTTTCACTATTCCCTCGGTGAGGGTTCCGGATAGCTGATCCCTCTTCAGAACAATCCGTACTCTCATTCCCGGCTTGATACGGGTACGATGAATGCTATTCACTTTTACTCCCTTCCAACCCTTCCGCTTGAAAGACTCTATAAACTATTGGCCGAAAGGATTATATTATTGCCTTTATTACTCCCAGATTGCATACAGTAAATTGCTTTCAGAGATTATAAGGTAATAATCTCCCTCAATAGTGTAAAAGAAAATAGATGAGTAATTCCTGGCCGGATTGAGGAGATGGTGGATCGTGTTTATAAGGACACCGGCTTCTGGATGCCGGTGCCTTATAAAAAAATCGTTTTCAACTGCAAACCTGTTAGAAGCTTGGTGACTCCCGCCTGCGTTCCAGGATACGCTTCATGAGTTTGAACCGGAAATGGTCTGCGCGTTCACGCTCATCCAATGCCATCTGGATGAAATCCCGTTCTGCTTCAAGACGCGGGATCAATAAATGGTCGAGTGCGTTAAGCCGGCGGGACGTGCGCTGGATCTCAGCGCCCAAACGGGTGAGGCGTAATTCGGTTTCCGCCAGCTGGATGATCGCAGTGACTTCCTTCTCGAAAGCCTCTGCGGTCTCATCCACAGTGGTGGAAGTTCCAACGATACTGTAACCGCGACCCATCATGGATCGCACCACACGTTTTTGTTCGATATGAGGTACTTTTACACCCATCACGCTGGCGGTCGTCACCTCAAGCGAAAGCTCGGAACGCGAGGCCAGTGCAGCTGATTTTAGCATCTCCGACCCGGCGGTGGCTTCGCTGCGGGCAAGCGCCTGTCGCGCGTCAGCGGCAGCCAATTGCAGCGCATCCGAATGCGTAAGGGCAGTATCGGCGATGTGGAGGAATTCCTTGAGCAGCGCGGTTCTTTTCTGCTCGAGAAGGTCGCGACCCTGTCTCGCCAGCGCGATCTGTGCTTTGCGCGCCAGCAATTCCATGCGGGTCGCGGAGACGGTGCTCATTTATGATACCTCTCCAGGTATTCCCTGGGGATGCGCTTGAGCAACTCCACAGGCATCGGAGCCAGCAGCTCCCAGGCCAGGCTGAGAGTCTCGATGGCAGTCCGGTCAACCATTCCCTGTCCGATAAAATGTTCTTCGAAGGACTTCGCGAACTCCAGCACGCGCCGGTCGTCAGAGGATAAGGCCGCTTCCCCGATGATCGCCACCAGGCGGCGCAGATCCCGTCCCTGGGCATACAACGCATAGAGCTGGTCAGCCACTGCGCGATGATCGGCGCGGGTTTTACCCTCCCCGATACCGGAATTCATCATGCGGGAGAGCGAGGGCAGAACATCGATGGGAGGATAGATTCCCTTACGATGCAAGTCACGGCTGAGCACAATCTGTCCTTCCGTGAT
This sequence comes from Anaerolineae bacterium, assembly GCA_041488995.1. Lineage (GTDB taxonomy): Bacteria > Chloroflexota > Anaerolineae > Anaerolineales > Villigracilaceae > JBGPQJ01. Next base: position 8,899 of record JBGPQJ010000024.1, read on the forward strand.
GTAACCTGTCAGGTCGGGGATGGGGTGGGTGATGTCGTCGTCAGGCATGGTCAGGATCACCAGCTGGGTCACCGAACCTGGCCTGCCGTAGATTCTCCCGGCGCGTTCATAGAGACTTGCCAGGTCCGAATACATATAACCAGGATAACCACGCCGGCCCGGAACCTCCTCACTCGCGGCGGCGATCTCACGAAGGGCTTCGCAGTAATTGGTCATGTCGGTGATGATCACCAGCACATGCCGGTTGTGTGTGAAAGCCAGGAACTCGGCAGCGGTCAGGGCGGCGCGCGGCGTCAGCAGGCGTTCGATGGACGGATCCTCCGCGCGATTGATGAACAACACCGTGCGATCCATTGCGTCACTCGCCCTGAATTGGTCCATGAAGAACGAGGCTTCACGGTGGGTAATGCCAATGGCAGCAAAAACGACCGCAAAAGGCTCGCTGCCGTGGCTCGCACTGCTGACCACCCGTGCCTGCGAGGCGATCTGGGCAGCCAACTCATTTGCCGGCAGACCTGCTCCAGAAAAGATGGGCAGCTTCTGACCACGGGTCAACGTATTAAGTCCGTCGATGGCCGAGACACCGGTCTGGATGAATTCGCTCGGGTGGGTCCGCACAGAAGGGTTAATCGGCTGCCCGTTGATGTCCAGCGACAATTCCGGGATGATGGGTGGACCACCATCGATCGGCTGACCGGATCCATCCAGCACACGCCCTAGCATAGAGAGGGATACATCCAGCCGTGCCACATCGCCCGTAAACCGCACGCGGGTCTTATTCAGATCCAGGCCGGTCGTGCCAAGGAAAATGCGGATCATGCAGCGATGGTGGTCGACTTCCAGCACCTGCCCGACGCGCAGCTCGCCTTGGGGGGTGATGACCTCGACGATCTCGTTGTATGCCACATCGGAGACGCGCTGGACAAAAATAAGCGGTCCGCGGATTTCCGAGATAGTCCGGTATTCTGTCGTGATCAGGCGAGGCATTGGGATGGTCTTCAGCATGTCAGTTCACTCCCCATTCTGCAAAACTGAATCGCACGCGATCCATGAGCGCTTTAATCTCTTTTTCAGCGGTATCCACCAGCAACTCTTTCATACGTGCGATCTCGGCGAGGACCGGCAGGGTGGTCACCTTGTCGAGAGGCACGCCGGCTTGCAGCGCCGCCATGGTGCGGTGGTGGAAATCCATAATGGCTTTCAGCATCCAGTAGCCTTTGTTAATCGGGCAGTAGCGGTCTACGGGGTAATAAGCCGATTGCTGGAGATAATCCTCGCGCAGCATGCGTGCGGATGCCAGGATGGCACGCTCGGTTTCAGCCAACGCATCCGGCCCAACCAACTGGACGATTTCAAGCAATTCCACTTCGCGTTGGAGCAAAGCCATTGCTTCCCTGGTCAGGTCAGGCCAGTCGAAAGCCACATTGCCTGTATACCAATCGTGCAAGTCATAAAGCGAATAGCTGCGAGTCCAGTTGATGGACGGGAAGTGCCGCCGGCGTGAGAGATCGTAATCCAGTGCCCAAAAGGTACCGATCACCCGCATCGAGTTCTGGGTCATCGGTTCGGAAAAGTCACCGCCGGGAGGCGAGACCGCCCCGACCACAGTGACCGACCCAAACCTGCGCTGGTCATCCGAGCCTTCCTGACTGCCGAGGCAGGTGACCCGCCCCGACCGCTCATAGAACTCAGCCAGTCGCGCCGCCAGGTAAGCCGGGTAACCCTCCTCGCCGGGCATTTCCTCCAACCGTCCTGATATCTCACGCAAGGCTTCTCCCCAACGGGAAGTGGAATCTGCCAGCATGAGCACATCGTAGCCCATATCCCGGTAATACTCGGCAATGGTGACACCGGTGTAAATGCTGGCCTCGCGCGCTGCCACCGGCATGTTGGAGGTGTTGGCGATCAACACCGTGCGTTTCATCAATGGTTCACCGGTGCGCGGATCTTCCAACGTCGGGAATTCCTCCAGAACTTCGGTCATCTCATTTCCACGCTCACCGCAGCCGACGTAAACGACCACATCCGCATCCGCCCAGCGCGCCAGGCTGTGCTCGGTAACCGTCTTCCCTGTACCAAAACCACCGGGGATGATGGCTGATCCACCTTTCGCTACAGGAAAGAATGTATCAATGATGCGCGTTCCGGTGATCAGGGGCTCGCGCGGCGCCAGGCGGGTATGGTATGGTCGGGGGTGGCGGACGGACCAGCTCTGTGCCAGCGGGATCTCCACGCAGGTGGTTTTATGGTCTTCTTTCAACTCAAGGACGGCCACGACCTCGTTGATGGTGAAATCCCCTACCCGAATAGCGACCACCCGACCGCGCTGTTCCGGTGGAACGAGAATGCGGTGCTCGATCGTTTTCGACTCTGGCACCACTCCCAACACGCTGCCCGGTCCCACCTTGTCACCGATAGCGACTCGAGGGGTGAAATGCCAGAGTTTATCCTCCGGGAGAGGAGGGGCGCTGACACCGCGCCGGATGAAATCGCCGGTTTTTTCCGAGAGGGTCTGCAGCGGCCGCTGCAAGCCGTCGTACACCTGCCCCAGCAGACCGGGGCCGAGCCTCACCACCAAAGGAAGTCCGGTATTTTGGACCGGTTCGCCCACCTTAACGCCAGAAGTATCTTCGTATACCTGGATGGTAGCGACACCCTCCGCAAGCCGGATGACCTCCCCCACTAAACCCATTTCTCCGACCAGCGCCACATCATGCAGGCGGATGTCCTCCAGGCCAACTGCTCCAACAACGGGACCGGCAATGCGAACGATCCTTCCTGTTGCATTGTCCAAGATATTCATCTTCGCCTCACGTTTCATCTTCCACTTCTTCGCCCTTAAAGGTGATCTGGAATCCGATCGCCTGGCGGATCATTTCGGCGATGCGGTGCCGTTGGGAGGCCTGGGCGCCGAGCGGCTGCCCACCCGGGATGGCCAGATAAAGCAGTTTCTCCGATGTTTGGAGACGCCTCAGGAAGTTAGGCTCCATGTACGCCAGCAGACCATCGTCAATCGCCAGCAGGCCGGCTTCGTCCGCATCCAGCCAGGTTTGGATCAGATCTTGCGCAGCTTCGGCTGTTTCCATACTATAAGCATTGACTCCCGCCAGTTGAAATCCGGCGACCAGATCAGGGCGTGTAATGACCAGCAGGAGGCTCATGGAATGAACTCCACTTCCAGGCGAATGGCTTCTGCTTTCAAGCCAATGTTTGCACCTTGCGCGATCCAGCGGATGTTGTTGACTTCATTGATCTTTAACGCGATATATCCCAACACCACACCAATCCCCAGCGGGTCCTTTGGGATCAATGCAACCAACCACTCCAGGCGAAAGCGTTTGAGACTTTTTTCAATACTGCTCAGGCGAGATGAGCGGGCATATGCTTCCAGTCCTTTTTTTAATGGGATCTCGTAAGGGGTACCTGCCAGGATCGAGACAGCAGCCTCCACTGAATCCTGCGCCCCGGCATGCGCCAGCAACTCGAATGCCAGACGACCCGGACCCAGGAACAACCGGGAAAGGTCGTCGCTCCCGATCCGTTCACGCAGGAAAGAATGCTCAGCAGGGGTATGGGCAAACCGCAGCACGGTGAGCAGGTTGGCCAGATCCGCCTCCAGATCCAGGGCTGCAGAAAGCAGGTCCCTGCCACGCGCCCTGCTCTTGATCGTACGACGGGATTCCTGGATATACCATTTGTCCATTGCCAGTTCCATTTCAAACTCATCTGCACCGGGATGCTCAGCCCGTAATTGGAGGAGGGGTTGGGCTAATGGCAGCCGCAGGCTGGCGATTACATCTATGACAGATCGCGGATCACGCATACTCGCCAGTTCCACCAGTGAGACGTATGGCACCTCGCCGATCGGTAAAAATGTCTTGATGATCTCTCCCGCCGGGACGTTTTTCGACAGACCGCGCAGGATCGCCTTGAGATTATGCACATCATAAGAACGTAGCACAATGGCAACCATTCTTCCGGGTTTGCCATTGTAGAACGAGCGGATTTTCCCCAGCGTACCGATCAAATCATCGTGAAGCGATTCGGCAATGCAGTCCATCCCGGTTGTTCGCGCCAGGGCGGTCTCCACTGATTTGTGATAAACCGTCTTGGTGAGCGCGGCAATCAAGCCTTGCAGGCTGCCAGCCGCAGCCAGCATCTCAAGTTCCTTCCTGGAGAGCAGCCGCGATTTCATGGCGTGCAAACGGGCATTGCCGTACTCAAAACCAGTCATAGGCGATTCATATTTACATGAATTACTCAAAATGCCAATCTTGCAATGGCCGGAAGCTTACCACCATTCCAAGATAAGGCAGAGTTGGATAATACCTTCAAAACCTGGAGAAATGGGACTGAGCGGACAATTCACGGCGATGCAAGTTCTGCATGGTCGGTCTCAGTCTCGAAATGCTCCTCCTCGTAAAGGGCTGCAAGGTAACGGCGGAGGTAGGGAATGGCGCGTTCAAGCCGGGCTTCCAGCGTGTTGATGACGACCACCCGGCCATCTTCGCTCTGGGCGATCAAGCCTCCCCAGCAATCGAGGTTGTAATTGACCGGAAGGGTTAATCCCAGGTCAGTCAAAATCTTATTCACCCATCCCTGGTCGCGCGGGTCAGCCTCCAATCGCGCTTTACCGGCCTCTTCCAGCGAGCCAGAAACCTCGGCCAAAGCCTCTTCTGCCAGTCGGCGCAGCACCAAAGGATAAGCGCTGTCTGCGCGCAAGTTTGCCAGCCGACCCCGAGCCTGATCCAGAGTCGTGTCGATCAGCGCCTCGCGCACATTGCCCAAGTTGTGCAAGCCGTCAAGGCGCGCACGATGGATGATTCGCGCTCGTTCGCGTCCTGCGGGTAAAGCCGCTGTTTCGCTGGCTTCTTCCCGGATCTCCTGGGCCTGCAAATCTGCGTCAGCCAGTATTTCTCGTACTTCAGCACTTTTTCGCAGATCCAATTCCCGGAGCTGGGCTTCTCCAGCAGCCCGGATCGCATCCAGGATGACTTGCAGGCTCATCTCAGCCACCGCCCAGCAATAAGACCATTGCCGCTACTGCGAACCCCAGAATAACCATTGTCTCAGGGATGGCGATCAACAAGATAATCGTACCCAGCGCCTCTGGCTTTTCAGCGATCACCCCGGCACCCGCCGAGCCGATCCCGGCCTGCGCCAAGCCCGTCCCTATGGCAGCCAAACCAACTGCCAGTCCTGCCCCAATTGCAGCCAATCCTGTAGCATCCATCTTTTCCTCCTATTGCTGGCTTCTGAACGGCTCATACTTCCGACCGCCGCCCTCATAGAACTTGCGGAAGAACTCGACATAATGTAAACGCATGCTATGGATCGTAGGGCTGAATGCACCCAACGCCAGGTTCAGAGCGTGGATCAGCACCGCCACAATGATCCCCACAATAATGTTGCCGATGATCCCTGCCATATCATTCGCGACTTTGGCCAGGTAGACTGAGGCCAGCCCGATTGCCGCAATACGCAGGTAGGAAAGAACATTGCCGATCAGCCCGATGAACTCGATCGGACCCATCAACAAGCCCAGCCATCCAAGAGAGGCACTCAACAATACAATTCCAATGATTACGACGGCGACCGAGGGAGTCATAAAACCTCTCGGCAGGTAATTCGTAAGCACGCCGACCAGCAGGAAGAGTCCGATCAACCCGATAAGCATCCCACCGCGTTCAAGCAAGTGGCTGCGACTCCGATCCTGGATGGCCTCCCATACACCGAGTATCAGCCCGAGTGTGACATGAACGGCTCCAACCACCAGACTCATGACCAGCAAACTGATGACAAATTCAGAACCTGTCCGTTCGATCCATAATGGACGCAGTCCCAGGATCGGCCCGAGCGTACCAAAGACCTCGCCATAAAGAAATCCAAATATGATCCCCCATGCCGATCCCATCGCGAGGATAATCAGAATATCGTGGATGACCCCTTTCTTATATTTGCGCGACATCAATAGACTGATCACCAGCAGGATCAAACCATATGCCACATCACCCAGCATCATGCCGAAGAAAATGGGCATGAAGAAAGCCATCAAACTGGTCGGGTCAATGTGTCCATAACGGGGAAGTGAGAGCAACTTGACCAGGCTCTCGAAGGGCTTCGCCGGAGGTATATTCTGCAGGATAACCGGCGCACGATTTTTCATTTCAGAAGTGAGCGGCAGTGTCTGGATAAAAATCGATTCCCCCAGTGCATCATGCAGGGTTGTTTTGACCCGCTCGTAGTCCTTCGACGGCACCCAGCCTGCCAGGACAAAGGTCGTATCGGTTTCACCGAACTTGGGCAGCACCCGGCTTGTATCGATTTCCTCCTGCAGACAGACACTCCAGCTGGTGAGTCGGTTGCGCCACTGCGCGGATAATTCAGACAACTCACGTTCAACCGTTTTGATCTCATCGGGGATGGCTGTCATGCGGCGTTGCAGCGTGGCGAGGACAGCATCGGGGGGGCCGCTGCCAAGTTCGGCAGGCAAGCGAAGACGGGAGACATCTTCATGTCCGAGAATGGACTCAATTTTATCCGTGTACTGGCCCGGGAAAACAATGAGCATCGCCCGCGTGGAGACATCCACATCGCTGGCGACGATCTCAGCGCGTCCGTTGGTGACCTCGAGGGCTTGCTTGGCAACTGAATCCAGCACACCCACGTGCGCCCTCCCGACCAGAACGCCAATGGAAACGTTGCCTGCTTCATGAGCCATCGGTGGGATGATCGGCAGCAGCCTCCGGAGGGTTGCCTCGTATCGAGGCAGAGAAGCCAGTTCCGCCTGGAGTTTCTCCCGGTGTGCTGTCAGCGCCTGGGCTCTTGGCATGAGTTCATCCACGCCTGCTCGTGCCTCAACCAGGTAATCCTCAGAAGGGGGTACGGACTGGGATTTTGAGGTCCCTCCCAGTGTGCTCAACAGTCCATTAATACGGGCTGCCAGGAAACTCAGTTCCTCCTGATGGCGGAGCATTTCACGGTCCAGGCTAAGAGGTCGTGCAGAAACGCCGGGATAATCAATCAAATCATCAATATGCATGCATCCCAGGTGGCGCAGGGTGTTAAGGGCTGTTTGAAGATCAGCTTTCAACCCGACTATTTCAACCGGGAGCATTTCGATATTCATGTGTCACCTGCTTCATCCTGCCGGCCAAGGACCACATTGACCGCAAGCCGAACCGCAGCATCCATGCGCTGGTGGCCTTTTTGACGAAGTTCAGCAGCCTGTTTTTGGGCTTGAGCGGTAAGGGAACGGGCTTCTTCCTCAGCCCTGGCGACATTCTCCTTGTAAAGTATCTGCCCTTCCCGCATCCCGGTCTCGCGCGCATCGATCTTACGCTGTGCTACCTGCGCACGCGTATTGACGAGACTCTGATCAGCCGCTGCTCGTGCAGCTGTGACGCGACGAGCCATTTCAGATTCTACCGACCGAATTTGATCAAGGGGGGAGAGTTCACTTTCGCCATTCACCATGTCCATTTTCCCTGCTCCCTTATTCCATGCCATGTTCAGGCATAAGTGATTCATGGGGCGTCTGATGGAGAGCTCCTGGTTTCAGCCTAAGGGAGAAACCTCATTTCGTCATCCGATATCAACCTTAAAACAATCCGGCACAGACCCTATATTAAGAATCAAAAAGACCCTACATTGCTGAAGGATCTTTCCATCTCGCAATCCATACTAGATTTCGATGATCTTCTTTTGAATTGCGTACTTGATCAGGTCGCCCCGATCGTGCAAGTCGAGTTTTTGCATCAGACTGGTGCGGTGGGATTGAACCGTTTTGACGGACAAATTCAGAATTTCAGCGATTTCACGACTGGTCTTGCCCTCGGCAATAAGCTGAAGGACTTCACGCTCACGCGGCGATAGCGCATCCGGGTCAGCCTCCGATTTGCCGGCATCCCTGTGCAAGTAATCTTCCAGCAACAAACGCGTGATAACAGGGGAAAGTACTGCTTCACCGTTGTGGACAGCCCGGATGGCAGAGACCAGCTCACCCGCCGCTGCCCGTTTGATGATGTAACCTGAGGCACCCACCTCCAGCATCTGGCGGAAATACTCCTCATGATCATACATGGTCAGTACCAGGACTTTTATCTCGGGATGCTCACGCTTGATCTGGCGGGTTGCCTCCAGCCCGTTCAGCAAGGGCATAGCAATATCCATGAGTACAACGTTTGGGCGGAGCTGATGTACAAGCCGGACAGCCTCCCTTCCGTCTTCAGCCTCACCCACCACCGTGAAATCCGGCTGGTCTTCGAGCAACGCCCGAATTCCGCTCCGTAACAAGGTGTGATCATCAGCGATGAGAATGCGTATTTTATGAGTCATGGTTGTATCACTTGTTCTTGGGTAGTTTCCAGGCTTGGAACCTTACCTTCTGAATTCACTCCAAGTATCGGGACGCTGATGTACAGGCGTGTGCCTGTTCCCGGAGCCGAATCAACCTTCAAATCACCACCCACCAGTGAGACTCTTTCCTGGATTCCGAGCAGTCCGAGTTGTTTTCGGGAGAGCGCCTGTCCCGAAATCCGCTCCACATCGAAACCGCGTCCATCGTCCCGAATTTCGAGAACGACCGCTTCATTTTCCTGTCCAAGCCAGATATCCACCACCCTGGCTTCCGCGTGGCGCAGGATGTTACTCACTGCTTCCTGGGTGACGCGAAACAGCATTGTCTCGATATGAGGCGGCAGGCGCATGCTTTCATTGATTGTTTCAAAGTTCACCTGCACGCCCAATTCACCCAAATTGGTACGCGCATACCAGCGAATGGCCGGGACCAGGCCCAGATCATCCAGAATGGAAGGGCGTAAATCCCAGATGACTTTCCGCAAATCCTCCAACAGCCGGGTTGCCAGCTGGCGCACCTCGATCACCCGCTGCTGTAAGGCAGGATTTCCTTCGGGGAGCAAGCTCGCAATCTGTTCAAGGTGGATGATCAGCATCGAGATGGATTGAGCGGTCTCGTCGTGCAGTCCGCGTGCGATCCTGACCCTCTCCTCCTCCTGGGCTGTGATCGCTCGTTCCGAGATGGCCTGCAACTCGAGGGTGCGGTTCTCCAACCGGGCAAGCATGGAATTAATCGCGATCACCAGACGATGGATCTCGGGATCCTCATACTGTAAAAGGGGTTCAGGCAGGGCGGTCTGACCGCTTTTCACATGCTCCAGGGCATTACGCAGTTCAAATAAAGGCGCCAGTGCCGTTTTGATGATCCAGTAATTGACCAGAAGGGTGAGCAGGATGCCAAAAAAAGAGAATAGCAGGATGAGATTAAGGTTACCGACCAGTGTCAGGTGCCGGGTAAGGATGGTCCCCGCAATTGCGCCACAGATAATTACAAAGGAGTTTCCGATCAGGACACGGTACAAGATCGGGAAGCGGAACATCCACCTTTGGTAACCGTAAGACAGGCTGGCTAACCATTTCATCTAAATTCATCATAACATAAGCAAAAAGGGGCGACAAGCATCTTCCGGGGGAAGAAATCCAGCCCGAGACCCGGTTAGGGTCTAATTTTTTCACGGGTTAGGGTCTATGGCGGGTCTTTTTAAGGCAGAGGGTGGATGACACAAACAGCGCTTCGTCATACGCTAAAAACGGGTTATTCCATAAAAGTAAAAGCAGACCATTATGACAGCCGTGCATTTACATGTGCCAAATAAGGAGTCGGTGTGATCAGCGATCTGGCTTTGGAAGTTAATCGTCTCTCCGGTCAACAGATTGAGCTGTGCTACCACTGCCATAAATGTACAGCCGGCTGCCCGGTGGTGGATGCAATGGATTATGGACCAGACCGGTTGCTGCAGATGGCAGCGCTCGACCAGAGCGAGCCGTTATTCCGCAGCCGCGATATCTGGTTGTGTGTGGGCTGCTATACCTGTGCCACACGCTGCCCCAATGATATCGACATCGCTGCTGCCGTGGATGGCCTGCGCCAGCTGGCACTCGCGCGCGGTTATCAGGCCGGCGAGCGGGATGCACTCCTCTTCCACCGTCTGTTCCTTGGCGTTGTCCAACGCCTGGGTCGTTCGCACGAAGCCTTCATGCTGGGGCTGTTCAAGGTCCTTTCGCATGTCCCTTTGATGAACGACGTAGGTGCCGGCATCGGACTGTTCATGCGCGGTAAAGTACCCCTGCTGCCCCGACGCTCCCGGGCGGGTGCAGAAATCCGGCAAATCATCCAGCGGAGCAAACAATGAGCTACTCCTATTTTCCCGGCTGCAGTCTGCATTCCACCGGCCTTGAATACGGGCTGTCGACTCGGGCGGTATTCCAGCACCTCGGCTTGGAACTGAACGAACTGCCCGACTGGAACTGCTGCGGGGCATCGTCAGCGCATGCGCTGGATCACGATCTGGCGCTGGCACTGCCTGCCCGCAACCTGGCGCTGGCGCAGGCGATGGGCGGAGATCTGGTGACGCCCTGTGCCGCATGTTTCAACCGCCTTAAGGGCGCCGACCATATCCTGAAGTCGGATGCCGACCTGCGCGACCGGATCGAGACATTGGTTGGTTTCAAGTTCACCGGGGAAGTTGTCGTCCGTCCGGTGCTGGCTGCATTGAACGAAGACTACGGACTGGACCGCATTAAGGAGCAGGTCCATTATCCCCTCGAGGGGTTGAGAGTCGTGCCCTATTACGGCTGCTTGCTCGTCCGCCCGCCCGAAATCACTCAATTTGATGACCCGGACAATCCGCAGGTGATGGGCAGGATGCTGTCCGCCATCGGCGCTGAAGTCCGGCCCTGGTCACACGCTACAGACTGCTGCGGTGGCAGCCTGTCGCTCAGCCGCTCGGATGTGGTGCAGCACCTGGTCGGGCGGCTGGCAGACCGGGCGCGCGAGGCCGGCGCGGATGCCATGGTCACCGCCTGCCCGTTGTGCCAGGTCAACCTGGAGATGCGGCAGACCAGTGATCCAAAACTCCCCGCATTTTATTTCACCGAACTGCTCGGACTGGCATTCGGTCTGCCCGAAGCAGCAGGTTGGTGGGGAAAACATCTGATCGATCCTCGCCCGGTCCTGGCAAAAGTAGGAGTGCTGGAGACGACCCTATGACTATGCCGGATGAAACGATTAATGGAAAAACACCGGTTGGTGCAGCGCTGGTGGTCGGCGCAGGAATTGCCGGCATGCAGGCCTCGCTCGATCTGGCTGAAGCGGGCATCAAAGTCTACCTGCTCGATCGCGCTCCAGCCATCGGTGGGACGATGGCGATGCTCGACAAGACCTTCCCCACCAACGACTGCGCCATGTGCATCATGTCACCCAAGCTGGTTGAGGTGGGGCGGCATCTCAACATTGAACTGATGAACTGCGCGGAGGTCGAGTCCATCTCGGGCGAAGCGGGTGACCTGACGGTGACCGTGCGCCAGCATCCACGCTATGTGGACTTGAAGAAATGTACCGGCTGCGGCGACTGCGCCACTGCCTGCCCGATCAGCCTGCCGGATGCATTCAACGGCGACCTCTCCACCCGCAAGGCGATCTCCAAGCTCTATCCGCAGGCCATCCCGAATGCGTTTGCCATAGAGAAGCGCGGTGTCGCCCCATGCCGGGACGCGTGTCCCATTCACCAGCGGGCGCAGGGGTATCTGGCACTGGTCGCGGAGGGGCGTTTTGCCGATGCCTACCGGACGATCATCGAAGATAATCCCTTCCCGTCCATCTGCGGAAGAGTATGCAGCCATCGCTGTGAAGAAGCCTGCAACCGGGCCCAGTTCGATGCGCCGGTGAACGTGATGGGCATTAAACGCTTCGTGGCGGATTGGGCGTGGAAAAATTCGCCCTCGCCCATCACCCCACTCCCTGCTGGAGAGGGACAGGGGGAGAGGGTATTAACCAGCAAGAAGGTGGCGGTGGTTGGTTCAGGCCCCGCCGGGTTGACCTGCGCCCGCGACCTGGTCCGCCTGGGCTGCGCCGTAACCGTCTTTGAGGCGCTGCCTGTGCCAGGCGGTATGATGCGGGTGGGTGTCCCCGCCCAGCGCCTGCCGCACGATGTGGTACAGCGCGAGATCGACGCCATTCTGAGCGAGGGCATCACGTTGAAGCTCAACCAGCGCGTTGAGGATGTGGAAGCCCTCAGGGATGAATACGATGCAGTCTTTGTCGCCATCGGTGCGCACGGAGGCGTCAAACTGCCGATCCCCGGCACCGATCTGCCCGGTGTGCGGCTTGCCACGGAATTCCTGCGGCAAGTCAGCCTTCAGGGTCCGGCTGCCCTCCGGCAAGGGATCCAGGGAAAACGTGTGCTCGTGCTCGGCGGCGGAAACGTCGCGGTGGATACTGCAATGACCGCTGTCCGACTCGGGGCAGCCTGGGTCGGCATGACCTGCCTGGAAAGCCTTTCGCAGATGCCCGCTCACGAGTGGGAGCTGCGCGACGCCAGCGAAGAGGGCATCCAGATCTTGCCAGCGCGAACGTTCAAGGAAGTGACGAATGAAGACGGTCAGGTGACCGGTGTCAGAACGGTCAATGTTAATTTCAGAGGGTTCATCGAAGGTCGCCCCGATTTTGACGAATTCCCCGAAACCGAAGAGGTCGTTCCGGCAGAGGTGGTCATCTTCGCCATCGGTCAGCGCCCTGAGTCGGAGTGCCTGAAACAGGCCAGACGAATGCGCGGTGGCCGGGTGGAGGTCGATTCGGAAAGTCTCGCCACAAGCATCCCCGGTATCTTCGCCGGTGGAGATGCCGTAACGGGCACCTCTTTCATCGTGGATGCCATTGCTGCCGGGCATCGTGCCGCTTCTTCAATTCAATCCTATCTCGGGGTGCAGGTCAGCAACTCAGCCAGCCATACCCCGGTTGCAAAACTGGCTCCAGACGAAGTCCAGGAGCGCATGACATCCGGGAAAGCATCGGTGGCCGCGCGGGTGGAATCCACCCGTCGACCGGTATTGGAACGCATTACAGATTTCAATGAGATATTTAATGTGCTGACCGAGGAACAGGCGCGCGCAGAAGCCTCGCGCTGTCTGCGCTGCGGGATATGCTCCGAGTGCAACCAGTGCACCTATGCCTGCCGGGCAGGGGCGATTGTCCACAACGAGGTGGAGCAGTTGATCGACCTGAACGTAGGTGCCGTGATCCTGACCCCGGGGCTCGAACCGATGCCGGGTAACATCCGCCCCGAATACGGCTACGGGCGCTACCCGAACGTGGTCACCAGCGTGCAGTTCGAGCGCATGCTGTCCGCCTCCGGGCCATTCAAAGGTGCGGTGCAGCGTCCGTCCGATGGTGCTCACCCACGTAAGATCGCCTGGATCCAATGTGTCGGCTCGCGCGATTCCACCTGCAATCCTCACGCAGAAGAAAGCGGAGACAGGGCGAGTTATTGTTCATCGGTGTGCTGCATGTACACCACCAAGGAAGCCGTCATCGCCAAGGAGCATGACCCGCACATCGAACCGACCATCTTTTACATCGACATCCGCTCATTCGGCAAGGGCTTCGAACCGTACATCGAACGCGCCCGGACCGAACAGGGCATCCGCTATATGCGCTGCATGGTTTCCTCGGTTAAGGAAGTGCCCGGGACTCGCAACCTGCGTCTGAGTTATGTGTCCTGGGAGGGTGCGGACAGCAGGCGTCCAGTTTCTCACGAGGAGGAATTCGACCTGGTCGTTCTTTCGGTGGGACTCAGACCGACCGCCTCCGGCCGAGAGATGGCAAAGCGGCTGGGGATCGAACTCAATGAATTCGGTTTTGCAGAAATTGAAAGATATCACCCCTCCCGGTCTTCACAGCCGGGCGTGTTCGTGGCGGGTGCTTTCGCTGAACCCAAGGATATCCCCGAATCGGTCATCGAAGCTTCCTGTGCTGCAGCACAGGTCTCCGCCCTGTTGGGGACGGCGCGCGGCACTATGACACGCGTACCGGAGTATCCGCCCGAGCGGGACGTCAGCGACGAACCGGAGCGGGTGGGGGTATTCATCTGCCACTGCGGAATCAACATCGGGGCAGTGGTCGACGTCCCGGCTGTGGTGGATTTCGCCCGCACGCTGCCCGGCGTGGTTTATGCCGAGCACAACCTGTACACCTGCTCACAGGACACACAGGTGCGACTCTCCGAACGAATAAAGGAACAGGGACTTAACCGGGTGGTGGTCGCCTCCTGCACCCCGCGAACGCACGAACCTCTCTTCCAGGACACCATACGGCGCGCCGGACTCAACCCGCACCTGTTCGAGATGGCGAACATCCGCGAGCAGGACTCGTGGGTGCACCGTTCAGCACCGCACACCGCAACCGAGAAAGCCCAACAGCTGGTTGCCATGGCAGTCGCCAAGGGACGCAAACTACATTCGATCACGCGCACGACCTTTGAAGTCAATCACCAGGCGCTGGTCATCGGCGGTGGGCTGGCCGGGATGACCACCGCGCTGTCCATTGCACGGCAGGGATTCGGGGTGTTCCTGGTGGAGCGGGAGCCGGAGTTGGGCGGCAACCTGCACCACATTTACACCGGTACTTTCCCTGGCGACGATCCCCAGAAATTATTGAAGGAGACCATCGCGGCGGTAACCTCCGAACCCCGCATCAACCTCATGACTTCCTGCGAAGTGGTTAATCTGGCAGGTTATACCGGTCAGTTCAACAGCACCATCCGTCAGGCGGACGGGACACAGGTAGAACTCCACCACGGCGCGATCGTGGTTGCCACCGGCGCGCGCGAGATCACACCCACCGAATATCTCTATCACCAGCACCCGCAGGTCATCACCCAGCGCGAATTGGAGGAACGGTTACAAAGATCTGAAATCAAGGAACCCAAATCGATGGTCATGATCCAGTGCGTCGGTTCGCGCGATAAATCCCATCCTTATTGCTCGCGCATCTGCTGCACGCAAGCCTTGAAGAATGCGATGACCATCAAACGTCAATCTCCATCTACGCAGGTCATCGTCCTATATCGCGACTTGCGGAGCTATGGCTTCCGAGAGCAATTGTACCGAGAAGCCCGTAAAACCGGAGTGGTCTTTCTTGAATACAGCGAGATGGACAAGCCAGCAGTGACCATTTGTGATGGAGGGCAATTGCAGGTCAACGCGGTAGTCCAACCTGAAAATGAACGCATGACCCTCCACCCTGATTGGCTGGTGCTCAGCGCAGGGATCGAAGCCCAGACTGATAATGCCCTGCTGGCTCAGCTGTTAAAAGTTCCGCTCAATTCCGATGGATATTTCCTGGAAGCCCATGTGAAGCTGCGCCCGGTGGATTTTGCCGCAGAAGGCATTTTCCTGGCGGGGCTGGCGCATTCACCGCGTGCCATTGAAGAGACCATCGCCCAGGCGCAAGCGGCAGCCGTGCGAGCTGTGGCACTTCTGGCTCGCCCGCAGTTGGAGTCCACCCCGATTGTCGCTTCTGTCAATCCCAAGCTGTGCGCAGCCTGCGGCCAGTGCGTCGAGATTTGTCCTTATGGCGCACGTGTGCTGGAACCGGGAATGGCTCATGCGGAAGTCATCGAAGTTCTGTGTCAGGGCTGCGGAGCATGCGTGGCAGCCTGCCCCAACAAGGCCAGTCAGCAAAAGGGTTTCACCCTGGAACAAATTTTTGGAATGCTGGATTCCGCAGTAAATCCGCGTTAGTAAGAAAGGAGTAGAGAATGTTTACTCTACAACTCACTGATGGTGAAACCGGGTTATTGCACGAGATCATTGAGGCTTTTCTGAAAAACCTCCGTGTGGAAATCATCCATACAGAAAAATTGGAATACCGTGAAATACTGAAGTAACAGGAAGTGCGGGTGAAAAAACCTTTAAACGAACTTGAAACAGGAGACGTGAAAGCCGCGGTTTGAGCAAGGGATCCTTTGGAACCAATTCGGCATGGGAGACAGGTTTATGAGCAACGATCATTTCGAACCCC
>JBGPQJ010000025.1:0-24551 GCA_041488995.1 Anaerolineae bacterium
CATCCTGCTCGCCGCCAAATTGGCAGGGTACATTGCGATCCGCCTCGGACAGCCGTCGGTGTTAGGCGAATTGCTGATGGGCATCCTGCTCGGTCCATCCCTGCTCAACCTGCTCCATCTGCCGGCTTTTAACGAAGAAACAATGAAAGAAATCCTCCGGCTGCTGGGTGAAATTGGCGTGGTATTCTTATTGTTTGTGGCGGGACTTGAACTTCATCTGGACGAACTGAGTCGCAATATGCGCACCTCGGCGCTGGCAGGGATATTGGGGGTCCTTTTCCCGTTCTTTTTTGGAATGGGTACAGGCTTGATCTTCAGTTTCACGCTGGAGGAATCCATTTTTCTCGGGATCATTCTCGGGGCATCCTCAGTGAGCATCTCTGCGCAAACCTTGATGGAGCTGAAGCAGCTTAAATCACGGGTGGGATTAAGTTTGCTGGGTGCGGCGGTATTTGATGATATTCTCGTTATTCTGATGCTCTCATTATTCTTTGCCTTTTCATCTGATTCAACCAGCGTAATCGGTCTTTTGCTGGTTTTCGGGCGCATGTTGGTGTTTTTTGCTCTATCCTTCCTGTTCGGACTGTGGGCATTACCTTACATTATTCGCAAGGTGCGCAATCTGCCTGTCAGTCAGAACATATTAACCCTGGCGATCGTGGTATTGTTGTTCTATGCAATTTCCGCTGAACTCATCGGAGGGATGGCAGCCATTACCGGTGCTTTTCTCGCCGGGTTGATGTTTGCCCGCTCACCCGAGAAAGAGGTGCTGGAACCTCGTATTCACGCGTTGGCGTATGGTTTTTTTGTCCCCATCTTTTTCGTCAACATCGGTCTGACCGTGAATATCTTTGCCCTCAAGGATAACCTGCTGCTGGGAGTAGTGGTTATCATCGCAGCAATATTGGGGAAGTTCTTTGGCGCGGGGTTGGGTGGACGCTGGGCAGGACTCTCCGGTCGAGAAAGTATGCAACTGGGTATTGGCATGATGCCGCGCGCCGAAGTAAGTCTCATTGCCGGGAGTATAGGTTTCAGTGCGGGGTTGGTAAACGCGGCTGAGTCTTCGGCGATAATCGGGATGGTGATTATCTGTACATTGATCACCCCGCCGATATTACGGTATTTGTTCCACGAAAAATAAGGAGACACCATGAGCATGATTCTGTTCGTCCTCCATGACTCAGAAAAACTGCGGGATGTGCTCGACGCCTGGGAGGAAGCCGGCATCAGCGGCGCGACGGTGTTGTTCAATACGGGCATTGGTCGCATTCGCGAGAATCAGGCGTTGCGCGACGATTTGCCCATGCTGCCTTCGCTGGAGGATTTCCTCCCGATCCCCGAACATCTGGGGCGCACGCTGTTCACCATCACCGACGACGAGAGCCTGGTCCCAAAAATCGTCCAGGCCACCGAACGGGTGGTGGGTGATCTGAACGTACCAAACCGCGGCATTCTGGCGGTCCTGCCGACTGCAGGAATCTACGGATTAAGAAAAAAGTAATCCTTTCTCATCCTTGCGGGCAGGGCAGACCAACCTGCCCAAAATTAAGAAACTTTTCACTGGGATTAACGTAGAAAAAAGAGACGAATGTCATTTGTGCCATAAAATAGGAAGTGCTACACTTATAAAGCCAACATTCAACCGCGGAGGCGCTTATGGGACGCATATTATCGTATATTGGCGCAGGGATCCTGTTCCTGGTTGGGCTATGCCTGGTCGGCTACGGAGCGATTGCGCTGATCGGATCCACGAACCCGGCTCAGGGAAATCCAAACTGGGTCACCCAGGGAATTGGATTCAGTTGTTTTGGATTGATCCTGCTGGCAGGCGGCGGTGGACTTATCTGGCTTGCCATGCGCGGACAAAAGACCGAGGTGGTCCAGCAGGTCACCATGCAGGTGGACCTGCCCGGCGACACGAAAGTCGAGGAGATGAAATGCAAATCATGCGGGGGCGCATTGACCACCGATAACATCAAGATGGTCAACGGCGCACCGGTGGTCACCTGCCCCTACTGCAACACGGTCTATCAACTCACCGAAGAACCCAAATGGTAATGTAAAACAAAGGAGGGACGCTATGAAACGTCGTCTCATGATCCTGGTCACTATGCTGGTGCTGATGGCATTCATCACCACCAGCGTCACTGCGCAGGAGTATTCTTTCAGCATCCCGCAGGAGACCGTCCATGTCTACTGGAACGCGGACGGGACGATGTCCATTGACTACACCTGGGTATTCAATAACCAGCCCGGCGCTCATCTGATTGATTTCGTGGATGTGGGCATGCCCAACAGCAACTTCGATATGAGCACTATCACGGCTGACGTGAACGGAAACAGCGTGAACGTTTCCCAGAGCGATTATCAAGGAAGCGGTTCAGGCTTTGCCGTTGTCATGGGAGCGCAGACCATTGCCGCCGGCGCAAGCGGAACAGTTCACGTTTTTGTCGGCAGGATCACGGACGTGCTTTACCCCGATACCAGTGACAGCAACTACGCCAGCGGGGTTTTCGGGCCGACGTATTTTGCTTCGCAATACGTGACCGGTGGCACGGACATGACCGTCACCTTCCACCTGCCGCCCGGCGTGCAGCCCAACGAGCCGCGCTGGCACTCAGCGCCCTCCGGCTTCCCGTCCGAGCCGCAGACTGGGATCGATTCGCAAAACCGTGTCACCTACACCTGGCAATCCGCAAACGCCAGTGTGTCAGAGCAATATACCTTCGGCGCTTCGTTTCCGAAGAGTTACGTTCCCGATTCGGCCATCGTCCAAACCAACTTTCTGGAAGCGTTCTTCGGATTGATCGTGGGCCTGTTCAGTTTCATCGCGGGTTCCCTGCCATGCCTGATCTTTGCCGTTTTTGTCTTTGGCATTCCCATCTTCGGCGTCATTCAGGGCCAGCGGCGCAAATTGCAGTACCTGCCGCCCAAGATTTCAATCGAAGGGCATGGCATTAAACGCGGTTTGACGGCGGTTGAGGCTGCCATCCTGATGCAGGAACCGCTTGACAAAGTCATGACCATGATCCTGTTCGGTGTCATCAAGAAGAGCGCGGCGGAAGTCATCACACGCGACCCCCTGGCGCTCAAGGTCGCCTCACCTTTGCCGGACGATATGCGTGATTACGAGCGTGATTTTGTTGAGGCATTCAATCTCGCTGATAAACCCGCCCAGCGCAAGGCGTTGCAGGATATGACCGTGAAACTGATCCGCGCGGTGGGCGACAAAATGAAGGGATTCAGCCGCAGGGAAACGGTGGATTACTACAAGAGCATCATGGAACGCGCCTGGCAGCAGGTCGAATCGGCGGACACACCCGAAGTAAAAAGCAAGATGCTCGACGATTCCCTCGAGTGGACGATGCTCGACAAGGATTTCGACGACCGCACGCGGCGCACCTTCACCGGTCCGATCTTTGTACCGATGTGGTGGGGGCGCTACGATCCGTCCTGGGGACGCACGGGAGGCGGCGCATCAATCCCGAGCATGCCGTCTGCCTCGGGTGGTCGCGGCGGATTACCCGGTTCAGCATTTGCCGCTTCGGTGGTCACGGGCATGCAGAACATGTCCAGCAGCGTGATCGGCAATCTCAATTCCTTCACCAGCGGTGTGAGCAACGTTACCAACCCTCCGCCCCCGCCTTCGCGCAGCAGCGGCGGAGGTTCGCGCAGTGGCGGCGGTTGCGCCTGTGCCTGTGCATGTGCCGGGTGCGCCTGCGCCTGCGCCGGTGGCGGTCGGTAGGAAATTTTACAGGTTTATTCTGAAAGGTTTATGGGTATCTGATGAGCATCATCGATGGATGGTTTACGCGTAAACAACAAAGCCAAACCCCAAAATCCGGCTTATTCCACTACCGGATCGAAGGCCAGGATGAGAAAAGCCGCGTCCATTTGCGACTCGACCCGGACGGGCATGGGACGTTGATCGTCAATGCCAACCGCATCCTGCACCTGAATCCTACTGCCGCATTGATGGCTCATCTTGTGCTGGAGAAAACACCCGAACAGGATGCGATCCGCACTGTCCGCCAGCAATACCGCGTCAGCTCATCACAGGCACGTGCCGACTTGCAAGCCATACAAGACCAGCTGGCTGAACTGATCCGCCCGGATGGCGCCTGCCCGGTCCACGACCTGGAATTGGAAACCATTGCGCCGTTCAGCGCGAGACCCACCGCGCCGTATCGGATGGACCTGGCAGTTACGTATCGCTGCAACAACGACTGCTCCCACTGCTACAACCTGGAACATCCGCCCCTCACCCTGACCCCTCTCCCAGAGGGAGAGGGACAAAAAGTGAGGGAATTATCCACCGGCGAGTGGAAGCGTGTGCTTGACAAGGTCTGGGAACTGGGCATCCCGCATGTGGTGTTTACCGGCGGCGAGCCGACCCTGCGCAACGATTTGCCCGAATTGATCGCTCACGCCGAGCAGAATGGACAGATCACCGGCTTGAATACCAACGCCCGCAGGCTGGCGGATCCGCGTTTCGTGGAGTCGCTCGTCGCGGCTGGGCTCGATCACGTCCAGATCACGGTCGAATCGAGTGACCCTGCCGTCCACGACGAAATGGTGCGCGCCAGAGGCGCCTTCCCACAGACGATAGCCGGGCTGAAGAACGCGCTCGCCACACCGCTCTTCGTCATGACCAACACGACCATGCTCCAGACAAACGTGCACACCATCCCGGCGACACTGGATTTTCTGGCGGAGATGGGCGTACCGACCATCGGCTTAAATGCGCTCATCCACTCCGGACACGGAGCGACAGTTGGCACCGGCCTGCCCGAAAGCCAGCTGACGCCATTGCTGGAAATTGCGCGTCACAAGGCCGAAACACGCGGCCAGCGCCTCATCTGGTACACACCGACCGAATATTGCGGCTTCGATCCGATGTCGCTCGAACTGGGGATCAAAGGATGCACCGCCGCGCTCTACAATATGTGCGTGGAACCCGACGGCTCGGTCCTGCCCTGCCAGTCCTACTATCACGCACTCGGCAACATTCTCAACGATCCCTGGGATTCCATCTGGAACCATGAACTGTCGGTGAGACTGCGCGAAAGACAGGGACTGCCCGAGAAATGCAGCGGCTGCGCGTTGATAAGTGAATGCGGCGGTGGCTGCCCGCTCCAATTTGAAACGCCCATCCGCATGGAGGCAATGACATGAACGAACACGATTGGGTCAAGGGATTTCCGGCTGCAATCACGGTTTGCGACCCGCAAGGCATCATCCTCGCGATGAACGATAAATCCGCAAAGACCCTTGAAAAGGACGGCGGTTACAAACTCATCGGTGCCAACATGCTCGACTGCCACCCCGACCCGGCACGTGTCAAAACGGAACGATTGCTGGCTGCTCGTGAGAAGAATATATACACTATTGAGAAGAATGGCATCAAGAAGTTGATTTACCAGACGCCCTGGTTTAAAGAGGGCGTTTATGCAGGTTTCGTGGAACTCTCGCTCGAAATTCCTTTCGAGATGCCGCACTTTATCAGGACATGATCGCTTGCGTGGTCGCACCTTAACATGAACAATGTGTCGTTGTGCTACCTGCTAACCTTTCCGGACGTGGTCAGTCCCACCAATGTTCCCCCGGAGAAAATAACCGGGTTGAAGGATGCCCCATATTTTCAGCCGGTGGACATCTCCGTGCGCAGCCTGCCCGGGTTGACCCTGCAAGTCGAAACGACGAGCGTCTCTGTCATCCGTCAGCGATACGATGAGCGCATCCAGGTGGTCGAGTGCCGCTTCGAACTCCCCGATCCGCTCTCGATGGCCGGCATTCAGGAGCGCGAGCGTATCCAGAGCAACCTGCGGAACCAGCTTATCCCGCAGGAATATCGCGACAACGGATTGTACGAAGAATACGTTGTCCTGTGCCTAACCACAATATATGAGACACCGGACGCGTTTATCGAAGCCAATGCCGGCACCCTGGCACGCTTCATCCGGTCGCAGAGGGAATCCCTCGACCCCGCTGAGGTTGACGAAATCCTGGTCAGCCGGGTGCGCTATTCGAAAGAGGACCTGACACTGGTGGATTGGGAAGCGGCGGTCATCATCGCGCCTCAAGCTGATTTTCAATCCGACATTGAGCTGCTCAAAATTGGAAATTATCAGCTTTTACGCTACCGCATCCTTGACCAATCAACCGAAGAAATTCTGCGCGCCATCAACCAGGAGTTCCTGCAGGGAAAAAAATCACGCATCAAACCCACTCGCTCCTCCCTGCGCCGCATCGTCGCGCACCGGCTCGAAATTGCCCTCGATTTCGAGCACACCGACCAGAACTTGCTGCTGATCGGCGACTGGTACACCGCCAAACTTTTCGCCAGCATCCGCAATGAGTTTTACCTCGACGAATGGAAATCTGCTGTGCGAAGCAAACTGGACAACCTGGAAGGGATCGTCAATACTATCCAGGAGAATTTTTCACTCTCCTTTTCCGGCTTGATGGAGAATGTCCAGCTCGCCGGGTGGATCATTCTTTTGATCGGATATTTTATTTTGTTCTTCCTTGAAATCAGCGCTACGAAATAAGCCTCACCCATCCTTCTTTTTTAAGGTGAGGAATGTTGGATGAGGAAAGGAGAAACCCATGCCCATCTTCGAAAACTTCCGCAAGCGTTTTACCCCCGTTCAACCGCTTTCGCAGGGCACCGTCCAAATGCAAGCCGCTCCCGAAGACGCCCCGCCTTATCGCCTGCATCTGCGGATGCACGCTGACGGATCCGGCGTTCTCATTGTCAATGCATCTACAGTTTTGCACCTCAACCCCACTGCCACAGAATATGCCCATCATTTCATCAAGGGCACCAGCAAGGAAGAGGCTGCCGCCGCCGTCTCCAAACGCTACCGTGTGAGCAAGAAGCAAGCCCTCGCCGATTACCTGGATTTCATCGACCGCATCCAATCCCTCATCTCCACCCCCGACCTCGACCCGGTCACTGTGCTGGATTTCGACAGGGTTCGTCCCTACGAAACCAGCCTCACCGCCCCCCTCAGGCTGGATTGCGCCCTCACTTACCGTCTGCCGCCCGAGGCTGATCCGCTTGCCGCGCCGACCAAGCGTGTGACACGTGAGCTGACCACAGAGGAATGGAAGGGGGTATTGGATAAAGCCTGGGCGTTTGGGATCCCGCACATCACCTTTACCGGCGGTGAACCAACCTTACGCGAGGACCTGCCCGCACTTATCGCCCATGCCGAAGCGAACGGACAGGTTACGGGTCTGATGACCGACGGCCTGAAAATGGCTGATGGGGCGTACCTCCACACCCTGCTCCAAACCGGACTCGACCACCTGCTCTTCATCCTTGCGACTGAGAACCCGGTTTCCTGGCAGGCACTAGACACCTGCCTCAAGGCGGATATCTTCGTCACCGTCCACCTGACCATCACCGAATCGGACCCAGTAAAGACCAGAGCCGTACTCGAGAAGCTGGCAGGGATGGGCGTTAAGAGCCTCTCACTCACCGCCGATCCTGCCCACCGGGATGCGGCGCTGCAGAGCCGCCAGTCCCTTGCTGAGTTGGGTATGAGCCTCGTCTGGAACTTGCCCGTCCCCTATTCAGAGAACAACCCGGTCGCCTTCGAATTGCTGGAGGATGAAACCACCCCCAGCGGCGCAGGCAAAGCATGGCTTTACGTTGAACCTGACGGCGACATACTCCCCACACAGGGAAAGGCTGATCAGGTCCTGGGGAATATCCTGGCAGACGAATGGAGCAAGATTTACAAATAACCAATCAGGGACGGGCGCTGCCCGTCCCTGAAATATCCAAGCTTCTTGTATAATCAAGTTATGTCCCGCGCTGCCGCCATCGTCATCCACGGTAATGAGGTTGCCCTCATCAAACGCCGTCGTGAAGGAAGGTTGTATTATGTATTCCCTGGCGGACAACTGGAGGATAAGGAATCGCCCGAGCAGGCGGTTGTCCGCGAAGTGGAAGAAGAACTGGGTTTGAAAGTGGACGTTGAACGGCTTATGATCAAAGTATTACATCGCAACAAAATGCAGTATTATTTCCTTACACGAATCACCGGTGGAAAATTCGGCACAGGGATTGGACCGGAAATGCAGGGGCTCTACCCACCCGAGCGGGGCAGCTATCGTCCGGTCTGGATGCCGATAGCGAATATCTTGAAGGAAAATGTCGTCCCGCGGGAAGTGGCGGAAATCGTTGCCCTCTCATCGCGGCAGGGCTGGCCGACAGATGTCGTTACCCTGAATGAAGATGAATTACATTAACCTGATGATCGACTTTGATCAAGTGTTAGAATTGGGTAAATCATGAGCCAACGCCATCTTTACGTCGTCCGGCACGGACAGCGCCTGCCTGGTAATGGGAACGACCGGCTGGGACTCGGCATCACGGAAATTGGCAAAATCCAGGCGGAACGCACCGCTGAACGCCTTAGCTTGATTCCGATCAATTCCATTTATTACAGCACGCTGCGCCGTGCTTCCGAGACAGCAAAAATCATCGCCAAAAGTATGCCAAAGGTACCCTTGCACGGATCACAACTATTATGGGAGTGCATTCCTTATCTGCCTCCGGCCTTTATCGCCTGGTATAAGGTCAAACTGGGGAGGTTTGACCATAACAGTGTTACCACGCCGCTCCTAATGGCTCCCTGGCTTGCCCTGTGGACCGTAGACACACCCTGGGAAATGATTGAGCGAGGCTTTGAACAGGCACAGCAGGCCTGGACGCATTTCTTCCGCCCCGCCCGCGAAGAACGGCATGAAGTATTGGTCTGCCACGGAAATATCCTGCGCTATTTCATGGTACGCGCCTTGCGTGCTCCCCTGGAGACATGGATCAATACCGACATCAACAATTGCGGGATCAGCGAATTTGTCGTCTATCCTGGTGGTGAAGTGGCGCTCGTTTCTCATAACGATACCGGGCACCTGCCGGATTCCATCCGTACAGTGACCTGATTTCCGATGCTGAATGGCAACGGTCGGAATGCAAAGCCTGTTGACAATACTCCTTAATCTCTGTAGACTCAAAACACAAAGCGAATGCTCCAGTTCAAGAGCCGTATTTTCAGGAGAAAACCATGGCTGAGGAAAGACGCAAGCTTGAACGCAAGTACCTGGTCGTTTATTCGCGTGTTTTTGACCGAAAAACCGGCAAGGTGATTGGTTACCTCTCTGATTTGACCATCAAAGGAGCCATGATCATTGGTGAACATCAATTGGAAAAAGGCGAATACTTCCAGCTGCGGATTGACCTGCCAGAATCGCAAGAATTCACCAAGGACCACATTGACCTTACCGCCAAATCAGTCTGGTCCAAACCCGATATCGATCCGGTATTCTTCAACACCGGTTTCGAATTCAGCGAGCTGGGACCAGAGGATGAAAAAATCATCGGTTTGATGATCGAATTGTACGAATTCCGCCACGACGCTGAGAAATACCCGCCATCTGTAACAGAATTACAGGATCGCAATCACTTGTAATTGATTGAATTAATTGACCAACCAATTTGGCTCGGAAACCGCATTAACGGCTCGCCGGGCTTTTTCATCCCTGTTGGGATTATCCTGCGATGATACCCGCCATCCCCCGCCCCATCCCTGAGACCTACTGGGTCGTCCCCGGCCAACTCCTGGCTGGAGAGTACCCCGGATCCTGGGAGCATGAACGTACCCGCCCACGCCTGAATGCATTCCTGGAGGCAGGCTTCAACAGCTTCATCGACTTGACTGCCGAGGGCGAACTCCTGCCCTACGCTCCCGTCCTGGCTGAACAAGCCAGCTATTACGGACTCTCTGCGACCCACCAGCGTTTCTCCATCGGAGACTTTGGCATCCCGACCGTCGGGCACATGCAAGCCATCCTCGATACCCTCGACAGGTCGCTTAATGAGGGGCGCAAAATCTATGTGCATTGTTGGGGAGGCGTGGGACGCACCGGCACGATCATAGGCTGTTTCCTTGTCCGGCATGGAAAAACAGGAGATGAAGCCCTGGCACAACTGGCGGCATGGTGGCAACACGTCCCCAAGCGAACGCTCCACCCACGCTCGCCGGAAACGGATGAGCAGGTCAAATTCATCCGCAATTGGAAGGCAGGGCAGTAAGATGACCCCGGCACTGGACTGGCACGCACGTTATACCCAGCAGGCGCGCTGGACCGCCCGGGTGCGGCAATACCTTTTTGACCGCGCCGGGCTGGTCGCTGCCCAAAAAGTACTGGATGTCGGTTGCGGCACAGGCGCCCTGCTCATCGAACTTCCTGTCTTCACCGGCGCACGGATCTTCGGGCTGGACCTGGACCTGGTCGCCACAAAACAGGCTCGACTGCATGCCGAGGCTGCCAGTATCACCTGTGGAGATGGACATTGCCTCCCCTACCCAGACGGATTGTTCGATGCCGTTATCTGTCATTTCCTGCTGTTGTGGGTGCGATCACCACTGGATGTGTTGAAGGAAATGAAACGAGTCACCCGTCCCGGCGGTGCCGTGCTCGCCCTGGCTGAACCGGATTACGGCGGGAGGATAGACTACCCGCCTGAACTGGAGCCGCTCGGCCGCTGGCAGGCGGAATCGCTCAGGGGGCAGGGCGCAGACCCGGATGCCGGGCGCCAATTGCGCAGGTGGTTTGTATCAGCCGGGATCGCTCCCATCGAAAGCGGGATCATGGCCGGCGGGTGGTCGGATGCCCCTTCCCCCCAGGAACGCGCGCTCGAATGGGCGGTCATCGAATCTGATCTGGCGGGTCAAATCTCGGGGCAGGAGATCCAAAAAATTAAAAAGCTTGATGAAGCCGCCTGGGAACGTGGAGAGCGGGTGCTGTTCGTCCCCACGTTCTATGCATGGGGTAGGACATAAGGCCTACTAAAGTGATAGGGCCTGCCCTTGCAGGGTGACCAAGAGGGTCTTATAATCTTTTGCAGGATTTGGAGGTTTTTTGGAAGAGTTGAACCCTGAAATTACCCCTGCGACATCTGCAGAACGAAAGTCATCATCCTGGAGTCAGGTGCTTCGCGATGCAATCGAAACCATCCTGCTGGCTGTGGTTCTGTTCGTTGTTATCAATGCTGTCTCCGCCCGTGTACGGGTGGACGGATTCAGTATGCGCCCCACCCTGGAAAATGGCGAGTACGTGCTCGTCTACAAATTGGCCTATCGTTTTAATGATCCGCAGCGTGGTGATATTGTCGTGTTTCGTTTCCCGCTCGACCCCACCCAGGATCTGATCAAACGTGTGATCGGTCTGCCCGGGGACGTGGTGCAAGTGGAGAACGGTGTTGTTTCTGTAAATGACCGGATGATTAACGAACCCTATATCGCGGCCTCGCCAGATTATGCCGGGACGTGGGTTGTGCCGCCCGACCAGTTGTTCGTGCTGGGCGATAACCGCAACGATTCATCCGATTCGCATGCCTGGGGTATGCTGCCGATGAACAATATGATCGGTAAAGCGATACTGGTCTACTGGCCACCCCCGGATTGGAACCTGATCGACCATACCAATGTCGTAAGTGCTGCACCGTAATTCTTTGGCATCCTATGCAAACACTGAACGAGTTGCTGGCACTGGCCGAGAAATATGAAAACGAACTTCCGCCTGCTCCCAAGGCATTGGTTCAGCCTGTTGGTGCAACACTGGCAGGTTGGATCGACCACACCCTGCTGAAGCCGGAAGCAACTGCCGAGCAAATTAAAAAATTATGCACTGAGGCGCGCCAGCACCAATTTGCCACCGTTTGTGTTAATCCGGTTTATGTGCCGCTGGCGGCAGGTCTTTTGCGAGATTCCGGTGTGGGCATTTGCTCGGTGGTGGCTTTCCCGCTGGGAGCAAGCCTGCCTGCCTCAAAAGTTGCGGAGACGCGCGGCGCGATCGACACCGGCGCAACCGAGATCGACATGGTCATCAACATAGGCGCGATGAAGAGCGGCGCTTACGGGTTACTCCACGAAGATATAAGTGCGGTGGTTAAGGAAGCGCATCGGAGCAGTATCCTGGTCAAGGTGATTCTGGAGATGGTGCTGCTTAACCCGCGCGAGAAAATTATTGGCTGCCTGGTGAGCAAAGCGGCAGGCGCGGATTTTGTAAAAACGTCGACGGGGTTTGCCTCGGGCGGCGCAACTGTGGAAGATGTGGCATTAATGCGCCGTTTAGTTGGCGCTGCAACCGGAGTGAAAGCCGCCGGTGGAATTCGCACCCTGAAGGACGCCCGTGCCATGATTTCCGCCGGTGCCAACCGGCTGGGCGCGAGCGCTGGCGTGTCCATATTACAGGAAGCTCTCGAGGAAGTAAGCGCATGAGCGAGACATCTCCACTAAGAGATTCGTTTCCATGTCGAGAGTGCCAGGCTGGCATGATGCGGCTGCGCTTCATTACCTATTTCACCTGGCTGGACGAAGAGGTGATCACCGTACCGAACTTCCCGGCCTGGGTCTGTGATGTCTGCGGACGGCGGGAATATGACGAAAAAGCCGTAAACTGGCTGTCCACGCTGCTCAATCCCGATACCGGTCACACAGCCTCCCACCGGAGACGGGGCGGAAAGCGGCCTTCCGCCAAGCGCGGCACAACCGGCGTCACACCCGAGCAATAAACTCAAGGGGAACAAACATGCCCACTGAACCTCCCATTTCTGGAACCCAGCGCCTGGTCAGTGCCGATTTTCTGACCTCCAGCTATCGCGTGGTTGGCAAAATCATGGTGCCTAACTCAGGCTTGATGGGACTGATGAATGACGGCACCAACTCCTTCATGGAAATTCTGGATGCCAAGCTGGCACGCCTGCACATGCCGACCAAACTGGTCGACCACTTCGAGGTGATCCGCCTGGTCAAATCACAGGTCATCGCAGTCTGCATGTCACGACGGGAGGATATCGGCCCTCAGGCACTTGCGCGCGGCGGTTATGTACGCCTGGTGGAATATCCCATCCGCGTCGCAACGCAGGTTTACGAATTAAACGGGACGCTGGAATGGGCCGGGCGTTTTGATTTCTCCACCATCATGGTGGAGGGGACACGCGAGTTTGTGCCCCTTTACAATGCACTCGTGACAGCCATCCTGATCCCGGCATTCAAGATTGAGAGTGACGCTGCGTTGTTCAATCGCAGCCAGGTGGCCCTACTTGCATTAAAAACCCAAAAGATAGAGGATTAAGCCGGTTTAACGCTTGACCGTTCCATAGGGCAATGATAAAATCCTGCCCGCTGTAAAAAAGGGCCCCCATCGTCTAGTGGACCAGGACGCAACCCTTTCAAGGTTAAGACCGGAGTTCGAATCTCCGTGGGGGCACCTTACGATACCAGGTTTTTAGTTGCAAGGATTTATATATCTCTTCCGCCTCAATCAGAGAGTGGAATGAACCATACCAGATCTGAATGATTTTAAATCCACTGAAGAAGCTGCCGAAAAGCTCAAGTTCTATGTTGAACATGTACGACGCATGATGCGGGAAGGCAGCATCGAAGGATTGAAAATCGGCCGGACCTGACTGGTAAAGCGTGACGCGCTTGACAGCTACATGAAGCGCACCGCGAAGATGGCCAAGCATGATCCACGCCGGAATAAGTGAGCGACGCCCCGCCGGGGCGTTTTTGTTTCCCATTTTCACATCAATTTCCAAAGTCAATACGCTATGTAAAAACGTTCTATTCTCGAATCCCAGCCAGATATTATTTGAGGGATACTAACCAAAAGTAACTTGTGCGACAGCAGGATATTTACAGAAGCCTGGAATTGACGACAATATCAATTCGACCTGGGCACGATTCAGGGAATCAAAATCGTTCCTATCGATTGAGTAACCATTCTGAGGTTGAGCGTACTTCGACTGGAACACCATTTAAATCCAGACTGTCCTCGTTTGCGTCTGACAAGATCAAAGCGCTCTTTACCTTGACTGACTTAACAGCATCCGCAAGGGCGCGCAACTCGCGCTCGCGAGTGGCCGGGGCATCGAGGTTTTGGGTCACCTGAACCAGTTGCTGCTCTTCAGGAAGATAAAAATCAACTTCGAAACCGCTTGGGGTGGTGTAGTAGAAGATTTTCTGGGATTGCTGGCGTAAAGCCAGGAAAACCAGGTTCTCCAACAGTTTACCCGTGTTCAGGGAGAATCCGAAACCGACGGCATTGGAGAGACCGCTATCGATACAGTAGATCTTCTTTGGAGCGATCTGCTGGCGCTTGACCGAGAAATCATACAGGTTCAGGGTGAACACAAGCCAGCTGTTTTCCATGTAATCGATGTAGCTCTTGATCGTGTTCACGCTCCCCAAGTGGAATTGATCTTTCAGCTTGTTGAACGATACCAGGCCGGCGGGGTTGCTCATCAGATAGAATGCCAGTTCCTTGAGCGCTGTAACGGCGTCCAGGTGGTAGCGGGCGGCAATATCCCGGTAAAGCACGTCATCGTACAAGGTCCGCAACAATGGCAGTTCAGGATATTTGAGCGCGTCCGGGATTCCACCCATTTGCAGGTATGCACCTAGAGCCGACTTTAACACTCCCTTGTCGGCCGTGGTCATTCGTTGCAGGTCCGGCACCGGCTGGCCGCGGAACTCCAGGAATTCATGAAAGGAGAACGGGAACAATTCGATCGGCACATAGCGACCGGTCAGGCGGGTCCCCAATTCCCGGCTGAGGAGGGAGGCGTTCGAGCCGGTGAGATAGAATTTGAATCCCATATCCATAAACCGGCGGACGAAGTGTTCCCAACCGGTGACGTTCTGGACCTCGTCGACGACAAAGATCTTTCGTTCCCCAAACAACTCGACCAGGGTTTGATACAGATTGTTCGCGTCTTCTGCCTGGAACCCGAGAAAACGGTCATCTTCGAAGTTGAGATAATAGAATACATCCTTGCCCAATTTATGAGCCTTCTGGGCCAGCAGGGTGGATTTTCCCACCCGTCGTAGGCCGGAGACGATTACAGCATGAGGCAGGCTGGCGGCCTGTTCCACATCCACAAGCCGGCCACGAGGAATGCCGGTTTCGCGCCTCCAGAATGAATCGAACTGTTCCAGGAGCATGGACTTGACTTGGTCTTCCGACCATCTGGACTTCCAAAGGTTTTCATTCATAATGAAATGATACAACTAAATGTTTTCATTGTCAATGAAAACATTTAGTCTGATATTCAAGGAATCTCTGCGAATCTATTCTTTCCGTGAATAACTTATTTTTACATCGTGAATAGATTTGCAAATTTGATGCCTTTATTTCTGTCGACTGCACTCTATAAATTTGTCGAACTTTGTGGAGAAAGAAGCTTTCATAATTCGATGCTCTTTCAGCATTTGCTGAAAGAGGGTGAAAAAGTAAAAATGGGGGAATTACAAGACAAAGGGTTTATTGAAAACTACTAATCTGTCGGCCAATATCATTGATCAATGCTGCACTCCGAACGACTTTACGGGCTGATTCGAGATCGAGTTTCCCCAGGAGTGCCATCTGCATTAGAACCGCTGCGGTCCCCTCCCCTACCACCTCCGTATACATCCGCCTCTAGGAAATCCCAGGCAAGCTGACCGTCTACCAGATCATTGATCCGCCCCCTGAACCACGCTTGGAGGGCGGATTAAGATATAACCAGTTTCAAGATATAACATGGAAAAATCCAGATAGTGTTTACTTCTCCGTGGGGGCACTCAGAAGATCGTAAAGCATAAACGATAAGTTTTATGAATAGGTGTAAATGTCGTTTGAGAACTAAAGTTCTCAGGCGACATTTTGATTCTTTAAAGAGATTTGCACTACCTGCGAGCCTTTTGGGTATCTCTGCATATTAGGATTTCATTAGAGTCGGTTTCGGTTGGTTGACAGCTTCAGGGTCTTGTCATAGAATTGCACACTCTGTAAAATATTTACTAACTAAAATATTTAGCTAGTAAGAAAATTAATAATGTAAACAAAGGACTCTTTATCATGAAGGAAAAAACATCTTTGGATCTGACACAAGATTTATTCCAGCTCATGAAACAATTCCCCCGTCCGAAATTGAAACAAAGTTCCTGCGATGAATTGACGCGGAGCGAATACGAATTATTGGTGATGCTGGTGATGAAGATTGCTGAAGATAATAAGGCTTTAACGGTTACTGAAATAAGCAACCTGTTACAGATCACGCCGGCAGGTGTAACCCATTTGATCAACCCACTGGAAGAGGCTGGTTTCATTCAACGTCTGAATGACCCAAATGACCGCCGTGTGGTCCTGATTGGGTTGACTGATAAAGGAACTGAAATGGCTGAAGGTCTGATTGCGGAGGTCCAAGAAAAACTGATCGGTCTTGTCAATCATTTGGGTGAAGAGGATAGTAAAACATTAATTCGTTTGATGTCCAAGGCGATTGAGTTTTTCGCGGCTCAATTTGGAACTTAAACCATTCCCCAAATTGCAAGTTTTGACATATCTAAATACTGGTAGCAGGTATTGCAATTATGACTGGTAAAGACCAAAACATCATCATCCAAATGCAGGATGTGGTTAAAACATACAGCACGGGGGATATTCCATTTTTGGCGCTCAATAACGTCACCCTCGATATCAAGCAGGGTGAATTCCTTGGGATTACGGGAAAATCAGGTGCTGGAAAATCAACATTACTCAATATGATTTCCGGGGTTGGCGAATTGACCTCCGGAAATATTCTATTTCATTGGATGGGTAATGAATCGCCGGCTCCCTCTATCCCTATCCACTCCCTGGACGAAGATAAACTCGCCTTGTGGCGGGGTGAAAACCTCGGCATTATTTACCAATCTTTCGAGCTGATGCCCACCCTCAGTCTGGTAGAGAATGTCATGCTGCCGCCTGATTTTTTAGGCACCTACCAGCCTCTCATAAGCAAAAAAAGAGCGCTTGAATTGTTGGAGTTGGTTGAAATCGTTGAGCATGCCTACAAAATCCCCGCACATATATCCGGTGGGCAAAAACAGCGCGTCGCCATTGCCCGGGCATTGATCAACGACCCGCATCTAATCATTGCGGATGAACCAACCGGCAACCTGGACAGTGTCACCGCGGAAACCATTTTTCAAATATTCGAAAAGCTGGTCGACCAGGGAAAAACGATTGTCATGGTGACTCATGATGAAAGTTTCGCCCCTCGTTTTTCCCGCCGGTTACAGATTGTTGATGGCGTGGTCAGCAGCCCAGTGGAAAATGGAGCTGTGCCGGTTAGCACGGTTGTAACACCCAGAAATATTGAACAACAACATTCACCCTCAATATCGACCACTGTAAATAAGCAAGCCTTCATTGAAACGCCAGTATCCCGTATCGAAATTATTTCAACACCAGTGGCACACCATGATGAAAAACCAGCCATCGTTTTGCGTAATGTGGAGAAGGTTTATGAAAACGCGGCAGGAAAATTTGTCGCGTTGAAATCCATCAACCTTCAATTGAACTACGGACAGTTTATTTCCATCGTGGGGAAATCAGGCTGTGGAAAATCCACCCTGCTGAACATGATCACAGGCATCGACCATCCCACCGCCGGGGAGGTGATCATTGGCAACGAACACATCTATAAGATGAGTGAAAGCAAACGCGCCCTGTGGCGCGGACGGAACATGGGGGTTGTGTTCCAGTTTTTCCAACTCCTACCAACCCTGACACTATTGGAAAACACCATGCTTCCCATGGATTACTGTAATCTTTATCCTTATTATGAACGCCCGGAGCGGGCTATGGAATTGCTAAAGTTGGTTGGACTTGAAGATCAAGCCTACAAACTGCCTACGGCTGTTTCAAGTGGACAGCAGCAGAGCGCCGCCATCGCCCGCGGGTTGGCAACCGATCCATCCATTATTCTGGCTGATGAACCCACAGGCAATCTCGATTCGCGCGCGGCTGACACTGTTCTCAACCTGTTTGAGAGTTTGGCGAAACGTGGAAAGACGATTTTGATCGTCACCCATGATCCATCCATTACACAAAGAACAGATCAAACGGTCATCCTTTCCGATGGGGAGATTATTGATCAAACTATAGCGCGCGCACTGCCCCTCCTTTCACACCCACAAATGATGGCAGCGACAAAACAGGCGCAGAAGCGGAAAATCGCTCCGGGGGCGACGATTCTCCGACAGGGAGAAGCGGTCGAGCATTTCTTTATGATCGTCTCCGGTGAAGTGGATATCGTCGCAACGAATGACAAAGGGAAAGAAATGCGGCTGGCGCGTTTGGGGCACGGGCAATTTTTTGGTGAAGTCGAACTGACCCAGGGAGGTCATTCAATTGCCCATGTCCAGGCTGCGGATCACGGCGTAGAATTGGCGCTCCTGCCCAGAGAGTTATTCTATGAACTCATCGACGACTCGCCACTTACCCGTCATGCCATTCACGAGGTCGCGGCTACCCGGCTGGCAGAGAACCGCCACAGGAAGACCGATCCATGATCGCGGAGGTTAAACCCAATTTCCTGAAACCCCGCTGGAGCAAGGTATTTACCGACCTTTGGGAGGATAAAACCCGCACCATCCTGGTGGTCGCCTCCATTGCCGTCGGGGTCTTTGCGATTGGCATGATCATCAACGCTTATGTGATTCTGAAGGAAGACATCAACCGCAGTTATGCAGCGGTCAATCCTCCGAATATTGAAGTTAGGACAGATCCCTTTGATAAAGACCTTGTTAATGCCATAGAAAAGATACCCGGCGTGAAGGCAACAGAAGGGCGTCGCATCATCGAGATGCGGGCGAGGAAAGGGAATGAAAATTGGCAAAACCTGACGCTGGTTGGCCTTTCGGATTTTACAGGGAATATCAACCGCCTCGTCCCCATTGAAGGCACTCAATACCCCGGTGAAGGGGAAATGAGTGTCAGCCAGAATATGATGTTCAGTACCGGCTTTCGCACCGGCGACAATATTGAAATTGAACTCCCCGATGGCACCAACCATTACCTTAAGGTGGCAGGGCTCATCACCGATCAGACCACCTCCAAACCCGACCCCAATTCAACGAATAATGCTTTTGTCACCATGAAAACGTTGAGATCATTTGGATTGGACAACAATTTCAATCAGCTATACATCACAACTGGCGACACTAGCAATCGTGAAGCCATCGCCAGTGTCGCTGCCAATGTTAAAGATCAAATTAAGAATAGCCGGCGGAAAGTCTATCAGATTGACGAAAAACTTTCGAGTGAGCACCCGATGACAAACACGATTTTGGCCGTGATTGGCGTACTCGGTGCGTTAGGCGCCCTGATCACAATTTTGAGCAGCTCACTCATTATCAATACACTCACTGCCCTGTTGGCACAGCAATTACGCCAGATCGGCATTATGAAACTGGTTGGAGGACGCAGTTATCAAATTATGGGGATGTACTTAACCCTGATCATCGCCTATGGCGTGATTGCTTTGATTTTGGCTGTCCCGCTCGGTGCTATCGCAGGATATGCCCTTGCCTGGTTTATCGCCAATTTGATGGGCGCCGTGCTTCAAGGCTTTCGGATCATCCCCGCGGCCGTCGCAACCCAGATGGTGATCGCAATCCTTATTCCATTGGTCGCCGGTTTTTTCCCGGTGAACAGCGGTGCCAGAACCAAGGTCCAGCAGGCGATCAGTAACTTTCGTCCCAGCAACCAAACTCCCGGAAAGGCTTTCTTCAAACTTAACCCAAAATGGTTTCGCTGGGTTTCCCGCCCGATACTGCTTTCATTTCGAAATACTTTTCGAAAACGGGGACGTTTAATCCTGACCATTTTTACTCTTACTGTGGCTGGAGCTGTTTTTATAGCAGTATTTAATGTACGAGATTCAATGAGCAGCATGATGGACCAATTAATGCAGCACTTTATGGGTGATGTGACCGTGACCTTTCGCCAGCCCTACCGCGTCGGCAAGGTTGAACAGGCCCTGCTTGCAATACCGGGTGTAAAAGGTGTGGAAGGGTGGGGAGGCGCTGCAGGTGAAATCAGGGACGCAAATGACAATTTGGTCACCAGACTCTCCATAGCGGCTCCGCCCCAGGATACCCAGTTGCTTCACCCGGTTTTTGAGGCAGGCCGCTGGCTGCTGCCCAGCGAGAATAATGCAATGGTCGTGTCCGATACGATTTATAAATATTATCCGAATTTAAAACCCGGGGACAGTTTGCCGATCAAAATTCCAGGGAGGGAAACGGAACCATGGAAAGTGGTCGGGATCTTCCGCTTTGTGAATATGCTTGGCGACCCCCTGGCTTATGCAAATTTTGATTTTATTGCAGACAAAATGCATTTGCCCGACCAGGCCGCCTCATATCGCATCATTACTGAGTCCCACGATGTCGCATCCCAACAGACGTTGACCCAACGCATCGATGCCTATCTGCGTGACAGGGATTTCCTGGTCCAAAACGTGCAATCAGGGTTTGTTTTACGGGCAAAGGCGGCTATGGCTGTCAACATCCTGGTCACTTTTCTGTTGATCATGGCGGTCTTAACCGCGATTGTCGGCAGTATTGGTTTGACCGGCACAATGAGCATCAATGTGCTGGAAAGGACTCGTGAAATTGGAGTCATGAGAACCATCGGGGCTGTGGATATTGTCATCATGCAATCGGTCATCATTGAAGGGCTGGTAATCAGCTTGATCACCTGGCTTTTGGCAATTGTATTGTCGTTTCCGATCAGTTCCTTTCTGCTCACGATCATCGGGGAAGCTATGACGGGCTCGGCGATGACCCTGAGCTTCACATCACTTGGCACCTTGCTTTGGCTGGGTGTCGTCATCATCCTTTCGGTTATTGCCAGCATCATGCCATCCCGAAATGCGGCCCGGCTGACTATCAACGAAGTGCTGGCTTATGAATAGTTATTTGTAATTACCCAGTTGTAAAGACTTTCAGGAGGTTTATTGATGCAAATAAGTGATCACGACCATGAAATTGGGGAAGTCTGTATTGCAAATATTAGCCCGCGCGAACGGCTGAAACGATTAATCGGTGGTGTGATTCCGTTCGTGATCTCTCTGGGCATTCTAGCCTGGATGATTTCAGCGAATGTGGATCGTCTGTGGCGACTGCCATTGTTTTTTCTGTTCGTTGCAGCCGCTTCAGGCTTCTTTCAATGGCGCGACAAAACCTGAGTGGGGCTGGCTTCGCGCAGTTCGCGCAATTTAACAGGCAAGATAGAAAAGATTGAAGATGAAGCCGAACTCGCCCAGGTAAAACGGCAGGCACGCAGAGTGAATATCAAGGCTTTGCTGGCTGCTATTGTATTGACGTTGATCGCACTAGTATTGCCAATTTGATAACAGAATAAATTAGTACAAGGAGATATCAAGATATGGATCAAATTCAACAAGGTTTCGAAAGCCCTGCATCTGAAACAACGCTCCAGCGAGTGGCCGATCGGATTCGGGAACGAAACATCGAAGTGTTGATCGTTAACAATGGTGAGGAAGCTCGACAAATTGTACTTGAGCGGTTGCCCAAACAAGCTGAAGTTCACTCTGGCAAATCGAAGACCCTCCAGGATGCTGGTATTTTCGATGCAATACAAGATCCGGATCAATATCACGCATTGCGCCACCAGTATCTCAAGATGGATCGCAAGACCCAGGCGCAGGAGATTCGGAAACTCACCGCTGCCCCCAATTTCATGTTGGGAAGTGTTCAGGCGATCACGGAGGATGGCATCCTGGTGGCAGCTTCTGCCACTGCAAGTCAGATTGGCCCTTACGCTAACACAGCCGGCAAAGTGATTCTGGTGGTGGGCAGTCAAAAGATCGTACCCGATCTCGAAACGGCAATTAAGCGTATCCGTGAATACGTTCAGCCCTGGGAAGATGCCCAGGTTCGGAAAGCTGTGAACATGGGAACATTTGTTGGCAAAATCCTGATCATCGAGCGCGAATGGATCAACGAACGAATGACTGTAATACTGGTAAGAGAACCAATCGGGATTTAACGGAAATATTTCAAAAACATTTCCCTCAGTAAGCGCCACGCGCAGACATTATGCCCTTGCGTGTGTCCCAATTAAAAATCAAAAAGGAGCTTTGATACGATGAACACGATCCTCTGGATTATCCAAATTTTGCTGGCGTTTGTATTTATCTACCATGGATGGATGATGTGGTTTCTGCCCCCACAGGCACGACAGGGCGGCCAAATGGCTTACATCGAGGCGATCCCATCCGGTCTCCGTCGCTTTACGGCTGTGGCGGAAAGCCTGGCAGGAGTGGGATTGATCCTGCCCTGGCTCACTGGCATTCTCCCCTGGTTAACACCGCTGGCGGCAGTGGGGTTGGTCCTTATCATGGCTGGCGCGGTGGTTGTTCATATCCCGCGCAAGGAATATCCGAATATTGTATTCAATCTGATCCTGCTGGCATTGGCGGCTTTCGTCGCTTATGAGCGTTTTGCTGCCCTTGCCCACCTTTAATGCAGGTCCGCACGGGCCTCAGGAATTTGAAGATGGACCTCCGTGCAGAGAAACAAATACCAACTCCAACTTTAATAGGAAAGGAAAGAAAATTATGAGAATATTCTTGAATATCGTCGCCGTATTATTGGTCCTTGTAGGCGCAGGCTGGTTCCTGCAGGGGATCAATGTCTTACCCGGTAGTTTTATGACAGGTCAGACCCAGTGGGCGGTCTATGGTGGTATTGCAGTTGCAGTTGGGATTGGGTTGCTTGTGTTTGCTAACCGGCACAAAGATTCCTCGCCTAAAAAATGAAACTGACCATCTTTGGCGCAACGGGCGGAGCCGGCAAGCAACTGATTGAACAGGCACTTGTAGAAGGAAACGAGGTGGTTGTCTATGCCCGCAATCCATCAAAACTCACCATGCGTCATGAACATCTGACCATCGTGCAGGGTGAACTTCGCGACAAGGTTAATATCGAACAAGCAGTGAGCGACGCAGACGCTGTCATTAGCCTGCTGGGACCGCGGTTGGGAGAGGATTACAAAAGAAAACCGCTTACGCAGGGGACACAAAATATCATTGCGGCGATGAAGCAATTCGGCGTGCGCCGCCTGATCGTTGCATCTACTCCCAGCGCAAGCGCTCCAGGCGATTTGCCCGATGTAAAATTCAAGATGTTGGTTTTCCTAATTAAATCCATGATGCGCCTTGCTTATGAAGAGATCGTCAATGTTGCTCAAATTGTGAGAGACTCTGGCCTTGATTGGACGCTTGTGCGTGTGTCCGGTCTCAACTACAAACCTAAATCCGGCAATGTTAGAGCAGGTTATTTGGGGACGGGCGAGGTGGGCATTCAACTTTCTCGGGCGGATTTGGCGGATTTTATCCTGGGCGAATTGAAAGAGGCTAAATATGTCAGGCAAATGCCGGCAATAAGCAATTGATAAAGAAATTAACGATAGGTTTAGATTTATGAATGCAGTATCAAGCAACAACAAGCAGGACCGACTCATTGCCAAATTGAATCGATTATGGAAGGATGAGCAGGATCATTTCATGCTTGAAAAAATGATCCGTGTGCTTGATGCTCAATATGACCTGATCGGGAAAATGAAGAAGGAATCCGGAGTTGAAGAAATAATCATCCAGATGGTTGGAAGATTAGCAAATTCCTTCGGAAGTCTCCCTTCTATCCATGGCAAGAAGGTTTTAGATATTGCATGTGGCTCCAATACGAGCAAAGCACCTGCCTCGCTTTACATTAACACTCCTTTCGGCGAGATGACGATGGGTCGTGCAAGCAAGGGGTATACGGCTCTGTTTGAGCCATGGTTCTGCCGAATCCTTTTTGAGTTGGGTGCAATTCCCGTTGGAGTTGATTTTGGTAATTTGGACCACGAAGTCTTCACACATTATCAAGTTGACCTCGGAAAAATAGGTGCGCTTGACTTTTTGCCCGACCATTCATTTGATGCCGTTCAGGACAGCCGCTTGTTTGGCTCGCCTGAATTCACTAACCAGTTTCCGAATCAGGCTGATCGTTTCAAAGTGGCTCAGGAAATCAGGCGTCAAGAAGAAAGATTACTAAAAGCAAACGGAATTGTCATTCATTCAGATGCCATTGCGCTGTTGCGATAACATATAAATATTAGAAATATAACGATAGAACGTAAGAAAAAGAGGGTCGGATTAAGATAAAACATGGGTCAAGATATTTCATGGAAAAATCCAGATAGAGTGCACTATTCCGTGGGGGCACCTTACGATACCAGGTTTTTAGTTGCAAGGATTTATATAACTTTTCCGCCTCAATCAGAGAGTGGAATGAACCATACCAGATCTGAATGATTTTATTTCCACTGAAGAAGCTGCCGAAAAGCTCAAGTACCATATTGAAAATGTAAGACGAATGATGCGAGAAGGCAGCTCGAAGATCGGCCGAACCTAGCTGGTCAAGCGAGACGCGCTTGACAGCTACATGAAGCGCACCGCGAAGATGGCTAAGCACGACCCACGCCGCAACAAGTAACGATACGCCCCCACAAGGGCGTATTTATTTTCCTTTAGTGGCAAAGTGCTATCAGCTAGCCTTTGATAGGCATCGTCGGATTTCTCATTCTTTTTTTTGATCGGAGCCATGCCCAATGTGCTTGTCCAATGGTTCGTCGGATTCATAAATGAC
>JBGPQJ010000026.1:0-24010 GCA_041488995.1 Anaerolineae bacterium
CTAACAGCTTGTGTTAGTGATAAGGGTTTACAATTAAGGTCTAATTAGTCTATAATATAATTATATAACGTAAATGTCCAGACTGCTTATGCAAAATCCATTTTGCGGGCTTAGTCCGCGCAAGGGATAAGCCACCGAAGACTGCTTTGTTATGCAATTTAGGGAGTTTATCCCTCAGCGGAGCCCGATAGCTGAGCAGTTTAGGATTATCAATCAAAACAAAACGATGCGCGCCATCGTCGTAAAACCCTGAGGAGGACTCGATGGGCGATAAAATCACCATCAGCGGCAATATTCAAAACTCGATACTCAACGTCAAATCTACACTGACAAATGTGCGCCAGACGGTAGGCACAATCCACACTGACGATGAGGCTGCCCGCGCTGAACTGCAGCGTTTAATCGAACAGCTCAGTCAAGTGCTGGAACAAGTCCCTGAAAGCCAGAAAGACGAAGCCGAAGCAGTGGCGGTCTCAGCCCAGGCGCTCGTCGAAAACGCCAAGGCTGAAAAGCCAAACAAGTCTTTGCTGCAAATTAGCGGCGATGGATTAAAGAAGGCCGCTGAGAACCTGGCTGAAGTGGCGCCAACTGTGTTGAGCATTGCCAGCCAGGTCATCATGGCGGTGATGCGCTTAAAGGGATTGGGATGACCGGGCAATGTGCGCGAGAGCACGCGGTTCTTCAGTTTTGTACGAATTAATATCCTATGACAGAACAATCCCATTCGGGAGAAGATCAGGCCGGACACAGCACCCTTGAAAGCGGCGGCGATGTTATTAGCATCAGCGGGAATATTGTTAATTCCACGATCATCGTCAAGTCCATCGTCAAAGATGAGCAGGTTGTTGAGCTGGAGAAACTCCCACCAGAAGCAGGCGAGCCTCCCTACCAGGGACTGCAATATTTCGACGAAAGAGATGCCCGGCGTTTTTTCGGGCGCGAGCAGCTCACTGTCCGGCTGATTAGCCGCTTGCAGCGTTCGCGTTTTCTGGCTGTCATCGGCGCGTCTGGCAGTGGTAAATCATCTTTGGTGCGGGCAGGTGTAATTCCAGCGCTTAAATCCGGTGAGCGCCTGGCTGATGGCTCTCAGCCGCCCACCGACAGCGCGCACTGGTCTTACCGGGTCTTTAATCCCGGAGGCCATCCATTGGATGCGTTGGCCGCCACCCTTTCCAAAGAAACCGACCTGCCCAGCCAGATCAAGAGCCTTCGCGACGAGTTAGCCAGCGATCCCAAGTCTCTGGCTTTTGCCGCCCGAAGCCTGTTATCCCAGGAAAACAGCCAGCATTTGCTGCTGGTGGTGGACCAATTTGAAGAAATTTTTACGCAAGCACGCAGTACCGAGGAGCGACAGGGATTTATCAATGCTCTCGTCGCAATCGCCAACCCGCAAGACGACCAGCCGGTTAGTTTGTTGGTTTGTCTGCGGGCTGATTTTTATGCGCAGGTAGCGCTGCATGACCAACTGCGCGAGATGGTTTCGCAACACCAGGAATTTATCGGGGCGATGAACCGCGCTGAACTGGTGGATGCCATCGTTGCCCCATTGAATCAAAACGGGTGGAAGATTCAGGAGGGGCTGGTCAAGGTTATTTTGGATGATGTAGGCTACGAACCAGGGGCGCTGCCACTGCTATCTCATTCCTTGCTCGAAACCTGGAAACGACGCCGTGGACGCACATTAACTCTTTCCGGTTATAACGAGTGCGGCGGAGTAGATGGCGCTATCCGCGAAACAGCTGAGGTGGTTTTTCGCCAGCGCCTGACCCCCAAACAGCAAGCGGTTGCTCGAATGATTTTTCTACGCCTGGCCGAAATCAACGAGGATGCCCAAGACACACGCCGACGAGCCTCTTTTAGCGAACTAATTACCCGCTCCGCCGATGAACTGACCATCCAAACAGTGATCAATATCTTGGCCGATGCCCGCCTGGTAACCACCGGCACGATTGAACCGGGCGACACAAAAGTAGTGGAAGTGGCGCACGAATCTTTAATCCGCGAATGGCCGACCCTTAGGCAGTGGCTTAACGAGGATCGCCAGGGTTTGATCTTGCATCGCCAGCTTACCGAGGCAGCTGAAGATTGGACAAAAAACGAACGGGATTCCGGCTTGCTTTTCCGCGGGACGCGCCTGGCACACGTCCAGGCATGGGCCGCACAGGGGAACAATGCTGACACGCTCAGCCTGGAGGATGTCGAATTTCTGGAAGCCAGCCAGGTTAACGCCCGTATTGAATCAGAAAAAGAGGCTCGGCTGGCTCGCT
Source organism: Anaerolineae bacterium (assembly GCA_041488995.1). Lineage (GTDB taxonomy): Bacteria > Chloroflexota > Anaerolineae > Anaerolineales > Villigracilaceae > JBGPQJ01. The sequence goes on from JBGPQJ010000026.1 coordinate 2,268, forward strand.
TACGGCGAACCCAACGCATCTTCGCCGCTGTCACTGCCTCGTTGCTGGTGCTGGTGGGTATTCTGGGCTATATAAGCCTGCGGCCCAACTCACCGCCAGTAATGACTGGGCTATATAATGTGGCAGTAACCCAGATTGGAGAAATCAACCCCAGCGGGCAGGTACGTTTGAGCACCGAGAGTGATAAAACGACATTCAGCCAGGATATTACTCAAGCCCTGCAAAGTGCGCTGAAAAACAATCCCAACATCCTGATCTGGCAGGACAGCCCCGAACTGAAGCGGCAGGGGGTGCAAATTGGAACACTGGAGAGTAATACGCCAGAAGGGCAAACCCCGGCAGCTGCCAGTCTTGCGGAACGCCTGAACGCTGATATGATCATTTACGGTGCCATCGATCATCGCCAGCAGCCACCTGTGCTAAATATCCAGTTGTATCTCGCACCGAGATTGTCAGATACATTGGATGAAGTGAAGGGCAACTTTCAGTTAAATTCTCCAATTCCGATGACCACGAACTTGCAAGCTGGGCCCGTAAAAAGGGAAATCGCCCGACAGGCAGAATTGTTGGCGACTTTAGCGCTGGCTCAATCTGAAAGCCAGCTTGGGCATACCCTGGAAGCTCTGGAGTATTACCTGAAAGCGGCTCAGATCGAACCTAATTCTGATATCCTTCAGTTTTTCATCGGCCGTGAATATCTGTTTAACCTCGAACGACCAGTCCTGCAAGTAGCCCGTCAGGCATTTGAACAGAAGGCTTTGGAAGCCCTGAAGAAATCCTTGCAGCTAAACTCACAAAATGCCCGGGCGAGTATTGGGTTGGGCAGCCTATACTTGAGCCAAGCCAAACAACTGGTCGAAGAGGCCGCTTCCACAGGTATTACCGACCAAAGCTTTCAACAGACGACGCAGCTACTGGACCAGGCCGAATCCGCTTATGAGCAGGTCTTGCAGTTAAAGGTTAACTTGGCAAAGTACGGCGTTCCAGTACAAGACATTGCCCGGCTTGGACTGGGTGACGCACGGCTCCTACGCGGCATCGTATTAGCTGGATATGACCAGCCTGAACCGGCGAGTGAAGCCTTTCGCCAGGCAGTGCAAATGCTCAAGGATACCTTGCCTGCCTTTCAGACTCCAGGCTTAAACCGTTACCTGGCGCAAAACTTCCAGTTCCTCGGGAACGCTTACCAGTGGTCCGGAAATTTGTCTGAATCGGCAGGCGATTACCCGGCAGCAATAGAGTCCTACCAGCAGGCCATTAAGCAGTTGGATGCCTGCTTGGCCCTCGGCGAGAACTCACCAGATCGGGTCATCCAATTTGAGATTGTGGCAGGTAACTGCCAGCCAATGCACCAGCAAACCGAGCAGCGCTTGCAGATATTACAAGGAGGTTCATGATGATATCCAATCCATCAACCAATCGCCATCATAAGCGATTATTGCGAAATAACATCCTATGTTTAGGACTTTTTATTTTCCTGACTGGTTGCAGCCAGGCCACGCCCATCATTGTTACAGTCTTGGTACCGGATGCATCGACTCAAGCGCTTCAGTCTACGATCGGACCCCAAACGAATATTCCCGATGCTACTTCCACCCCGGAGGCAACAGTACTACCGGAGGTCACCAATATAACAGGGGCGTCATGCACAGTTCAGCAGGATTTAAACCTGCGCAGCGGTCCCGGCACTGCATACAACCCGCCGATTGCCATTCTGAAGGCCGGTACTAAGCTTGTGCCGAGTGGATACAATTCGCAAGGTGTGCCGTCCGGATTGTGGGTGCAAGTACAGGTGGAAGGTACCTCCCAGACAGGTTGGGTAAGCGCCGGGATCCAATACGTCTCCTGTAACCTGGAATTGGCTTCACTGCCGGCTGTGGCCGTCCCGCCCCCGCCCAAGCCAGCTCCGCCCAAGATAGGCACGGGAGTTGTAGACGGAAATGGGATCAGCTACTTCCGCTCATCCATGGAATTTGACCCCGAGTACTTTTTTCGTATGTACGTATTCCGCTCGGATGATCCGGACGAACAATTCTCCGCAAACAAGGACGGTCGAAATATTGCCTCAGTCGAATTTACCGTCACCTCACTGGATGGCGACGTGATCTATTATGACCATATAGAAAATAATGCCGGATACTGCATCTTTGGGGGTGGAGAACCAGATTGCAGCCCATGGATCTATGAAAATGGGCAGTATAGATGGGCAATTGGAGGCGACCCGGTGCAGCCCGGAAACTACCAGCTGACAATCACCGTGAATTCTAATGATGATCAGGTCGGTGTTTGGTTTTGGGACTCCAAAAATCCCGTCTCAATTACCCTTCCCTGACAGTGGCGCTCTTCTCCGGCCCATAACGACCTTGAAGCATTTCTCAGTATGCCAAGCTGGTGGGATGCTGCCAACGCGTAGGATAAATCCAATTCTAACTGAACACTACGCAGTCCCCATAAAAATTTTGCGGCGGGGACTGTCGTCTTCAGGCGACAGAGGAAGCCGCTCCTCCTTTCAAAGTGGTACCATAGAACAAACGGTCGGACACAAATGATAGCAGGATCATCGCCTCAGCACATATCTGATGCGGCTCTTTACAAACTTCAAATTGCTGGCTGTGTAGAGAAGGTCTACACGTAAGACTTGAACCGCTCAAGAGAGAAACCTTTCTGGCCTGGACGGAGCCTTCAGACGGTAACGTGGCTCGTTGGAGCGTGCGTTGTCTGAGAAGCTGTCGCCTTTAGGTGACAGAGATCGTCACTACCTGCCCTTGGCGCTCGTCCAAAGGCCCCCGCGAAGTATCCGAATTACTTCTTGTCCAACTGAATCTTCATGGGCATCCAGTAATTGTCGATCCAGCCTTGTCTGATGGACTCGTGGTACTCATCGGGCACTCCCCGATGAGTAAAAATTAAGCGCGTCCCACGTTTGACACGAACGAGGCGAAACGTAACCCGTGAAAGATGATCGTCAGGCCAATCGCTGGCATGCCAGGCCTGGACGATTTTTCTGTCTGGATCCAAATCCAGATTCGTCCCCGTAATATAGCCGTCATACGCCATGATCGTACCTCCCACCTTTCGGCTAATGCTGGCTCGAGCGCCTGTAAACCTGGCATGTTTGCGCGAGTCCATCAGCATCTCATATACCTCATGCGGCGTGGCTTTGAACGTCACGGATTGGCGAATGAGTTTGGACATCTTGATCTCCTTTAGAGTCGGTACGAACTACGCACAGATCGCACTCGATTAAATAATTCAGTATTATCCATTTTACGCAAGACCGCACTTGCGTTGTGGGCAGGTGAGCTGAGTGGTACACTGCCTGCCCATAGCGTTCGTCTGAGGGTCTGCTGCAAGTCGTAGTTGGGCGCTATCTTTTTATCCATGGCTTTTCCCAATTACAAGCAATTACCTCCTATGACCTAAGCGGGTGCAAGGCAGTCGGTAACGGTTGGCCAGAGATCCATACACGCACAGTCTGTGTGAACAACTCCGGTGCAGTCAGGTTCCAGTTGTGTTCTTCGGCCAGTGACATCTTCCGTGTGTGTACTACTTCATATGCCTGTGCGCCTGGGATGGCAGCCGCGAGATCGCGGGCTGATTGACGCATCGCAGCATATTCGCGTTTCCCCACGACAATCAGTGTGGGGGCCTTGACTCGGTCTAGTCCTTGCGGTAGGCGGAACCGTTGATTTTCGATCATGACATTTGTGAATCCGGTCTCTGTCAATTCCCTGAAGATTTGACTGAATTGCGGATAATACTTATCGGGAACGCCAGCAGCGTATTTCATGTTCAAACGGATCCACCATGGATTGTTCTTGAATGGCGGGACCGACCAACGGAATGAAAGCGCGATTAATCCCGGTGTCAGCAGACTTCCGCCGGGTATGGACCGCACCAGGGCGCTGCTGATAATGGCGTGATTCACCAGTTCCGGTGCAAGCTTTAATAACGCGACAGTGATTTGTGCCCCTTCAGAAAGACCAACTACATGTGCCTTTCCATCGTGTGCCCGTACTCGAATGAGTTCGGCAATCCGTTCGGCACTACCTTAAATGGTGAAAGGCTTTTCGTTCACACTCTGACCTTGCTCGGGCAGATCGGGGACAAGGCAGTGATAGTCGCCGAGTTGTTCAATTTGGGGTTGCCACATCCACCCAGCGCCACCGCCACCGTGCAGAAAGACAACCGTGGGCGCGGTGGCCGGGCCAGATTCTTGAATGTAGAGCGCCATGGAGTTTTCCTTTTCAATTCTTGCTTTATCGGAGTTTCGTCAATTTGAACCAGGAGTCCAACGGTTTGCGACTGCGCAGCGTCCCTCGCGCAGCATCCCTTAGGGACGCAGCGACTCATACTTGCGAAGTGGTTAGGTGAGCGGAGTGGGACACTGCCTGTCCTCAGCCTGCCAAAGGGACTGCAACTCATTGGTAGCCCGCGTAACATTTGCGCCTAGGATAGGCAATCCTCGTAGACATTCAGAGGTGATGTGGGGTAATTCCTTAATGTAACGATTTTGGGTTCGAACTCTTGTGCCAAACTGACTATAAGCGCGTCCTAAAGTGCTGTCGGATGTATTCCAGCGCGGGGGGATCGATCTTGCCTTCGGCAATCTGGCAACGTTCTTCAAGGTTTTCCGTGCCGGTGAAAACTTCAAAAGCAGCGCGGGTTGCTTCATCATAAACGCCGCTGGGCAGTCCGTTCAGATAGCCTAGATGAATTAACAACTGCTGGATTTCTTTAGCCAACGTTCCTTCAATCTTGATCTGTGCCTCAGGCTCTGACTTGCCGAAATATAGATGATGAAGTTTGAGCAGTGCCTGCAACCGCTGAACTGGCTGCTGATCATCGTCCACGCGCAGGTCTAGGTACCGGTCATTGAATCCGCCATAACCACCTTTTGGTTTGACCACCAATACCGCGGCTGCCTGTCGTCCCCGCGAATCACCTCCGGCTTTCTCACCGGCAGCCAGCGCGGCCACGAGTCGATCTGCCAACTCACCTGTAGTGTGCTCGAAGGTATGCGCCATCGCCTGCACGGTTTCAGCACTCACTAGGATGTTGCCCTGGCAGGCAAAATAGCGGCCAGTGAGATGACCAGCCCAAGCATAGCACCCCGATCCGGTATACGCTGCCGAACCTCCGTGAGCATCCACCAGACCCACTTGCCGCGACGCGTGCCCTTCATCTTCAGAGATCAAACGATCTAGCACCTCTTGCGCGGAGAGACCGTTTGCTATGAGTTCCAGGCCGTGCGGTCCAAAAGTAGTGTTGACATATGACTGTGTGGCTACTGCCCCAACGCCGGCTTGCGCCCAAGGGACAAATGCCCCCACCGCCAAGAACTTGGAGGCTACAGCTACGCCCCATGCCTCCTCCTTGGGGCTATAAGCAACGATTGAAAATGTTGAGGGGTGAATCATTTTTATCTCCGCAAATGTGGGTCCAGCGCATCGCGCAAGCCATCACCTAAGAGATTGAGCGACAAGACGACTAGAAAGATAGCCAGACCTGGGACAATTGAGGCGTGCGGCGCCAAACGGATGAATTTGTGACCCTCACTCAGCATGATGCCCCACTCCGCCGCCGGTGGTTGAGCCCCAAGCCCGAGGAAACTGAGACCGGCCGCGAACATGATCATCCAACCTACGTCAAGAGTGGCTGCAATGATTAGAGGCGGCAGGGAATTGGGAAAAAGGTGAGTAGCAATTATGTGCCATTTGTCAGATCCGAGAGCATGCGCAGCAAGAATATACTCGCGTTCCCGCAAGGCTAACACTGAGCCGCGAACGATTCGGGTGTAATAGGGAATACCCACAATTGCCACCGCCAACATGGCATGCTCCAATCCCGGTCCGAGTGCCGCGACGAGCGCAAGCGCCAGAAGGATGGCTGGAAAGGCCATCAGAATATCGATAAGTCGCATAATGATCGTATCTAACCATCCCCCGTAGAAACCGGTCAGCAATCCGATAAGTGTTCCCGCGGTCATGGCAAGGAGTACCGCAGAAAAGCCCACGAGGAGAGATATCTGACCACCCCATATCAGGCGGCTGAGAATGTCGCGACCAAGATCGTCGGTGCCCAAGAAATGACCCGGAGTCCCAATGGACAGGAGGCGAAGCCGTAAGTTGATTTCGAGAGGATCGTAGGGAGCGAGTATCGGAGCAAGGAGGCTGACCAGGATAACAAATATAAGCCAGAACGCGCCAAGCAGGGCAAACTTATCTTTCCGCAGGCGGCGCCATGTTACCTGAAACAGGCTTTGCTGCACTGGCGTTTTGACTTGCTCAGTCAATCCTTCGACTTCGCTGGCTGTGTCTAACAGCCCAACATCTTCCAACTCATTATTCATTACTGTAATCTACTCTACTGGTAGTGAATTCGGGGGTCCAGATACGAATATAGAATATCCACGATCAGATTGATCACCACATACGAGGAGGCCACAAGTAGGATCGCGCCTTGCACCAGTGGAAAATCACGGGCCATGATGCCGTTCATCATTAGCAAACCGATGCCTGGCCAGGAAAAGACGATTTCTACCAGAATGTCACCTCCCAGCAAGTATCCCACTTGCAGGCCAACCACAGTGACGATCGGGATCAATGCGTTCCGCAAGGCGTGCTGGTAGATGACCAGCCGCTCGATCTGCCCCTTGGCCCGCGCTGTCCGGATGTAATCCTGTTGCATGACCTCCAACATACTGGATCGAGTCATGCGTGCAATAATAACGGCAGCTCCGGTGGCAAGGGCTATAGACGGCAACACAAGATGCCTAAGGAGGTCCGGAAAGCCTTGCTGGTTGGGGGACTGCATACCGGAGACTGGCAGGATGCCGAGGTAAATCGAAAAAAAGATTTGTAAGAGAATGCCCAACCAGAATACGGGCATGGAGAAACCTATCAGAATACCAACCATTGAGACGCGATCCCAAAGCGAGTACTGGTGTGTGGCCGAGATGATCCCAGCCGGGATTCCAAAGAGGATCGCCAGCAACGCGCCGAACAGGGTAAGATACGCGGATGCCTGAAAGCGCGTCAGAATCAGCGGGAGCACCTCCCGTTTGAGCTGGATCGAGCGTCCCCAGTCACCCTGGAGCACGCGCCACAGCCAACGAAAATACTGGATCAAAAACGGCTGATCCAGGCCCAGATCGTGTCGCAACTGCGCCAGTGATGTCGCGTTGGCTTTTGGTCCCAGGATAATGAGCGCCGGATCACCGGGTGCCAGCTGCAAGATGAGAAAGACTAGAAAGGAGACCCCGAGCAATACAGGAATTAACGCCAATATCCGCCGAATTATGTAGCCTGTCATAAACATATTTCCTGAACATAAGGCAATGCCCCCGCGTGCGGCTCGCGCCAGGCGGACAAAAACCACACGCGGGGCGATAAATGGTGGGCTCATCAGGTCGGGAATCGCCACCAAGTTTTCCTGCTCAAACGAGACTCAAGGTAGCGTAGCCTGGCTGTATTGTCAACTTCAGCTATGGCTCGACCAAAATATCTCGGAAGCGGAAGTCGCCGGTGGGATGAAGCTTGAAGTTCTTGATGCTGTTCTTCATCACCACAATCTGCGTTTCATGATCTATCGGAACCCAGAAGGCATCCTCCACCAGCATCTTTTGAGCCTGAACGTAAAGTTCAGTCCGTTTGGCCTGGTCAAGAGTGGTGCGCGCCTCGCGCAATATCTTGTCCACTGCATCGTCTTTACAATGGCCAAGGTTGAAGCCGTTAGGCGGATATTGATCGCCGCTCAATAAGATGTAAAGGAAGTTGTCTGGGTCGCCGTTGTCGCCGATCCAGGACATTTGGAATATCTCAGGCAGCGTCTGGGCATCTTCAACGATGGTTTTGTCCAGATAGGTACCCCATTCAAAGGTCTCAATCTTGACATCAACCCCCACTTTTTTCAAATCCGCTTGGATAGCCTGGCCCATGGCCACTGGCTGTTGCATGCCAGAGCCGGAGGTTGGTACCCAGAAGTTAATCGAAAGACCATCGGGATAACCTGCCTCAGTCAAAAGTTGCTTGGCCTTTTCCTGGTTAAATTCGTAGCTTTGTACGTCAGAAGTGTAGCTCCACAAAACTGGCGGGAGCGGACTGTTGGCCAATGTGCCAGTGTTTTGAAGGATGCCCTCAACAATGGCCTGGCGATCAATAGCATAGTTCACTGCTTGTCTCACCCTTACATCGTCAAAGGGCGCTTTCTGGCAATTGAAAACGACATACCACGTATGCATGCCTGGTTGCTCCACCGTGGTAAATCGTGTGTCTGCTTTAAGGCGGGCCAGATCGTCTGGGGGAATATTCACAATGAAGTCTACACTACCGGCTTCCAGTTCATTCAAACGGGCCTGATCGTCAATGATCGGGCGGTAGATTACCTTGTCCACGCTAGGCGCGCCACCCCAGTAATCTGGGTTCTTTTCGAGCACAATCTCAATGCCTGGTTTCCAACTCACGAATTTAAAGGGACCGGTGCCGACCGGGTTTTTAGAGAAGTCCCGGCCATATTTCTTGACCGCCGTCGGGCTTACGATGGTAGCCGAATGCATGGCCATATTAGCTAGGAAGGGCGCAAATGGTTCTTTCAGCGAGATGCGAACAGTGAAGTCATCCACTTTCTCGATCTTATCCACCATGCTGAACGTAAAGTCGGCATACGCGAATTCGCCTGTATCGTGATAGGGATGGTTCGGGTCGAATTGACGCTCGTAGCTGAAGACTACCGCATCCGCGTTGAAATCAGTGCCATCGTGGAATTTGACCCCTTGGCGCAGATGGAAGGTATAGACCTTGCCATCAGCGGAGATGTCCCAACTCTCGGCCAAGGCTGGCTCCACCTCGGTGCTCTCATCCTTGAAGTGCAACAGGGCATCAAAGATGTTTCGCCCCGCCCGGGTAGAGTTGTAGTCGGACATTTGCTGCGCATCGAGAGTGACGGGTTCGGCCTGCAGACCGACGACAATGGTACCGCCATTGGCAGCGCCACTCTCTGAAGCGCCTGGAGACGAACAAGCCGCAACACCTAGGCCTAACATGACCAAGATAGCTAGCCAATTCCAATTCCGTAATTTCATTGAAGCCTCCTCATCAAATTTTTGCAAGTTTCACGTGATTTTTAATTTATTTTAGTTCATAAAAATATGAGTAGCGGAAATCACTCTCGGCCCAGTAGATGATCTCCCTTCTCCCCCATTGTTGTAATGCCTGTCTCTTATACAGTGGTCAATACTGACACACACCAATAACTTCTCGGGTGATGTATGTAATGCCAACGTTGCCATAGGTTATGTTGTTCCGGCTTTACCACTGAAAGGGGTTTGTACATCTCAATATAGGCTTTTAGCCTTTCTTGCGGATTGTACCATAATGGACAATATCAAATTGGGGCTATGTCATATCAAATATCCTAATGCTGTCACATAGCCAGCACCAGCGGACATGGCGCGGATGCTTTGATAAACTCACCTGTGCTTGCGCACGGTGCAGGCAGAACAGACTTGCCGCACAAATCCCAAAATCTGAATCCCACCGTCAGAGGGCGGGATCAGTTAGTGCTCGAAGAAAGTCGAAACCCCGCCGTACTTCAGCAGGGAAACGGGACACTCCCTAGGCGTAGTTTAAACCCAATTTGGCGGGACGCTGCGCAGTCCCCACTGCCTGCCCTTGGCGTTCGCCTGCCCTGATGCTCTTGCAGGGTCCAAGGATTCCCGCGAAATACCCTAAGGGTGTAGGGGATCTCGCAGCGCGTCGAGTGCATTGGCAATAATCTCTCGAAGGGCATGTTCAACTTTCCAGTTTTCCAAAACTTCTTCGATATTCAAGTCAAATGCTCGTGTTGTCATTTATTGCTCCGAAAGTGAGAACACGCCGCCATCTGTCATGGGCACAGACTCAACAGGTTAACACGTACCATGCGCCAGTAATGCTACCCGTTTTCCCTGATGAAACAGAGAGTTATATGCCGCACAGGCATCAGGAGTGCATGCCAATATCACTCGGCTGATCCCCTTTGCCTGAATTTTTTGTTTTACATCATCAGGACATTCTACTGCTCCATTTACTCCTATTCCAATAATCAGCACTTCAATCCCCTGGTCATATATCCCCGTGATCATGGAATAGGTAAGTTGATGCCCTTTCCTCTCGTGCCATTCCGTAACTTCTTGATCAATGAGCCGAATATCCTTACCGGCGCCGATTCGTCCTTTTTCTGAAGCAGAGTGCTCGACACCACAAATAACATATTTGCCCCACGAGAAATGTTCTATCGGTCCTTTGGAGTCATTAAACATTCTTCCTCCTACTCTTGCAACTAAAGAACTTATGCAACAGCGAACTTCCCCTTTATTTGCAAACGATATGGAATGTAATCAACCAGTTTTCTTGTCGCTCCGAACGACCTAAAATTAGCACCCCAACGGTTTGCGATATCATCCCCGAAGCGTAGCGGAGTGGGACATCGTCCCCGTAGGGGATCGCGCAGCATACCATCAGCGGCAGAGCCGCTGTCCGCCGGAGACGGTGTTGGGCTGCTTCTCATTCGAGCATATTTATTTCACTTTTTATTAGACGAAATAACTCATCCATTTTTTGATCATCAATTATTATTTCTTCTCCTTCTGAAAACCACTTCAATATTCTGCATTTATTTACTTCTTTCTTTGCAATTGACTTATGATGAATTATTGATTGCCTAATAATATTAATATCTCCAAATAAATCACTCTACAATTCATCTTTATTTGCAAAACCTTTATTTTTCGCGATTTCCTCTCTATAATGATCTTCCCAAAATTGATAGAATAAAACTAAACACGTATTCCCGATAAAGTTGATATTTGCACCATTTTCTGATAATCTTTCCTTCCACTCTTTTTGCGAAGTCTTTACGATTGAATCCATCTTCCCATTATGTGGATTTTTCTTCATATAGTGTATAGCCCGATCATCAAGTTCTTCCTTTGTAAGACTTGGTCCCTTTTTAGCGAGTTCTGTGATTATTGTTTCTTGCATTTTTGCGATACTCTTCAAATTGTCATAAAACGATGATTTACAATCCTTAAATAGGATAAATATTTTTTCAACAATTTCTATATATTCTATTGCAGGATTCATGATGATCCTTTAAAACAGCCCAATTAACAACTAGGTTGACACTCTTAACCTAAACCCCAAAAAATCATTGTTATCGACTTTCATTATACAACCTGTACCTCATAATTCAATTCACCATCAATCACTGGCGTTATTTCTTGCGCTTCCCGCCCACTGTTCCTTGCAAAAATTGCTGAACTAAAGCGGTTAAGAAGCAGGTAGAAACGACGATTTACTGCTTCTTGCATTATTAACTAAACTTTTACTTGCCTTGAGTTGGGCTGAAAGCGAGATTTATTTTAGATATTTTCGCAGTACTCTGTAATTTTCCAGTATTAGCTTCCAGCCGCCTCAACCGTTTGCCAATCTCCTCCTGCCAGTGCGCGCGCATGTAGAGCGGCAGGCTGGGCGCCTTCGCCAGTGCCTCGGCGGACTTCGCCCAGCGCAGCGCTTAGAGCGGGTCCTTCACGCGGTGCTATTAGTGCTTGGAGAGCTCGATGTGGGCGTAGATGTGCCCCTCGGCGGAAGCTTTTTCCCACAGGCGCACGGTGGTCTCCAGGTCGCCGCGCCGGCGCGACAGGACGGAGAGCCGCCGCACCGCCCATTCTCAAGCTTTCCGGCAGGCAAGACATGCCCGGATTGGCGTATCGCGCCAGCATAAGGCAGCCAGCCCCAGGTTTCGGATGGAGGCCTTCCCCAAGCCTCCATCCAGAGCCTGGATCAACAGAGCTCATTTTTGGCTTTCGAGTTTCCTCTTCAACCCCAATGGCCGCAAGATTAAATCTGCGGGGCACCAATCGGTGAAGATGCTTTGCAAGGTCATCAGGCCCACGAAGACTGCAAGTGCAAGCCCGGCATTGACGTCAACCCAATAGGCAATTGCAACGGAAATCAGGATCAGAATGCCTCGGAATAAGTTTCTGCCATTTTCAAGATCCATGGCTGTTATTCCTTTCGCGCGTTGACGAAAAGTCGCCCCCAATGTTTCGCGAGCGCAGAAATCCGCGCAGGAAAAGAAACAAGCCCAGCCCGATCAACAGAATCGCGAAGATCACCCAATCCAGATCAGCGGACTCAAAGAGGATGCGCAGGATCGGACGCGCGAGTTCAAGTCCACCCCACGCGAGCATGAGTATCCCGAAAACCGTGTTATCGTTCTTCGTCGGAAGATCATTGAGAGATCGAACGATATTCACTCCGAGCACAACCAGACCGGTCCCCAGGACTCCAACTCCAAAGGGTATGAAGTCGAACAGGATTGTTATGCCCCAGAGAATAGCTAAAAGCCCCCAGGCTACTGTTTCATATTTGCGGTTCAAAATTTGTATATTATCCATTTTTACCTTCCATCGTTGTTTTTACAGACGAGTCACATCCACAGCCTCCATTGCTTACAGCCCCAGGAGTGGGGACTGCGTAATTCAGGTCGAGGATAAATTTGTCCATTTTAGTGGCTGCTCCTCCTCGAACCCTTTTCCCGACTTCGATTGCTTCCGCGATTTCCTGCTTGTTGGCTCCGCTTTCAAGAGCCATTGCTGCCGTGGATTTCAAGCACGGCTGGCAGTTTGCAGTGATGGAAGCCCCCACCGCAATCAACGCTTTGATTCGACTATCTAATTCCATGGTGTGTTGTCTCCTTTCCACCCTTAGAGACGGAATTCATAAAAAATAGATACACCCCTGTAATTAAAAACGTCCCGCAGGTTTGTCCTGAGAGGCTTAAACTCCCAACGGCAACCTGCGGGACGGTGGTGTTATGTTGTTCTGAATCAAAGAACCTTCAGTTCGGGTAGGAACTCATTATCTTCGATCCAATAAGAATCGCAATTATTCCTCAGTTCTTCTTTTAGCATTTCCCTGGCCCGATGCAATCTGATTTTGACGGTATCCAGTGTCACCCCCAGAATTTCAGCAATCTCTTTGTTCCTTAGCCCTTCGAACTCACTGAGCACAAGGACCGTCCGATAGTCGTTCGGGAGTTTTTCAACAAAACCCCGAATGCAATCGTTCATTTCCTTCCGGACAAGTTGCTGCTCAACCAGAGGCTTATTCTCTTGCATACAAACAACTCTGTCATCAATCTCGCTTTCATCTTTCTCAATTAAATCATCCGATAATCTTAACTGAGTAACTTGTTGAAAAGATGGGCTGCGGAATTTGTCCAAAGCGGCGTTGGTCGCAATTCGATAGAGCCAGGTGGATAACTTGGCCTCGCCTCTGAAGTCTTCCAATGCCCGGTGAACTTTTACGAAAACCTCTTGAGTCAGGTCTTCCGCCTCACTATCGCCAACCAGGTGGATCAAATAGCGAAGAATTTTCGGCTGAAAGGCATCGTAGATTTCCTGGAACCCTCGTTTACTGTCATCCATCCAGTTCTACTCCTATTCGGTAAAGGGCAATTGCTGTAAATTGCATGGCCTAACCGCAATCGCACGTGGCCTCTTTTTGGCCCGTCAAGGCAGCGCGGATCATGGCCGCGGCGCAACCCACGCCGCTTTCGACTGTGATCGCGCCGGTAACACAATTTAACTGGCAGGCCCCGCATTCCATGCAAGCCTGGGCATTCGTCAATTTGGCAAGGCGGCCATCCATCTCAAATACGGCATGCGGGCAGACTGCCACGCACATGGCGCATCCGTTGCAAAGTTCCGGATCATAGACGAGGGTATTGACTTCATAAGTGTTCAACATAATCGCTCTCCAATCAACGGACGAACACAAAAAATACGGCAAGGAGAATTCCAATCCCGAAGGTCCAGGCCATCGCAGGTATGTAGGCAAACATCTCCCGCTTCACACCACTGCGCGAGGTGAACGTGGTCGAGCCGGTGAAATTGAGCGCCAGGAAAGCCGTGACGGCCGGCATGGCCAGCAGGAACTCCAAAGCCTGCCCAACCTGACGCCACCAGGCCCAGTCGGGATGCCGGAGAAACACAGACAGGGCAAACGGCAGGGCTACCAGCCCGCCCAGGATGAAACCTTTCGTACTGAAGTTATGCGTCGGGAGCCAGGGCAGCAGCAAGGGGAAAAGAACGGCCCCGGCCATGGCGGCAGCCACCGCGGCCAAGGCGGACACGAGACCTCCCACAAAATACAGGACAACTGCCACAGCCAGCATAGGCAAGATAACCTGGACAAATTCTACCGGAGCCAGCACCAGACGGTCGCGCAGTGGGAATTCCACGTGCCGCATCTCCGGCGTTGCCTTGTGCGTTTTGAGATACTCGGGCAGATCAACTGCCCGCACGGGACCATACTCGACCTGGAAACTGGTGCGCTTTTTAACCTCGTGGGCGGCCACACCGGGAGCACCCAACTGGGGCAGGATCAATATCCGGTGATCGACGACTTCGCCAAGCCGGGTGACCATAACTCTTAACACAATTTCGTTCGTACCGAAGGTCCCTTTTCCTGCCGCGCACCAGACGTTGATACCCAGGGTATCCAGCACCAGGATATAACCGTCAATCCCTTCCAGCGATGAACGCAATGCGTCAAAACTGAGTGTGTAATTCGCAGTGACGAAAACCGGCGAATCAGGCGTGGGGTTCCCCAGAGCATATAGACCGGGTTCCACACGGTGTTCGCCGCGCTTCACGCCCACGCGCGCCAAGAAGTGGTCCCAGCGATTTCGAGTGGTAAGACGGTGTGTCGTTGGAAGAATCTTCGGTGCTGCTGTAATGGAAGCAAAATCAATCATACTATCCTCGCATCTTTGTCAGGATGAACAATTACAGCTTCTCTGGGCGTCGCCGTGGTGAAGGGGCATATCTTTCCTAATATCACGGGAATTCCCAAGTACCCCAATTACATTGGCCTCCGGGCCGTGATCGTCGCGGAGAAGATTTTCCCTTTCAGTCCGACAGCCTCGATGAGGTCGCGGGCGTCGCCTTTCGGCTGGACTTTGACATCGGTGAAACCTGCATCAGTCAGACCGGTAATGTACTCGCTCACATCCAGCGCGCCGGCCATGCACGCGTCCCAGGCAGCCATGTTTTTCTGCAATTCCTCCGGCAGTGGGCCATCGGTAACAATATCCGAGACAGCGACGCTTCCGCCCGGCCTGAGCGTGCGGAATACTTCGCGGAAAACCTGCGGTTTATCGGGCGAGAGATTGATGACGCAGTTCGAGATGACCACATCCACGCTGGCATCTTCGACTGGCAGTTTTTCGAGATAACCTTCGCGGAACTCGACGTTCGGGAACCCGAGCCGGGATGCGGCGGCGCGGGCGCGTTCAAGCATTTCCGGCGTCATGTCCACGCCGATGACGTGACCCGTCTCGCCGACCTGCTTGGCAGCCAGGAAACAGTCCAGCCCGCCGCCAGACCCGAGGTCCAGGACGATTTCGCCGGGTTTCAGTCCCGCCTGAGCAAATGGGTTCCCGCATCCCAGGCTGAAGCTGGCAACATCGTCTGGCAGGTCGGTGAGCAATTCAACGGGATAGAGGATGTTCTTCGAATCGCAACAACTCGAGGAGTCGCCGCAGCACGGTTGTGACGCACGGAACTGCGTCGCATAATATTCGCGGACGCTCTCGTGGATGGGGGTGGGGTTTTGGGTCATTTCTTCCTCCAGTTTGAGAATTTATCAAATAGACAGAAGTCTATATATCAGGTCAAAAAAAGAGACTATGACACGGTTTCGACGAGCCCATTCTCGGAGGTAAAATTCGCCTGTAGCTGCCCGCAGCAGACAGTGATGCGCTTCTGGTTTAGTTTGTAGAACGTCTGCTTGCCATCCTCGCGGACCTCAACCAGCCCGGCCTCGCGCAGTATAGATAGGTGATGCGAGACCGTCGGCTGAGTGACGCTCAGTTGCTCAACGATCGCACTGACCGAGAGCCACTTGCAGCAGCAGAGTTTCATGATTTTCTGCCGGGTCTCATCGGCCAGGGCTTTGGCAAAGAGGACAGGGTCGAATTGTGCCATTTTGATATTATATAGATGATTGTCTATTTGTCAATGGGAGAAAAAGGCTTCCGAGATGCTTGTAGTATCGAAAGCCTTTGGCCGGGCTCACGTCTGTCGTTACCGGCTGGTGGGTGGGACGAGAGAAAGCTGATTTAGCAGGATTTGTTTGAGCATGGTGTCAACTCTTTTTGCCGGGACGAATCCCACCAGCCGGGTGCACGCTCGTTAGGCGGCGGCCTTGGCCAGATCCATCTGCATAAAGATTGCATCGGCCTGATCGCCGAGAGCGGCACGCGCCCCACTCTGCTCCCGCAGCATTTCGGTCGTATCATGCTCAGCCTGGTTTACGCCTTGCGTGTCGCCTGATTGGGAATCAATGATCGCGGTCTTGATGGCCTCTTATTGTCAGGCTTATTATCAGCACGAATGCGAGCAGTTTGTTTATTAATCGTCCTTGTTTCATTATTTGCCTCCCGGGTTGAAAAAGGGCGGGGAGCACAACCGGTGAGAAGCTGAGCTTTACCTCATGGCTTGGGGCACTGACCTGGATCTGCCGGGACAATATTGGCAGTCCACGCATTTTTGACTTTATCATATGGCTGACATGGGTTGTTCGCGACACAAGTACTACCGGTATAACGAAAAGACTCAAAATCCATTCGATAGCCTCCTGGAACGGGGATGATCGTCACTCTGGGGGTACCATTATAGTCTCCAACCATCCCTGCGATTGGCAGTGTTACATGCTCATGATAAGTTGCTGTTGTGTTTCCATCCTCGGAAAACGGGATCTTGATGGTTTGAGAAATTGTTCCACCCTGAGAAGTCGTCCCATCCGCTTTTAATTCCCACGGCCCGTAGGGTGAACCGCAGCTCAGACCCCCGGTCCATTTGAAAGTGGTTCCAGGCAAGGACACATCATTCCAGCTTTCCACCTTCCAGCCCCTTTGGACGTGAAAGGTGACTCCCAGCCTGGTGCAGCCTTCGGGCTTGCCGAGCTTAAGGATCATGCCGCCCGCAAGTTCAGCGATCGGATCAGCGATCCCCACTCCTCCCATGGCTCCGTTGATAAAAGTGGATAGGCTCGGCGCTTCGCTGGCGTCCACCGCCGCGCAAACCTTCACGTCGGAACTCTCCAGAACACCACTCTCGTGCACTGCTTGCGTCTCAGGTGGCTTACTTTGGATGACGTCCAGGCGGTAAGAAGATTTGGCGCTGTGGTCCGAAAAGGACGCCAACTTGCAGCGCAGCCTGCCCAGGTGATAACTGCAACTTTGATCTTGCAGATCCGCTTCCGAATCATAGGCATGTTCTGGGGATCCTGAGGTGATGCGCCACTCGACCGCGAAGCCCTCCACCGCTTTGGCGATATCGCTCGTGTTGGCGAGGGTGGGTATGCCCAGCGTGGATAGGCAGTCACGCGCGATGCGGTCGGCTGCCATGCCTAATTCACCGTATTTTTGCTGGTAATTCTTCCAATCCTCATCGCTCACCCCCACCTTGGCGTCAAATTCGACTTCAAGATTCGGTTCGCCTTCCAGTGGTTTGTGGACCGGGTTATCCCCCACCACCTTTACTTCTACACTCAAGGAAGAGTAAATTTCGATCAGCTTCGAGATACGGGCAAAGACGTTGACCGCTGCCATGGTTTTTCCAAATTGTTCCCCGCTCATCCCATATTTTTCCATCACCTTGCCCAGGGCCTCCCCCACATTGTAGGTTATGCCAAAGTCACTCAATTGCTTGCCAAGAGCTTCTGGCAGGGGCAGAGTGGCCAGGGGTCCGTAGAAGATCTTTTTGAACTTGCTGCAGGGATCATCCTGTGCCAGCGTACTGTTCGTTTTCATCAGGCTCAAACTGGCCAGGTGCGCTTCGGTTTGGTTTGGCGGAATGGAAGATTGCGGGAAGATCATGATCCGATCGAAAGCGGCGGAGAAAAGTTGGAGTTCCAACAGGCTCAACTGCGCCTGGGAAGGGTCAGCCTCGCCGGAGGACAAGTCCACCGCCGGGATCTGGTGCCGGGCCATTTCTGCCAGGAACAAGGGGGTGAAACTTTGCGGGTCGGAAGGGCTCTCCCCGGCCGCGTTGATCCACGCTGCCAGAAAATCGATCAGTTGTTCACCTGGCGAGGGGTTGGGGCGGAAGGGCCAGCCCAGGTCGTTCAGCGCCTGTGCAAATTCATCCACAGTCATACGATAAGAGTTTTCGCGGTCGCGCGCCTCCAGCGTCAGAGCCAGTACATCCGGATGGGTAACCGGCATCGGGGAGGCTGGCAGGTAGGCAGCTACGTAGACACCATTCACATCCACGGTGGCGATGCCTCCGCGTGCCAGTGCCTCCTGCACGGCTTCAAAAGACTGGATCAAGGAGGCGTCGTCGCGCGTGATTTGGTTGGCCAGGTCAGCTGCCGTTGCGTTACTGAGGCTGGAGATACCCGGGCTCGAGGGGTCAGCCAGAGTGGGGAGTTCCAGGTTTGGGTCAGGAGTCGCGGCCAGTGAGGTCAAAAACCTGCAACCAAGCGTCAGACTGATAATCAGCACGAATGCGAGCAGTTTGTTTATCAATCGTCTTTGGTTCATTATTTGCCTCCCGACTTAAAAAAGGGCGGGGCGCACAACGCTCCGCTTCACCTGCCGCCGTGATGGCAGGATGCCACAATCATTATGGTACGTAACTATGCAAATTGTGCGCTGCGCGCCGCGCCGACTGCGAAGCGTCTCCGAAGCGCTGCGTAGGGGAAGGCGGTCGGGCCGTTTCGCCCCGGCGGGCCGGGTTTCTGGGCTCGAACGGGGTGGAGCCGGTGGCTAAGCCAGGTGAGCTCTCCCATCTTATGGGGACGCGTCCACCCCGATAATCCGCTGAATCTCAGCATCGGAGCGCCCAGAAGATCGCAGCCTTTCCACGATCTCTCTACTTTCGTCCGGGTTGGCCTTCAATGGAATCCGACCGAGTTCTGCCAAGTGATCGAGATAAGCACTCCGCGTTTTGCTCTGACGTAACAAGTAGCTCATGACAATCCGAATCTCCTCTGCCGCATCTATGGCCGCAAGATTATTGAAGTCGTACGGTAACTCAATCGATCCAGCCCACTTTTCTAAACCTTCGCGCAACTCTGTAAGGAACGACTTCCAAGGCTCCTGCATTGTTTCGATATCTGCGTCGACATCAGTTATCGGGAAGCGCAATGCGAGTTGGAAATAGTTCACAATCGGAGTGACGAGTGACCATTCTATAACATCCCGCAATTTCTCGTCTTGCCGCATTAGGTCAGCGATTGGCGGGCTCACTCGGTAATACTGCTCATAAAAGCGATCATAGAATTCTGCACCGGACCGGGTCTTTCTTATAACGTTGTCGCGGAAGTGACGGAGGAAATCCACTTCTGGCGCCAGCGGAGATCCGTATGCCGCCGTCGCGATGAAACATTTATTCGGGATTGGGGTTGGGGTCGGAGGTGGGGGCGGAGGGGGCGGAGAGGAGAAGCTATACTCGGGATGAAAAAAACACCATATTTTAATAGTCGGATCCGAATAGGTGACGTCTGTGGTGTGCTGCGGATCTGCGATACTGAGAGACATTGTAACGCTGTCGTCGTTGGGAATGTTTGGGTCATAGACGTGAATCGTCAGATCAGTGCCATCCAACTTGTATCCCCAGGCGAGAACCTGATGATTATTGCCCATTTGGGTCGGATCCAACGACTTGAGCTCGATCAACCCTATCGGAGAAAGCCGGCCGTTATCGATATCTGCCATGATCTTCGGCCATTGATCATTGATCATGATCCAGGCTCTGCCGCGAGGAGCAAACCACGTATTACTCGCCACCGTTTCGTGATCGGGTAGACCCGGGTTCATCAGCCACATGTAAGTGGCAGGCCCAGGGCCGAAGGGGGGTGTAGGGGTGGAGAAAGGGGGAGAGAAAGGGGGAACCAAAGGGGGAGGGAGAGGAGGGGGAGGAAGAATGAGGTCGAAACTGTCGAACAGCCGCTTCACTATGTAGTCAAACAAAGGTCCTGATGAAGGGGAAGCCGTATCGGGCCACACAGGGATCCCCGCTTCAAAAAAGTCACGAACCGCAAACACCATTCCGCCACACAACCCATTGTGAGCATCGCCAATCGGTATCTTCTGACCCAGAAAATCGATGGTCAGATCAGGTACGTGATCAAACGAGTTCGGAAAGTGGAAGCCTGATGTGGTTGGCTTGAAACCCGGGACGATCTTGATTGTAGCCATGAGTGTTATCTCCTTTGGTGCTGAATTAGATGGTTACGTTTTTTTTGGATTAGGTTCCCCTGCAGCGATAGAAAACCCCTCCCTTCCTCCTGCATCTTGAATCATCTCATAAGCACTTCCCTTTCTTTCATCTGCCATGCACGTTACAGCCTAACGGTCGAGCTCAGCGACGCGTCGGGTGAAGGCCGAGTCGCTTTTGGAACCGACACCCTGAGAGAAAGACCGGCCAGTTACCCCGCAGCGTACCCCGCGCTCGTTATTCAGTATACGAAATTGTTGGCAGATATGCAATTTTGGGATTTAATTCACAAGGATCATGTGTAGAGCCGCCCAACGGTTTGCAGCATTATCCCCGCAGGAGATATCATTCATCGCGCAGTATCCCGTAGGGACGACCCGCACCTGTGTTGGGCAGGTGAGCGAGAAGCGTCCCTCGCGCAGCACACCCGAAGGGGGCGGTGTTGGGCGGCTTTGTTGACTGAGGAGCCTTTCATTTTGCTGTATCTTGAATGATATTTCTTAAAATCCATTTTCATGGATGGGCCTGGTGTCGCACTCATCCGACGATCTTCCTATTCCCATGTTCACGCAGCCAGGCAATCAATTTTTCAAGATGCTCTTGATGATGGTGATAAGAAGCCAGGAGAATGAAAGCAAGAGGGTGTCCTTCCAGCCATGGGTATCTTCCTGCATCCAGCAGGTCTTTTTCAGGAATCCCCTCGCCTAAATCCAGGAACCGTAGAAATCCTTCTCTCCAATTCTGATGTACCTTTGACCAGGGCTGTTCACGGTAGGTTTCATAAATCCAGGCATTAGTCTGATCCGTATTGCCTTCCGAATCCGGGTCTAACTCTGGAAGCCACTTGGGAAACTCAGGTTCCCGATTGAACAGAGCGGCTTCCAACCGTGCGATGGAACGCTGCTGCCATGCCCTCAAATGGGCGATTTCATCTTTGATGGACCAATGGGAAGGCAAATGCGGGGCAGTGATTTGCTCATCGCTCATGCTCGCGAGCAGTTCTTCCCAGCGATTGAATTGCTCTCTCAGCGCTGTCAGGATATGTTCTTTCATGTTCATGATCGTTCTCCAATCAATCAGTGTCAGGCGTTTGTTGACACAAGGCTGGACCGCTTCGACAAAGATACATGTTTGGCCAGGATCGGTTAAAAGCCCTTTCAGGAGTTATCGGATGCCCGAACTCTGATCACATGCATTATTTCTTGCGTTTCACACTTGATTTTCCGGTCTTGGCTTCCAGCCGCGTCAGCCGTTTGCTGATCTCCTCCTGCCAGTGCGCGCGCATTAGGGGGACAGGCTGGGCGCCTGCGCCAATGCCGACGGCGGACTTCGCCCATTGATTTGGAGTGGCACACGATCAATTTTGTTCTTCGTATCTCAATAGCGTCAGCTGATCGACTGCTGTGATTACGGTCAGAAGGCCGCCTTCACGAGAGAGATAAACTGGTCCAGCCCGCACAGGGACAGCCTC